>NZ_JANXCG010000022.1 GCF_025060375.1 Meiothermus sp. | reverse complement strand
AATCGGCCTGCGATATCTGTGGGATCGTACTTTACTCTGGGATATTTATCTTGACCTTTGGCCCATGGTGATGCTATTCCCCCTAGCCTACGCGTTGGCAGGGCTTTATGGGGTTGGGATAACCCCACCAGAGGAGCTGCGTAGGCTGAGCTACTCCACCAGCTTGGTGTTTCTGGTCCTTGGGGGAGCTACCTTCATGTACAAGGCCGGGGCCGACTACTCGCGCGGAGCCTTTGTGTTTGCCTGGGCGCTGGCCCTGGTGCTGGTCCCCTTGGGGCGGGCGGTGGTGCGGGAGCTGTTTGCCCGAAAACCCTGGTGGGGCGTTCCGGTGCTGGTACTAGGAGCTGGCAAAACCGGGGAAGTGGTAGTGCGGGCCCTCGAGCGCCAGCCAGGGCTGGGCCTAAAGCCAGTGGCGGTTCTGGACGACGACCCCAGCAAGCATGGCCGGACCGTGGGAGCAATTCAGGTGGAAGGGAGCCTAGACCTGGCGGAGCGCTACGCCCAAGCAGGGGTGAAGCACGCAATTCTAGCCATGCCGGGGGTCCCCAGGAACAAGCTCTTGGACCTGTTGGAGAAGCACGGGAACCTTTTCCCCAACTTGATCGTTGTGCCGGACTTGTTTGGTCTGTCGAGCCTGTGGGTGGCTTCCAGGGATATTGGAGGGCTACTGGGCCTCGAAATACGCCAAAATCTCCTTAGGAAGGGCCCGAGGCTGATCAAACGCACCATGGATGTAGGGCTTATCTTTCTTTCTCTGCCTGTGATTCTGCTGGTTAGTATGCTGCTAGCCTTGTTGGTAAGGCTGGATTCCCGAGGACCTGTGTTTTACGCGCACTTGCGGGTGGGGCAGGGTCGAAAGCTCTTTCGGGCCTGGAAATTCCGCACCATGGCACCCAATGCCGAGGACCTCTTGGCTAGGTACCTCGAGGAAAACCCTCAGCTCAAGGAGGAGTGGCAACGCGATCAAAAGCTGAAGGACGACCCCCGCATAACCCGCTTCGGCCGCTTTTTGCGGAAGACCAGCCTAGATGAGCTACCTCAGCTGTGGAATGTGCTCAAAGGGGAGATGAGCCTGGTAGGTCCCCGGCCCATCGTGGAGGCTGAGGTGGAGCGCTACGGGGCCAGTTTTGTTCTCTACACCAAGGTTCCCCCCGGCCTGACGGGGCTTTGGCAGGTTTCCGGACGAAACGACACCACCTACGCCGAACGGGTTGCCCTGGACAGCTACTACGTGCGCAACTGGTCGGTCTGGCTAGACCTGTACATCCTGGCCCGCACCTTTGGGGTGGTGTTGGCCGGCAAGGGGGCCTATTGAGGAGCTGGCTTGCGCTGCCGCTGTGCGCGCTGCTCCCGCTGAAGGCCCCCTGGTTTGCCGCCGGGGCGGCGGTATTGGGGCTGTGGCGGCTTCTGGCCGAGCGCAGGCTCTACCTGGGCTGGGCCTTTGCTGGGCTCGCGTTGCTGGGGGCGCTGGGGCAGTGGTTCTCCTACACAGGCTTTGTGCCCGCGCTGAAACCGCCCTCCTACATCGCACCAAGAGCGCCAGCCACTCAAGTCAACCCTGTTGGCCCCTACCTCTACGACCTGCTTGGCTGGAATCACGAGGATGGTGGTCACAGGGGTGCCCAGCCTGTGGAGGAGGGCTTCTGGCGCATCCCCCGCCACAACCCAAGCAGCGGGCGCGAGTTCAGGGAGTTCCTCACCGATAGATGGTACCCCCTCGAGCCGGGCAAGACCTACACCCAGAGCTTCTACCTGCGGCACGATGGCCGCGAGGCCCAGCTTAGGATCACCTTCTTCACCCAGAGGGGGCACCACCCGGTGCCCACGCAAAAGGAGCTGGTGGCCCCCGGGGTGTGGCGGGTCTGGGCCAGCTACACCGCCCAGGAAGGGGATGGGGCAGTGCGGGCCATCGACTTCCTCAACGAGGGGGGAGACTACACCTACCTGGAGGTGGGCTGGCCCCAGCTGGAGGAGGGCACCACCCCCTCGCCCTACCGGATGGGCCCCACCGGCCTCAAAGGGCTCGAGTGGCGCCTGGGGTGGTGGGTAGGCGCGGCCCTGCTTGGGTTTTTGGTCTTGCAGGCTGGGGTCTGGCT
>NZ_JANXCG010000074.1 GCF_025060375.1 Meiothermus sp. | reverse complement strand
C
Source organism: Meiothermus sp. (assembly GCF_025060375.1). Taxonomy (GTDB): domain Bacteria; phylum Deinococcota; class Deinococci; order Deinococcales; family Thermaceae; genus Meiothermus. Next base: position 23,709 of record NZ_JANXCG010000074.1, on the reverse strand, counting down.
CGACCTTATCGTTCTGGAGGGAAACCCGCTGGAGGACATCCGCGTTCTTGCTGAGCCGGAAAAACACCTGCGGCTGGTTGTGAAGGGGGGGCGGATCTACCACCAGGCCCTAGGCTAGGGGCCCTGCTCCGCCTCGAGCTCCCACAGGAGGTCGCGCAGTAGCCAGCCTCTACCCGGAGGCTCCAGCTCGCCGTTCAGGATTCGCTCGATCAGGTACTCGCGCACCCGGGCGATGGACAGGCCGCTTTGGATAAGCTCCCCCAGGTTGCGGCTTCCGTCCAGCAGCACGGTGATGTCCTGAGGGTTGCGGATGCCGGCCTGGGTCCGCCAGGCCGAAGGATGGCGGATGCGCAGGGCAAACCAGGCGTACTTGCGCAGTTTGGTTAGGTCACCTTCCCGCAGGCCCCGCCAGGCCCGCTCGGCGGCGATGATCAGCGGCACGCCCCAGCGCTTGGCCGCGGCCCGTACGCTCCTGCCCCCCACGAAGACCGCGAAGGGCTCCACCGCTCGAGGGGTCTCCAGCACCCGGCTGGGGGAGTCCAGCACACTGCGAAAGCGGGTCCACTGGTCGTTCAGACGGGCCCACTCGCCCATAAAGAGCCTGAAGGGCATGAGGGGGGTTCCCCAGAGGTGGCCTGCCTTGAAGCGGAAGCGCCCCTCCGTAGGGTGCAGGGGAAAGGTTGCAATGGCCTCCAGGCCCTCCCAGTCCAGAATGCCTCCTCCCACCACCTCCCCCTCCACGAACTCCAGCCTGAGGGGAAGCCTGCCGGCGTTCACCTCCAGGACCCCGGTGGCGCGGTTGGCGTGCACCATTTCAACCACGTCGCTGAGCGGGATGGTACCAAAGCTGCCTTCCAACCTTCCTCCTCCTGGGGCCAGCCCTCAGGCCTCGCGAGGACCGCTCCCTGCCACCAAAGAGGGGTCCTTCGTTCCGTGAAGCAGCCCTTCGCCCAGGCCCAGTACCAGGGTGGTGCCCTCACCCACATAGGCCCGCATGGCCTCTCGGATGTCCCCAACCTGTTCAGGGCGGGCCAGGGCGGCTAGGGTAGGCCCTGCTCCGCCCACAAAGGCGGCTAGGGCCCCTGCCGCGTACACCGACTCCAGCGCGCCTTCCAGGCCGGGCATCAGGTGGGCCCGGTAGGGCTGGTGCAGGCGGTCTTTAGCCGCTTCCCGTAGGGCCTCGTAGCGGCCAGAGTAGAGCGCTGCAGGCCAGAGAGCGCTTCGGGCTAGGTTGAAGACCGCATCTGCGCGGGGTACCCTCTCGGGTAGGGCGGCCCGGGCCTCTGGGGTCGGCACTTCATAAGCCGGGACCCCCAGCACGAAGAGCAGCCCTTGGGGCGGGGGCAGGGGCAGGGCCAGCGGTGGGTCGGCGAGGGCGGCCACGAAGCCCCCATAGACCGCAGGGGCCACGTTGTCGGGGTGCCCCTCCAGGGCTGCGGTGACTCGGAAAACCCCGTCGCGGCCTAGCTTGTGGCCGGAGATGGCATCGGCCAAGGCGGCTCCGGCCACCAAGGCGGCCGAGCTGCTGCCCATGCCTCGGGCCAGGGGGATGGGGTTGTGGGCCCAGATGGCGATGGGGGGTGGGTGGGCCTCCCCCAAGGCTTCCCAGGCAGCCCGGTAGCCCTGATGGATGAGGTTGTCGGGGGTGTTGGGCACCTTCCCCTGGCCGCTGTAGTGAAGCTGGTTGGTGGAGGCCAGCGCGCCGCGCACCTCGAGGTATAGGTCAAGCGCTACCCCCAGCGCATCAAAACCAGAGCCCAGGTTGGCCAAGGTGGCGGGCACCCGTGCGTAGAAGGTCGCATCGGTAGGATGCTCAGCCATCGCTAGGCCCATCATACCCCCTAAGCAGCCCTGGCTGCCTAGACAAACCCCTTTTCCCCCCATATACTTTCCTGGTGGCGAGGAGTAGCGCAGCCTGGTAGCGCACCTGCTTCGGGAGCAGGGGGTCGCTGGTTCAAATCCAGTCTCCTCGACCAACGGGCCCCGCTCGGGGTCCTTTTAACAGAGCTCAAATGGAGTTGGGCGAAACTCGGGAAGGCCAGGCGGCTCTGGCCGGTTATGAAGCGCTGGCTCTTCCTGTGGGGGTTTCTCCTGACCGCAGGCCTCGCCCTGGGTCAGGCCGAGCCCTATCGCCTGCGGGTGCTTTCCTGGAGCTGCAAGGCCTTCCCTAAAGGTGTGCTGGCCCAGGGGGTAGTCAGAAATGTGGGTTCACGCCCCTTGGCCGACCTTCGGGTGAGCCTTCGGGTGGTGGGGCCTGGGCTGCGTGTGGCCACGGCTTCGGCCCCGCTGGCCGACCGCAACCTCACGCCAGGGGAGAGCGCCCGCTTTGAGCTGAGGATGCGGACCGCCTTTGAGGGGGTTCACCGCTGCGAGCTGTGGTTTCGCAATCCCCGGGTGGCCCGAATTCCCACGCTGGTGCCCAACCCGAGGTGAGGGGCCTATAGGGCCTCCAGAATGGCGAATTTAAGGTAATGGGTCTCGGGTACGTTGAGCAGCACCGGGTGGTCCCAACCTTGACCCCGCTTTTCTACCACCCGTACGCTGCGCTGGGCGTCGGCGGCGGCTTCGGCGAGCATCTGGTAGAAAAGTGGCTCCGTGAGGTGGTGGCTGCAGGAGGCGGTGGCCAGAATTCCCCCTGGAGCCAGGAGTTTGAAGGCCCGCAGGTTGATTTCCTTGTAGGCGCCGTAGGCCCGCTCGAGGTCGCGCCTGCTCTTGGCGAAGGCTGGCGGGTCCAGGACCACCAGGTCGTACCGGGCTCCCCGCCGCTCCTCCTCCCGCAGGAACTCGAAGGCGTTGGCCTCTACGGTAACCAGGTTGTCCAACCCATTGGCCTGGGCGTTTTCCTCGGCCCGGTGAAGGGCTGGGGCAGAGCTGTCCACGGCGATGACCTGTTCAAAGCCCCGGGCCAGGTGCAGGGCAAAGGAGCCGTGGTAGCTGAAGACGTCCAGCGCTCTTTTTCCCCTGAAGGCCTCCAGGCGGATGCGGTTGTCCCGCTGGTCAATGAAGGCCCCGGTTTTCTGGCCCTCCTTCAGGTCGGTGCGGTAGAAGATGGTGCCCTCCCGCACCGTGACCGCATCGGGCACCCGGCCCAGCAGGGGTCTCACCTCCAGGGGGAGGCCCTCGAGGCTGCGGGACCTGTGGTTGTTCTTGGCCAGCAGGCTTTGCATGGCTACCTCGGTCTGGACAGCCTCCACCAACCTCTGGGTAAGGGGTTCCAGGGCCGCCGAGCCTATCTGGATAACCCCGTGCCCCGCGTAGTAGTCGAGCACCAGGCCGGGCAGCAGGTCGCCCTCCGCGTGCACCAGCCGAAAGGCCCCTTCGGGTTCGGCCGCAAGCGCTGTTTTGCGTCGGGCTAGGGCCTTGCGGAGATTGGCCAGTAGGGTTTCCTCCGGCGGACCGTCCTCTCCAAAGGCGAAAACCCGCACGCTGATCTCAGAGAGGGGATTGTAAAGCGCCAGGCCCAGGCTTCCCCTGGGGCCTTGAACCGGGTACAGCCCTGGGGTTTGGGGCCCTTCTAGGACGTCGCTTTTGTACACCCAGGGGTGTCGGGCTAGAATTCGGGCAGCTCCCCGGGCGGATACGCGAACCCTCATCGGGCGAGTCTACCAGCCTGGGGCCCTGGAGGGAAGTTGTGGTGTATGCTGTTTTGCGTTGACATGGATCCTGAGAAATCGCTATGATTCTTAGGGTTCGCTTTGGGCAAGTTTTCACTTGCTCAGCCTTTCGCTACGCGCTTAGGAAGGAGGGGAAGTGGCTGGTTCAGGACTCATCAAGAGTTTGGCCGAGCGGGAGCGGGCCTTGGCCCAGCAGCTCGAGGAGGCCCGGAAGGCCGCCGAAGGTAGGGTTCGGGAGGCCCAAGCCAAAGCCGCAGAGATGCTGGAGGAGGCTCAGCGGGCCGCCCGAGCCATGGAGGCGGAGTACCGTGCCCGCACCGCTGAGGCCGTGGCCCGCATAGAGCGGGAGGCCAAAGCCAAGGCCGAGGCCGAGGCGGCGGCCATAGCCGAGTCGTCCCGCCTCAAGGTGGCCGAGGCGGTGCAGGCAGTCCTGCGGGAGGTTCTGCCTTGATTGCTCCCATGGAGAAGCTCATCGTGGCTGGTCCTAAGCGGCTAGCCCGGGCGCTTCTGGCCGAGCTGCAGAAGGCTGGGGTGGTGCACATCGACCCCTTGCGCCCCGATGAGCTGGGGGAGTACCGCCTGACGCCAGAGGAGGAGGCCGAGCTTCGGCGCTGGGAGGTGGTGCTCTCCCAGGCCGAGCAGGCCCTTACGGTAGCTGGGGTTCCCCTCGAGCCAAGCTCCAAAGCCTTCCCTGGTTCCCTCGAGGAGGCCGAGGCCACTGTGCGGCCCGCAGCCGAGCGAGCGGCGGTGCTGGGCAAGGAGCGGGCCTTGCTGGAGGAGGAGCTTCAGGCCACCGAGCTATTCGGCAAGGTAGCGGAGCGGCTCGACGCGCTGGTGCAGGGGCTTGACCAGAGCCGCTGGCTGGCGGTGGTGCCTTTTCTGCTGGGCCGCCCGGAGGAGCTGGCCCCGGTGCAGGCAGCCCTCCAGCAGGGCCTCGCAGAGCGGTTTGTGCTCGAGGCCGAGCCGCTGGGTAACCAGGTGCTGGCTGTGCTGGTGGTGCGCCGGGGGGAGCTCGAGGTAGCCCGCTCGGTGCTCTCCCGGCTGGGCCTGACCGAGCTGCGCTTCCCCGGGGTCTATGGCGGCCTGCCCCTAGCCCAGGTGGCGGCCCGCATGAAGGAGCGGGCCAGGCTGGCCCCTGAGGAGCTTCAGGGCATCCGCGAGGAGCTGGCTAGGCTGGCCCGCGAGTCGGGAGAAGCTTTGGTGGAGGTGTGGACCCGGGCCAAGGATGAGGTGGCCCGGTACAGGGCGGCTTCCGACCTGGCCGCAGGGCGGTATGGCATGGCCCTCATGGGTTGGGTGCCGCAGAAGGCTAAGGGGCAGGTGGAGGAGGCCCTCTCCCGCCTGCGCGACCAGATCGTCTACACCTTCGAACCGGTGGACGAGCACCACGAGGGTCACCAGGTGCCGGTGACGCTGGAGAACCCGTCCTGGGCCAAGCCCTTCGAGCTGCTGCACGGCTTCCTCAATACCCCTCGCTACGGCGGCTATGACCCCACCCTGATGATGGCCCTGTTCTTCCCCCTTTTCTTCGGCGTTGTGGTGGGGGATATCGGAATCGGGCTGCTGTTCCTGCTTCTGGCCCTCTGGCTGGCTAGAAAGGCGCAGAGGGGTGAGGCGCTACGCATAGACTTCCTGGGGGCCTCCTTCAGCCCGGAGGTGCTGGCCAAGCTCGCCGTGGTAGGCAAGTGGATGGCTGGCTGGGCTATTCTGTGGGGCTTCCTCTATGGGGAGTTCTTCGGAACTTTCCTGGAGAAGCTCCGCTTGCCAGCCATGTTCGGCCTGCCGGAGGGCTGGCGGGTCTTCTACCCCACAGGCCCGGGGTACGACCCCGAGAAGTACTATGGCCTGTTTCCCATCCTCATCAACCGTCTGGACTTCACCCAGACAGCCAATGGCCTGATGGTGTTCGCCATTTCCTTTGGGGTCATACAGGTGCTCTATGCCTTCTTCCTGCGCATGCGCCTGGGCCTCAGGCACGGCCATAGCAAGCACTTCTGGGAAGGCTTTGGGTATCTCGCTGGCCTGGTGGGACTGGTGGCCTTCGCCTACAACTTCCTGACCCAGGCCAACAGCGCCCTCCTCAACCTGGTTTTTGCCCTGGGCATAGCCCTTTTCCTGGTGGGGGTGGTGCAGGCTCGAGAACCCCTGATGATTGCGGAGCTCCCTGGTAAGGGAGGGCAGATCCTGAGCTACATCCGGCTCTACGCGGTCGGGGTGGCTGGAGGGGTGCTGGCCAGCCTGGCCAACCAGGTGGGTTTCGGCCTGGCTGAGCGCTTTGGATTTCTGGGTGGGGTGCTAGGCTTCGTGGTGGGGGCTATTCTAATCGCCCTCATCATCATCATCACCACCCTGGGCCACGTGATCCAGCCCATCCGTCTTCTCTGGATCGAGTTCTCTACCAACTTCGGCTTCTTTGAGGAGAGCGGCCGTCCTTACAGGCCCTTCAAATCGGTTCGTTCTCGCTAAGGTTAGGTGTGCCCTGGGCACTTCAGAAGGAGAGTAACCCATGAAGAACGTAAAGCTGGTGAAGATCCTTTCGGCTCTCGCGGCAGTGGTTTTGGCAACGGTGGCCTTTGCGGCAGAAGAGGGGGCCGCGGCAGCCTCGTTTGCCGCTATCGGTAAGGGGCTGGCCATAGGTCTTGGCCTGTTGGGTACCGGTATGGCCCAAAGCGCTATTGGGGCTGCGGCGGTTGGGGCAGTGGCGGAGGACCGCCGCAACTTCGGTACGGCCCTCATCTTCTTCCTGATTCCGGAAACGCTGGCCATCTTCGGCCTGGCCTTCTCCTTCCTCATCAACTAGAGGGAGGCTGGCGGCGGATGGCCTGCTTTCAGGCTGTCCGCCGCCCTGCTCAGGACAGGGGTTTATGTCGAAGCTAGAGGATATTCTGCAAAGCGAGGTAGCCGCCGAGATAGCGGCCATCGAGGCCGAGGCCGAGGCCAAGGTGAAGGAGATTCTCGAGGCCGCCCGGGTCCAGGCCGAGGCCCTCAAGGCCAGCCGCCAGCGGGCCCTCGAGGCCGAGCACGCTGCGGCCTTGCGTCGAGCTGAGAGCGCAGCAGAGCTGCTTGTGAACCAGGCCCGCATCGCTGCCCGGGGAAAGGTGGTGGAGGAGGTGCGGCTCCAGGTCCTGAGGGCCCTGGAAGCCCTTTCCGCCCAGCCCCAGTTTGGCGAGACGCTGAAGAGACTGGCCGAGGAAGCGCTGCAAAGCGTGGGCCAGGCCGAGGCCCTGGTGGTCCACCCAGATCACGCCGCGCTGCTTTCGGAGTGGGCCAGGGGTAAAGGGCTGGCCCTCAGCACCGATGCGGCGCTAAAGGATGGGGTGCGCCTGGTGATGTCGGGTGGCCGGGCCTTTGTGCAAAATAGCTTGAGTGAGCGCCTAGAGCGAGCCTGGGATGGGCTTTCGGCCAGGGCGGCGGCGGTGTTGTGGGGGCAAAGTGCTCACGCGCAGTAGCTTCGCTTACCTCAATGCACGGGTGCGCGCCCGGCGGGGCCAGTTGCTGGGGGAGTCGTTCTTCCGCCAGGCCCAGGCCCTTTCCTTCTCGGAGTTCCTGCGCCTTCTGGCTGAAACCCCATATGGGGCGGAGCTGGTAGGGGAGGGCCTGGCCGATGTGGACCGGGCGGTGGCCCTTCACCTGGCCCACACCATCGGCGACCTGCCCAGTTTGGTCTCGGGTCCGCTCCGCGAGCTGGTGCGCCTGCCCCTGCTGCGGGCCGACCTGGTCAACCTCAAAACCATCCTGCGGGGCAAGGAGGCAGGTAAGTCGCCCGAGGAGATCCGCGCCCTGCTGCTTGGGGGTACCCTGCCGGAGCCACTGCTCAACGCGATGCTTCAGGCTCCGGATGCGCAAAGCGTGGCCCAGCTCCTGCAACTGCCGGGCCACCCCCTGGCCAGGGCTTTGCGCATAGCCAGTGCGAGCACCTCCGATCTGTTGCGCCTCGAGGTGGTTCTGGACCGGGAGTTCTTCGCGGCCTGCTTGAAGGTGGCGCGGAAGCTTCGCCAGAGCCGGCTGGTTTCCTACTATGAGCTTGAGGTGGACGCGACCAACCTCACCACCGCGTACAAACTCCAGGCCCTGGGGGCTTCGGGCGTGAACCCCGAGGACTACTTTATCCCTGGGGGCCGGTGGTTGAGCCGTGCGGTCTTCTCCCGCCTCGTTGCAGGGGACCTCTCCGCTGCCGAGGCCTTGGGGGGTACCCCTCTGGCTTCCGCGGTGGGCGCGGCCGACTTGGGCGAGCTGGAGCGGGCCCTGCGCAAGGTATTGCTGGCCAAAGCCCGGGCGGGGGCCAGCGACAGCCTGGGGGGGGGACTGCTCCTCGACTATGTGCTGCGCAAACAGTGGGAGGCCAGCCGCATCCGCCTTCTGGCCCGCCGGGCCTACTTCAACCTGCCGGTGGAGGCGGTGGCCAAGGAGGTAACATGATGCCTAAGGGGGTCGCATGAGGATCGGGGTGTTGACCGATGCTGAGACGGCCTCGGGCTTTCGCATGGCTGGCCTCGAGGCCCTGGTGGCCGCCCCCGAGGAGGCGGCTGAGAAGCTGACCCAGATGGTTCAGTCCAACCGCTATGCCCTTATCGCGGTAGACGAGCGGCTGCTCAAGGATCCCAACAAAGCCGTTGAGCGAGTGATGCGGGGCCGCAGTGTCCCGGTGCTGTTGTCGCTGCCCAACCTGATGGACACCTTTAGCGGTGGGGGCGATGCCAAGGTCTACATGCGGCGGTTGGTCCGGGAAACCATTGGTTTTGACATAAAGCTTTGAGCGCCTGGGCTGAGGGGCAACGGCACGTACTACAGAGCTACACCCACACAAGGAGGGACGACCGTGGGAACCATCAAGAAGATTGCGGGACCAGCGGTAATCGCTGAAAACCTGCAAGGCGCAAAGATGTACGACATCGTGCGGGTGGGGCACGAAAGGCTGGTGGGCGAGATCATCCGCCTGGATGGCAACACCTGCTTTATCCAGGTTTACGAGGACACCAACGGGCTTAAGGTGGGCGAACCGGTGGAGACCACCGGTCTGCCTCTGGCCTTGGAGCTGGGGCCGGGGCTTTTGAACGGCATCTTCGACGGGATTCTGCGCCCCTTGGACAAGATTCAGGCTGCCTCGGGTATCTTTATCCGCCGCGGCATCGAGGTTTCCTCCCTTGACCGCACCCGCAAGTGGGACTTTACCCCCATGAAGAAGGTGGGAGACGAGGTGAGGGGCGGGGAGGTTCTGGGTACGGTGCCCGAGTACGGCTTTACTCACAAGATTCTGGTGCCCCCCGATAAGAGCGGTCGCATCAAGAGTATTGTGGGCCCGGGCCAGTACACCATTGACGACACCATCGCCGAGCTCGAGGACGGCACCAAGCTGCGCCTGGCCCACTTCTGGCCTGTGCGCAAGCCCCGTCCCTTCCAGAAGAAGCTCGATCCTAACGAGCCTTTCCTCACCGGGATGCGCATCCTCGACGTGCTCTTCCCGCTGGCCGCGGGGGGCACGGCGGCCATCCCCGGTCCCTTTGGCTCGGGCAAAACCGTCACCCAGCAGTCCATCGCCAAGTACGGCGATGCCAACATCGTGGTCTACGTGGGCTGTGGGGAGCGCGGCAACGAGATGACCGATGTGCTGGTGGAGTTCCCCGAGCTGGAAGACCCCCAGACCGGCCGTCCCCTGATGGAGCGCACCATCCTGGTGGCCAACACCTCCAACATGCCGGTGGCCGCGCGTGAGGCCAGCCTTTACACCGGCATCACCCTGGCCGAGTACTTCCGCGACCAGGGCTACAAGGTCTCGCTGATGGCCGACTCCACCAGCCGCTGGGCCGAGGCCCTGCGGGAGATTGCCTCGCGCCTGGAAGAGATGCCCGCTGAGGAGGGCTACCCGCCCTACCTGGCCTCGCGCCTGTCCAGCTTCTACGAGCGGGCCGGTAAGGTGATTACCCTGGCCGGCGAGCAGGGGGCGGTCTCGGTGATTGGGGCGGTTTCGCCGGCAGGCGGCGACTTCTCCGAGCCCGTGACCCAGTCCACCCTGCGCATCACCGGGGGCTTCTGGGCCTTGGACGCCCAGCTGGCCCGCGCCCGGCACTTCCCTGCCATCAACTGGGCCCGTTCGTACTCCCTATTCCTGAACATCCTGGAGCCCTGGTACCGCGAGCACGTGGCCCCCGACTATCCCGAGGTGCGGGCCCAGATCATCGCCATCCTGCAGCGCGAGGCCGAGCTACAGCAGGTGGTGCAGCTGGTCGGCCCCGATGCCCTGCAGGATGCCGAGCGGCTGGCTTTGGAGATGGGCCGCATCACCCGCGAGGACTTCCTGCAGCAAAACGGCTTCGACCCGGTGGACGCGAGCTGCTCGATGGCCAAGGCCTACGGCATCATGCAGATGATCCTGGCGGCCTACAAGCAAGGGGAGTTGGCCCTCTCCAAAGGGGCTACCATTGCGGACATCCTCTCCGACCCGGTGATTGAGAAAATCGGGCGGGCCCGCTACGTGCCGGAAGAGGAGTTCCCCGCCTACAAGGCGGAGTTTGACCAGATGATCAAGACCGCCTTCCTGGGCGCCGTAAAGGCGTGAGGAAGCGCCAGGAGGTAAGCGATGCTCAAGAAGGAGTACAACGCCGTAACCTACATCTCTGGGCCGCTTTTGTTTCTCGAGGGGGCGGCTGACCTGGCCTACGGCGCCATTGTGAACATTGACGATGGCACGGGCCGCATTCGCGGTGGCCAGGTAATCGAGGTCTCCGACCAGTACACCGTCCTCCAGGTTTTTGAGGAGACCTCCGGGCTTAACCTCGAGCGCACCACCGTCTCCCTTGTGGAGGATGTGGCCCGGCTTGGGGTTTCTAAGGAGATGGTGGGCCGCATCTTCAACGGCGCGGGCCGCCCCATCGACGGCCTGCCGCCGGTGGTGGCCGACAAGCGCCTGCCCATCGTGGGTGCCCCCATCAACCCGGTGGCCCGCAGGAAGCCCGAGGAGTTCATCCAAACCGGCATCAGCGCGATTGACGTGAACATGACCCTGGTGCGGGGCCAGAAGCTCCCCATCTTCTCCGCCTCGGGCCTGCCCCACAACGAGCTGGCCGCTCAGATTGCTCGCCAGGCCAAGGTGCTGGGCGAGGCCGAGGGCTTTGCCGTGGTCTTCGCCGCGATGGGCATCACCCAGCGCGAGGTCTCCTACTTCATGCAGGAGTTCGAGCGCACCGGGGCACTTTCCCGCTCGGTGCTCTTCCTGAACAAGGCCGACGATCCCACCGTGGAGCGCCTCCTCACCCCCCGCATGGCCCTCACCGCCGCCGAGTATCTGGCCTTCGAGCACGACTACCACGTGCTGGTGATCCTCACCGACATGACCAACTACTGCGAGGCTCTGCGCGAGATTGGTGGAGCCCGCGAGGAGATCCCGGGCCGGCGGGGCTACCCCGGCTACATGTACACCGACCTGGCCTCGCTCTATGAGCGCGCGGGGGTGGTGCAGGGGAAGAAGGGCTCCATCACCCAGATTCCCATCCTCTCCATGCCGGGTGATGACATCACCCACCCTATCCCCGACCTGACCGGCTACATCACCGAGGGGCAGATCTTCATCTCCCGCGAGCTGGCCCAGCAGGGCATCTTCCCCCCCATCAACGTGCAGCCCTCGCTCTCGCGCCTGATGAACAACGGCATCGGCAAGGGCAAGACCCGCGCTGACCACAAGGAGCTGGCTGATCAGCTCTTCAGCGCCTACGCCCGCGGGGTGAACCTGCGCCGGCTGGTGGCCATCACCGGGGAGGACGCCCTGACCGAGATGGACAAAAAGTACCTGCGCTTTGCCGAGAACTTCGAGAGGAAGTTCATCAACCAGGGTCAGAAGGAGCGCTCTATTGAGGAGAGCCTGAACATCGGCTGGGCCTTGCTTGCCGACTTCCCGGCCTCCGAGCTCAAGCGCATCCGGCGGGAGTACATCGAGCAGTACCATCAGAAGACGGGCAAGCTGGAGGAGCTGGTCGGTGCGTAGGCTGGGCCCTGAACCCGCGAGGAGGTGCTTGTGGCTGAACCTGTCTCACCGACCCGCTCAACCCTGTTGGCTAAGCGCGACCAGAAACGCCTAGCCCTGCAGGGGGTGGAGCTGCTCAAGAACAAGCGCGACGCCCTGGTTGGGGAGTTCTTTGCCCTGGTGCAAGACTCCCTCAAGGCGCGGGAGGCCCTGAACAACGCCGCCAAGGAGGCCTATTTCAGCCTGCTTATTGCCAAAGCCTTTGACACCCCAGAGGCGGTGGAATCCCTCAGTGCGGCGCCCCTCGAGGTGGACATCCAGGTTGACAGCCTCTATGGGGTCAAGGTGCCCCGCGTCCGAGCCCTGGAAGGGGGGGGGGAGCTCCCCTTCAGCCCCATCGGTGTGGGGGCCAAGACCCTGGAGGCGGCCGCCGCATTCCGTGAGTTGGCTCGGGCCATTGTTGCGGTGGCCAACACCGAGAACCGCCTGCGCCGGATTGGAGAGGAGATCAAGAAGACCAACCGTCGGGTGAATGCCCTGGAGCAGATTTCCATTCCTGAGATCAACGAACAAATCAAGTTCATCACCGATACCCTGGACCAGCGGGCCCTGGAAGAAGTGACCACGCTCAAACGCATCAAGGCGGCGATTCTGCGTCGTGAGGCCGAGGAAACGGGGGAGGTCTCGGCCCACATTGAAAAAGGGGCAGGGTTGTAGGCAAAGGCGGCCCCCCCCAGGGCGGGGCCCCCGCAGCTAAGGCGCTAGCCCATAAAGCGGGTTTGGCTGGTTGCTGTGAGGGGGTATTGACAAAACAGCCCGATTGTGGAAAATTGACTGCAATCGTTGTCAAAAAGGCGTGCGCTGAAAACGTTTGCTGCTAGTGGGTTTCACCGAACAGCGACGCCAAACCCGATCTAGTTTGGCAACGATTGCAGCCTATGATCAAGATAGCCGACGTTGCTCGAGCCGCCCAGGTCTCTCCCTCCACCGTCTCCAGGGCTTTGACCAAACCGGATTTGGTGGCCCCGGAGACCCGGGAGCGGGTTTTGCAGGCCGCTCGCCAGCTTGGCTACCAACCCAACAAGCTAGCCCGCGGACTACGCAAGCAGCAAAGCCGACTGCTGGGCTTGATTGTGAGCGACATCCTGGCCCCTTTCCATGCCACCCTGGCCAAAGGCGTGCAGGACGCGGCCGAAAAGCACGGCTACATGGTTTTTCTGTTTAACTCAGATGAGCAACCCGAAAAAGAGGCCCGCTATTTGCAGGAGTTGCAAAGCCACTGGCCCGAAGGGCTGCTCATTGTTCCTACTGCTAAGACCCGGCAGCACCTGCGCAACCTGCGGGGTGCGAGGGGCATGCCCGTCATAGAGCTGGACCGCACCAGCGGAACTCCTGGTGTTCACGCGGTGCTGGTGGAGAACGTCCTAGGGGCGCGGGAAGCGGTGGAGCACCTGATTGCCCTGGGGCATCGCAGAATCGGGATGATTACCGGGGAGCCGGTGATCACCACCGCCCAGGAGCGGCTTGAAGGCTACCGCCAGGCCCTAAAGGGGGCGGGTATTACCCCCGACGAAAGGCTGGTTGCCAACGGCTACCACAAGGAGGAGGGCGGCTACGCGGCTGCGTTGCAGCTTTTGCGCCTTCCCCCGCAAGAGCGCCCCACCGCCTTGTTTGTGGGCAACAGCGAGATGGCGGCAGGGGCTGTGCAGGCTATTCGTGACCTGGGTTTGCGCATTCCAGAGGACATCTCCTTGGTTTCCTTTGACGATACCCGTTGGGCCCAGCTCATGGAGCCGGCCCTTACCGTGGTGGCCCAGCCGGCCTATGAGATTGGCTACCTGGCCTGCGAAACTTTGGTCTCCCTTCTGCGGCAAAAGGCCCCTGCCGAGGGGCGCATTTTGCGACTCAAGACGCGGTTGCTCATCCGTCAGTCCACGGCCAGGCCTCGGTTGGGGGGTTGATATGCGCTTGTACCTGGACTCTGCCCGGCTCAGCGAGTTACAGCCCCTACTGGGCAGCGGCGTTTTCCATGGGGTCACCACCAACCCTTTGCTCCTTCAGGAGGCGGGGCTGGGGGCCGCTGGGTTGCCGGGGTTTGCTCGAGCCGTTTTCCAGGCCGGGGCCAAAGAGGTCTACCTGCAGGCCTGGGGCACCTCTGCCGAGGTGCTTTACCGCTGCGGGCTCTCTTTGGCCGGCCTGGATGGCCGGGTGGTGGTCAAGCTGCCGGCCACCTGGGAGGGCTTGAGCGCGGCTGGACGGTTGGTCCTGGAGGGGGTGCGGGTCTGCATCACCGCTGCTTACCTGCCTCACCAAGCCCTCCTTGCCTCGGCGGTGGGTGCAGACTTCGTAGCCCCCTACCTGGGCCGGATTAACGACTCGGGTCAGGATGGGTACACGACCATAGGCAGGATGTCTGATTTGCTGAGGGGTATCGGCTCCAAAACAGAGATTCTAGCTGCCTCGGTCCGCAGCATTGCCGATGTGGTGGCCCTGGCCCAAAGGGGGGTGCGCCACGTTACCCTGCCTTTGCAGGTTGCCCATCGGCTGTTCCAGGAGCCCCTGACCCTGGAGGCGGCCCGCCAGTTTGAGCGGGCCATGGAGGAGGCCAGCCTATGATGGTGGTGGCCGGCGAAGCCTTGATTGACCTCAAAGCCCTGAACCTGGGGGGGCGGCTGCTTTACAGCCCCCACCCAGGCGGCTCCCCCTACAACGTGGCCCTGGGCCTCGGGCGGCTGGGGGTGCCGGTGGCCTTTCTGGGACGCTTTTCCACCGATGCCTTTGGCCAGCTCCTCAAGGCTCACCTGCAGCGCAGCAGGGTGGACCTTCGCTACGCGGTGGAAGGTCCAGAACTCACCACCTTGGCCCTGGTAACCCCCGGGGAACAGGGCGAGAGCTTCGCGTTTTACTGCCAGAACACCGCCGATACCCTGCTTAGGGTGGAGGACTTACCCGAAGAGCTGCCCCCCGGGGCCTGGCTGCACCTGGGCTCCATCTCCCTTCTGCTAAAGCCCACCGCGGATACTCTAGAAGCCCTGCTGGAGCGGGAGATGGGTCGGCGGCTCATCTCGCTGGACCCGAATGTGCGCCCCTTCCTAATCCCCGATAGACCCGCCTACGAGGAGCGGCTTCGGGGTTGGTTGGGGCGGGTGGACCTGGTCAAGGTCAGCCAGGCCGACCTGGCCTGGCTCTATCCCGGTCGCACACCCCTAGAGGTGGCCCGGGCGTGGCAGCGGCTGGGCCCTGCTTTGGTGGTGGTCACCCTGGGCTCTGAAGGCGCCATAGCCCTTCTAAACGGAGAGGAGGTGCGAGTGGAAGCCCCCCGGGTCGAGGTGGTGGACACCGTGGGGGCTGGCGACGCCTTTATGGCCGGTCTTTTGGCCGCTCTGTACCGAACTGGCGTGACGGACCGGTCGGCCCTTTCCGAGCTAGGCCTCGAGCGGCTTTCGGAGCAGCTCGCTTTTGCTGCAAGGGTGGCGGCCCTAACCTGCACGCGGGCCGGGGCCGACCCGCCTTGGCAGGAGGAGGTGAGATAGACCCAAGCCCGGCGGGGCCTGCGAGCCAGCGCGCCAACGGTGGATCAAAGGACCACGCCGGCCTTGGGAACCCCGCGCGATTTTGGAAGCGATTCGGCCCTAGGCAAAATCTCTCCCCAGCGGAGGTAGCTTTATGATAACCAAATCCTTGAGGTGGTGGACCTTTTTGGCGCTTGTCCTGTCCTTTAGCTTGGCCCAGCAGGGCCGCTTCCAGGGCGTCAGCATCAACGTGCTCACCTTCACCGGGCCCCAGATTGCCGAGCCCCTGCGGCGCCACGCAGCGGCCTTTGAACGGGCCACCGGGGCTCGGGTCAATGTGACCGTGGTGCCTTTCTCCGACCTCTACCAGCAGATTCTGACCGATGCCACAACCGGCACCAACAGCTACGATGCCTGGATTTTTGCGCCCCAGTGGATGGCCGATTTTGCCCCTGCGGGCATCATGGAAGACCTTACCGCCCGGGTGCGTGCGGACACCGCCATTCAGTGGAATGACATTGCTCCTTTCTTCCGGGAGTTCAGCGCCATGTATGGCGGGAAAATTCTCACCATTCCTCTGGACGGCGACTTCCAGGTGGTCTACTACCGCACCGACGTGCTACGCCAGTTGGGCCTCCAGCCCCCGAGGACCTGGGACGAGTACCTGAACATTGCCCAGCGGGCTCATGGGCGGGATATGAACGGGGATGGCCGCCCGGACTTCGGAAGCTGCATCGCTAAGAAGCGCAACGCCCAGAGTTACTGGATGTTCATGAGCATCCTGGGGGGCTATGTGCAAAGTCAGGGAACCCGCCAGGGGGCTTTCTTTGACACGCGCAACATGCAACCCCTGGTCAAGAACCAGGCTTTTGCCGAAGCCCTCAGGGTCTACAGGGAGACCACCCGGTTTGGTCCGCCGGATGAGCTCAACCTGGACGTAGGGGATACCCGGGGGCTGTTTACCAGCGGCCGTTGCGCCCTTTCCATTGACTGGGGCGACATTGGGCCGCTTTCCATAGACCCACAGACCTCCAAGGTCAAGGACCTGGTGGGAGCGGTCATCCTGCCTGGGAGCCGGCGGGTGCTCGACCGGAACACCGGCAACCTGGTGAGCTGCACCCCCCAGCTCTGTCCTCACGCTATAAATGGCGTCAACCATGCCCCCTACGCGGCCTTTGGGGGGTGGTCGGGAGGTATCAACGCCAAGGCTTCTGCGCCCAAGAAGGACGCTGCCTATGCGCTCTTCAGCTACATGAGCCAGCCCGCTCAGGCCAACAAGGACGTTACAATCGGGATTACCGGGTTCAACCCCTATCGCATCTCCCAGTTCCGCGACATCCAGAATTGGGTGGCGGCGGGCTTTAGCGAGGCTGGTGCTCGCAACTATCTGGGGGCTATTCAACAGAGCCTGAACAGCCCCAACATGGTCCTTGACCTGCGGATTCCTAAGGCTCAGCAGTACCAGCAGGTGGTGCTGGATCGGGTGCTCTCGGAGTACCTGGCCGGTCAGCTCACCATTGCCCAAGCCCAAGAGCAGATACACAACGGCTGGGAGGAAATTACCAACGCCGAGGGCCGTCAGAAGCAGCTCCAGGCTTACCTGGCTTCCTTGGGCATTGGGGCGCGCTAGCTTGATTGGGTAGGCCTGCTGGGATAGCGGGAATCGGAAAGGCGCCCCACGGGGCTTTCCTCAAGGGCCGTGCTCCGTGGGGCCCTGAACAGGAAAGTTCGTATGGGAGAGCGTGTCCAATCGAAGCAGGCGGAGGCGGTACCCAGGCGGGAGGGGGTTTGGGTTAGGCTTGTGGCCTGGCTCGAGCGGCAGGCTCCGGCCTTCTTCCTGCTGCCCACCGTGTTGGTCATTCTGGCTTTTGTGCTCTTTCCCCTGGTGGGCTCGCTTTACAGCTCCCTCTCCCGTTTGCGCTTTAGCGATGGGGGATTGGAGCTCAGCTTTGTGGGCCTGGCCAACTACCGGAAGGTGCTTTTGGGCAGCGAGCAGGTTCACTTCCTGGGCCAGCCGGGGGCCACCGGTTGGGTGGTGGGGGTAATGGGGCTACTGGTCTTGGGGGTTGGGCTGGTCGTCTACCGCCGCTACCGGGCTGGGAGGCCGGTCTGGGTCTGGTTGGGGCAGCCGCTGCTGGGCGGTCTTCTGCTGCTGGGGTTCGCCTGGCTTTTTCTGAGCCGGTTGTGGCCCGGGACCCATATGGGGACACTCCAGACCACGCTTTTTTACGTGCTGGTAGGAACAGCCTTGCAGTACCTGCTGGGCCTGGGGTTGGCCCTGCTCTGCGCGGAGCGGCTGCCGGGGACCCGGTTCTTCCGGGTGCTCTTCATCCTGCCGCTGGCTATTACCCCAATTGGGGTGGCCTACATGTTTCGGATGCTGACCGATACCGGAAAGGGGCCTCTGGTGCCCCTTTGGGAGGCTCTGGGCCTAGGAGGGTTCTCCTGGGTTAACGACCCCTGGGGGGCCCGTTTGGCGGTCTTGATCGGAGACGTTTGGCAATGGACGCCCTTCGCCTTTATCGTGCTCCTGGCCGCGTTGCAGAGCGTGCCCCAGGAGCAGGTGGAGGCCGCCGCGGTGGACGGGGCCAGCCGGTGGCAGATTTTTCGCCACATCATCTTTCCCTACCTTCTGCCGGCCAGCGCTACTCTGGTGCTCATCCGTCTAATTGAGGGGTTCAAGATCGTGGACTTGCCTAACATTCTCACCAACGGGGGGCCCGGCACGGCCACCGAGTCTATCACCCTCCACGCCTACTTCGCCTGGCGCACCCTGGACATCGGTACCGCCGCGGCCTTAGGCTTTTTGCTCTTGCTCTTGGTCAGCCTGGCGACGAGCCTGTATGCGGCCTGGGTGCTACCCCGGGCTCGGGGGCAGGTATGAGGCGCAATCGCTCCCCTCTAGCTCCCTCCCCTCTGCAGGTAGGGCTCAGCTACCTGGCCTTGGGGCTGGCCTCGCTCTTTGTGCTTTTCCCCCTGTACTGGCTACTTATAACCTCCTTCAAGCTACCCATAGACGTCAACAGCGGTCCTTTTTACCTGCCCTGGCTGGACTTCAAGCCCAGCTTGCACGCCTGGGAGTATGTGCTGGGCACCTTGGGCCCGGACGTGCGCCGGGCCTACGCCAACACCGCGGTGGTGGCCCTTAGCAGCGCTTTGCTGGCTCTCTTCCTGGGCGCCAGCGCGGCCTATGCCCTGACCCGCTTCCAGTATCGGCCCCGGGTGGGGGCGGTTGTGCTCTTCGTGGCCTGCTTGGGCTTCGTGGTGCTGATGGCGGCCTTGGGGGTGCCCTGGCAAGTGGCCGTGGGGCTGGGACTGGCGGTCTTTATCCTGGGTCTGCAGACCCTAGGACGGCGCTTTCGCAGGCATCTGAGCAACGATGACATTGCCTTGTGGCTCATCTCCAACCGGATTCTGCCCCCGGTGGTGGTGGTAATCCCTATCTACCTGCTCTTCCAGCAGCTTGGGCTTCTAGATACCCGAACCGCCCTCGTCATCAGCTACACCGTGATTAATGTGCCTATCGCGGTTTGGCTGATGCGGGACTACTTCCAGAACATCCCGCCCGATATTGAGGAGTGTGCCCAGATCGATGGGGCCAGCCGTTACCGCATCTTCTGGACGATTGTGCTGCCCCTAGCCGCCCCAGGCCTGGTGGCGACCTTTCTGCTCTTGCTGGTTTTTGCCTGGAACGAGTATCTGCTGGCGTTGTTCCTATCCAAGGCCAACAGCCAGACCATGCCCCTGATGGTGGCAGCTATGAGCGGGACCCGGGGCACGGAGTGGTGGTATATGTCGGTCATCATCATCTTGATGATTTTACCGGTGGTTCTTCTGGCCCTGGTGCTCGAGCGCTACATCGAGCGGGGCTTGATTGTGGGGGCGGTGAAGGGATGAAGCCTCGCCTGCGCGTGCTGGTGGTGGGTGGTCCGATGTACGACCACCTCTACGCGACCATCGGCTCCTTCGCTGAGCGCGAGCGGGTGGAGATAGAGCTGGTGCGGGCAAAAAACCATTCCGATCTCAACCGGCGGATCACCGAAGAGTTTTCCCAGGGAGGGGGTTTTGACCTCCTCTCTACCCACTCCAAGTTTGCCCCCGCGCAAAAGCAGTGGCTGCAACCGCTGGATGACTGGTTTGATCCGGGGGAGCTGGCAGCTTTTGACCCCATGGCGCTGGAGCTGGCCCGGATAGAGGGGCAGCTTTACGGCCTGCCCCGGAACCTGGATGTGAAGCTCCTGCACTACCGCACCGACCGCTTGGACAATCCTCCCAGAACCTGGGAAGCCCTAGTGGAGGTGGCCCGGACCCAACGGCCCTACGGCTTTGTCTTTCCGGGGAAGGGCTCAGGTCTCTTTGGACACTTTTTTGAGCTGTGCGGGAGCGCGGGTCATTACCTTTACGAGCCTGACCCGCCGCGGCCCCGGGCCCGCCATGAAGCTGCCCGGTGGGCCCTTTCGCTGCTGGCGGCCTTGTACCGGACTGGCCCTGCTGGGCTTACCGAATGGGAGTTCGACGAGGTAACAGCCTGCTTTGCTGCTGGGGAAGCCAGCCTGACCACCGACTGGCCCGGCAGCTTTCACCGCTACCTGCAAAGCCCCATCCGCGACCATTTGGGCTTGGCCCCCTATCCCTCTGGGCCGGTGCGGCGGGCGGTCTACGCCGGAAGCCACACCTTCGCCCTAGCTGTGCGGGCGGCTGACCGGCCTCTGGCCCTGGCCCTGTTGCGCTACCTGACCTCAAAGGAATCCCAGCTCCTCGAAGCCCGCCAGGGGACCTTTCCGGCCCGTCGGGATGCCCTGGAGGCTGCTCGAGCCGAGGCCCCGCCGGGGAGCCTGGCCACTCGCCGCTGGGCGCTTCTGGAGGAGAGCCTGGGGCACGCCTGGTTTCCCCCCAAGCACCCCCGCTACCCCCAGGTTGAAGGGGTGGTCTGGCAGAACCTTCGGGCCTTCCTCAGGGGGGAGCAGGACGCCAAACGCACCCTAGAGCGGATAGACCTCGAGGGTCAGCGGGCTGCGGAGGCCTAATCACGAAAGAGTTAAGCTATGCGAATCACCGAGCTTCAGACCCTTGACCTGCGTTTTCCTACCTCGCTATCGCTGGATGGCTCCGATGCGATGAACCCTGACCCCGACTACTCAGCGGCCTACGTCATCTTGAAGACCGATGTGGGGTTGGAGGGACACGGCCTAACCTTTACCATCGGCCGCGGCAACGACCTGGTCTGCGCGGCCATTCACCTCCTCGAGCCCCAGGTGGTGGGCCATTCCTTGGCCGAGTTTACCGGGGACATGGGGGGCTTTTACCGCTACATCACTGGCGATTCCCAGCTCCGCTGGCTGGGGCCCGAGAAGGGCGTGATCCACCTGGCCACCGCGGCGGTCATCAACGCGGTCTGGGACCTCTGGGCCCGCTCCCAGGGGAAGCCCCTCTGGAAGCTGGTGGTGGATATGACCCCAGAGGAGCTGGTGCGCTGCGTGGATTTTCGCTACCTGACCGACGCCCTTACCCCCGAGGAGGCCTTGGAGCACCTGCGGCGCATGGCCCCTGGTAAGCCAGAGCGGGAGGCCCGGCTTCTGCGGGAGGGGTACCCGGCCTACACCACCAGCGTGGGTTGGCTGGGTTACCCGGATGAGAAGATTCGCTGCTTGTGCCGGGAGGCGCTGGAACAGGGATTTACGGCCTTCAAGCTCAAGGTGGGGCGAAACCTGGAGGACGACCTGCGGCGCTGCCGCATCGTGCGGGAGGAAATTGGCTGGGAGCGGCACCTGATGGTGGACGCCAACCAGGTCTGGGATGTGCCGCAGGCCCTGGAATGGGTGCGTCAGCTTCTGCCCTTCCGGCCCCTTTGGGTTGAGGAGCCGACCAGCCCCGACGACATCCTGGGCCACCTGGCCCTGCAGAAAGCCCTCCAGGGCAGCGGCACCCAGGTGGCCACCGGGGAGCACGTGCAGAACCGAGTGGTCTTCAAGCAGCTTCTGCAGAGCGGGGCCATTGGCTTCTGCCAGATTGACGCGGCCCGGGTGGGTGGGGTCAACGAGAACCTGGCCATCCTGCTCATGGCGGCCAAGTTTGGGGTGCCGGTCTGCCCCCATGCCGGGGGGGTGGGGCTTTGCGAGTATGTGCAGCACCTTTCTGCCATAGACTACATCGCCATCTCGGGCTCCCTGGAAAACCGCTACCTGGAGTACGTGGACCACCTGCACGAGCACTTTGTGGAGCCGGTGGTCCTCGAGGGGGCCCGCTACCGGCTGCCCCAAAGGCCCGGCTACAGCGTTGAAATCTGGCCCGCCTCTCGCGAGGAGTACCGCTTCCCCGACGGGGTCTACTGGAGAGGACGGTTAGGAGGCTAGCATGCCCCGCCCGGATGCGACCTGGACTCACCCAAAGACCGGCCTGCGCTTCACCCGTTTGGGTCTGGGGACAGCGCCGCTGGGCGGCCTTTTTGCCCCGGTCAGCGAGGCCGAGGCCCAGGCAACCCTGGGGGCTGCCTGGCGGGCCGGGTTGCGCCACTTCGACACCGCGCCCCAGTATGGCAACGGGGTGGCCGAGCAGCGCACGGGGGCCTTCTTAGGGCAGAAGCCCAGGGAGGCCTTCCTCCTCTCTACCAAGGTGGGCCGGCTTCTGCGCTCGGGGCCACCTCACCCCAGCCAGCTCGACCCCAGGGGGGAGCCCTACTTCAAGGGGGTGCCCCAGCTTGCGCAGGTTTACGACTACAGCTACCGAGGGGTCATGGTTTCTCTCGAGGAGAGCCTGGCCCGGCTCGGGCTGGAGCGGGTGGACATCCTCTACATCCACGACCCCGATGCCGACAACCGCAGCGTGGCTGAGGTCATGCAGGGGGCCTACAGGGCTTTGCTCGAGCTGCGCCAAAAGGGGGTGGTACGGGCCATCGGGGTGGGGATGAACCACACCGACTGGCTTTTGGAGTTTGCTCGCGCCGGCGACTTCGACCTGCTGCTGGTGGCGGGCCGTTACACCCTGCTCGAGCAAGGGGCTCTGCGGGAGCTGCTTCCCCTTTGCGCCCGGAAGGGCATTGGCGTGGTGGTTGGGGGGGTCTACAACAGCGGCCTGCTGGCCAACCCGACCCCGGGGGCCACCTACAACTACACCACCGCCCCCCCAGAGCTCATCGAGCGGGCTCTGGCCCTGAAGCGGGTTTGTGAGCGGCACGGGGTGCCCCTCAAGGCCGCGGCCCTCCAGTTCCCCCTGGGCCACCCAGCGGTGGTCTCGGTGCTCACCGGGGCCCGCTCAGCCCAGGAGCTGGAGGAGAATGTGGCCATGTTCCAGATCCCCATACCCCCGGTCTTGTGGCGGGACCTAAAGGCCGAGGGGCTTTTGCGCCCAGAGGTTCGCACACCGGAGGACTAGATGCAACGTTTGAAGGGAAAGGTAGCCCTTGTTACCGCGGCTGGGCAGGGAATAGGCCGGGCCACGGCCGAGCGCTTCATCGCGGAAGGGGCTGAGGTGGTGGCCACAGACCTGCACCCCGAGCTTCTGCAGGGCTTGACCTGCCGGAAGGCCCGTATGGACGTCTTGAGCCGTGCGGAGATAGAGGCTCTGGTGGCCTCGCTGCCCCGGGTGGACATCCTCTTCAACTGTGCCGGGTATGTCCACCATGGCACCATCCTGGAGTGCAGTGACGAGGACTGGGAGTTTAGCTTCGCCCTCAACGTGCGCTCGATGTTCTGGACCATGCGCGCGGTTATCCCCAAGATGCTGGAACAGGGTGGGGGCGTAATCCTCAACATTTCCAGCGCGGCTTCTTCCATCAAGGGCGTGCCCAACCGCTTTGTCTACAGCGCCACCAAAGCTGCAGTGATTGGGATGACCAAAGCGGTGGCGGCGGACTATGCGACCCGGGGCATCCGGGCCAACGCAATCTGCCCAGGGACGGTGGACACCCCCTCTTGGCGGGCCCGGGTGGCCGAGCAGGCTCGGCGCACCGGACAAAGCGAGGAGGAGGTGCAGCGGGCCTTCGTTGCCCGGCAGCCCATGGGCCGGGTGGGCCGGCCCGAAGAGGTGGCGGCCCTGGCGGCCTATCTGGCTTCCGACGAGGCGGCCTTCACCACCGGGGCAGTTCACCTTATCGACGGCGGCTGGGCGATGTGAGGGGGTAGGTGTGAAGCTCGTGCGCTATGGCCCCGGAGAAACCCGGTTTGCTGGATGCTGAGGGGCGTTTGCGCGATCTGTCGGGGGTGGTTTCTGATATCCACGGGTCCGTTCTGGAGAGGTTCCTGCCCCGTTTGGCCCGCCTAGCCCCAGGCGGCTGCCCCTGGTACCGGGCCGACCTTGGTTGGGGGCGTGCGCGGGTGGGATGGGTAAGTTCGTCTGCATCGACCTCAACTACAAAGACCAGGCTGAGTAGACCGGTGCTGCTTACCCCAAAAGCCGGTGGTTTTCCTCAAGGCCACCGCTGCCATCCCTGGCCCTTACGACCCCATCGTGATTTCCCGGGGCTCTCAAAAGACCGGTTGGGAAGGGGTGGTCATCGGGCACACCGCCCGCTACGTTTCCGAGGCCAGGCCTTGGAGTACGTGGCGGCTACTGTGCGGTCAACGGCGTTTCCGAGCGGGCTTTTCCGGCTCGAGCGGGGCGGCCAGTGGGCGTGGGATAAGGGCAAGGG
>NZ_JANXCG010000034.1 GCF_025060375.1 Meiothermus sp. | reverse complement strand
CCGGCTGGGGTTTGAGCTGGCGGGCATCTCCGGGGTCTCGATCCCTGACCGCTCCTACGCCCCTATCTCGACCGAGATGCTGCTCAACGTGCAAAGCGACTGGGCCCTCTACCTGCGGCCTAAAAGCCCTGATGGTCGCTACCCCGAGCTGACCAGCGAGCGGATGCTCAAGCAGAGCAAAGTACCCATTTACCGCTTCTTGCTCGACGTGCAGGAGCCCCAGTCGGGGCCCATCACCGACCTGCGCCGCATCGAGGGCATACTCCGGCTTTTAGAGACCGGAGCGCAAAAGTAGGGGGCAAGGTGTGGATTGTGGTAGGAACTCAAACCCTGACCACCCTCGAGGCGGCGGAGCGGCTTCAGGGCCACCTGAACCGCTGGGGCTATTCCACCCGGCTGCGCCTTGCCGAGGAGGTGCGCCCTGCGGAGCTAACCCGCGAGGAGTGTACCCTTTTTTGCTTGTCAACCTGGCGCTGGATTCCGCGCCCCAAAGAGCCTGCCGACCTATAGCCGCAGGGGGCAGCCTGGCTCTACCAGCGTCTGGAGGCCGCCCAGCCCGACCTCTCCCGGCTGCGCTACGCGGTCTGTGCCCTGGGGGAGCGGGCCTACGGGCCCTACTTCTGCAAGGCCGGAAGCATCTACACCCAGCTTTTGGGCCGGTTGGGAGCGCGGCCCTTGCAGTGCCGGCTCGAGCTGGCCTGGCCGGTGGAGAGCTGGGAGGAACTTGACGACTGGGCCATGGCGCTGGCGGTCAGCCTGAAGCCAAAGGTGCGACCATCAGGGTGCTTGTAAAGAAAGGAGCCTAGATGCAGGAAAACCGTTTGCTGGAAGTGCGAGACCTGGCGGTGAGCTTCCACACCGACGATGGAGTGGTGGAAGCGGTGAAGGGGCTTTCCTTCCACCTGGAGAAGGGCGAGACCTTAGCCATCGTGGGGGAGTCGGGCTCGGGAAAGTCGGTGAGCGCTCTGGCCCTGATGCGGCTTTTGCCCAAACCTGCTGCGCGCATCGTGGGCGGACAAGCCCTTTTTCGCCGCAAAAGCGGGGAAGTGCTTGACCTCCTGAAGGCCGAAGAGGCCACCATGCGCCGGATTCGCGGCAACGACATGGCCATGATCTTCCAGGAGCCCATGACCTCCCTGAACCCGGTTTACACCGTGGGCGACCAGATTGCCGAGGCCATCGTGCTGCACCAGGGCAAGAACAGGAAAGAAGCCCGCCAACTGGCCATCGAGATGCTCAACCTGGTGGAAATTCCCAACCCCCACAAGCGGGTGGACGACTACCCCCACCAGATGTCGGGGGGGATGCGCCAGCGGGTGATGATCGCCATGGCCCTCTCCTGCCATCCCGCGCTTCTGATTGCCGATGAGCCAACCACTGCACTGGACGTTATTATCCAGGCCCAGATTCTGGACCTGATGAAAAAGCTCCAGGCCGAGATCGGCACCGCGGTGCTCTTCATCATTCACGACCTGGGGGTAGTGGCCGAGATGGCCGACCGGGTAGTGGTCATGCAGCACGGGCTAAAGGTGGAAGAGGCCGACACGAATACCCTCTTCAAGTCCCCAAAGGAGGAGTACACCCAGCGCCTGCTCGCCGCGGTGCCGCGCATAGACCAGGAAAAACCCGCCCCGCCCGAGCAGGCTACCCCGCCGGTATTGGTGAGGCTGGAGAACCTGCGGGTCTGGTTTCCCTTGCGGGCAGGGGTGCTTTCGCGGGTAGTGGGGCACGTCAAAGCAGTGGACGACGTTTCCCTCGAGGTTTACAAGGGCGAGGTGCTGGGGCTGGTGGGGGAGTCCGGCTCGGGCAAAACCACCCTGGGCCGCAGCCTGCTGC
>NZ_JANXCG010000078.1 GCF_025060375.1 Meiothermus sp. | reverse complement strand
GCCTGGCGGGCCTGGGGCTCCAGACCGGAAGCGCGGCGGCCTGTGTGGAGCTGGCCCGCACCCGTGGGGCGTTCCCGGACACGACCGGGGGGGTGGGGTTTGGGGCAACCCACGACGAGATCGCCTCGGCGGTGGGCTCGGTGCGGGAAACCGTGACCAAGGTCATCGGCGAGCTCACCCGGGAGGGCTACATCCGCTCAGGCTACGGCAAGCTGGTGCTGGAGAACATCAAGGGCCTGGAGCAGCTTTCCAAAGAGGCCGCCTGAGACCCGGCAAACCCTGCTAGAACAGCCCGGCCTCTGGCAAACCCTTCACCTCCCGGCGCCGCTCGAGGGCTGCAGCGATAAACCCGCTGAAAGGGGGCGAGGCCCGCATCGGACGGCTGGCCAGCTCCGGATGGGCCTGAAGACCGATGAAGAAGGGGTGGTCAGCCAGCTCGATCGCCTCCACCAACCCCTCGCCCCGCCCCTGAAGCCCGGGGGTCACCGCCGAGACAACCAGCCCCGCCTGGGTCAACCGCTCTACATAGGCCGGGTTCACCTCGTAGCGGTGGCGGTGGCGCTCCTGCACCATCTCCCGACCGTAGAGCCGGTGCAGGAGGGTACCGGGGAAGATGCGCATGGGCCAGTTGCCGAGCCGCATGGTGCCTCCCAAACCTTGGGTCTCGAGCTGTTCGGGCATCAGGTCAATCACCGGGTGGGGGGTGTAGGGGTCAAACTCGGTGCTGTGGGCCCCTTCCAGGCCCAGCACGTTGCGCGCGTACTCGATAACCGCAACCTGCAGCCCCAGGCATATGCCGAAGTAGGGCAAGCGCTGCTCCCGGGCGTAGCGAGCGGCCAGAATCTTGCCCTCAATACCCCGAATGCCAAAGCCCGGCCCCACCAAAACCCCATCCACATCACCCAAAAACTCAGCAGCCTTTGCCAAATCGGTTATCTCCTCGGCGTCCACCCACCTCACATTGACCCGCGCATCGTGGGCAATCCCCGCATGACGGAAAGCCTCTAGAATGCTCAGGTAAGCGTCCGGCATCTTCACATACTTGCCCACAAAGCCCACCGTAACCTCGCGGGCAGGCCGCTTGAGCTTGCGTACCGCCTGCTGCCAGAAGCTCAGGTTGGGGGGAATAGGGGTCAGGCCCAGCTTCTTCTCCACCACCCGGCCCAGACCCTGCTCCTCCAATACCAAGGGCATCTCGTAGAGGTAGTCCACCGTGGGGCTGCTGAAAACCTCGTCGGCGTGAACGTTGGTGAAAAGAGCCACCTTCTTGCGCACCTCATCCGGAACGCGCTTATCCGAACGCAAAACCAGCACGTCAGGCTGGATGCCCACCCCCCGTAGGGTGGAGACGGAGTGCTGGGTGGGCTTGGTCTTAAACTCCCCTGAGCTGGGCAGGTAGGGCACCAGGGTGAGATGGATGTACATCAGGTCCTGGTCTTCCTCGTCAAACTGAAACTGGCGGATGGCCTCCAAAAAGGGAAGGCTCTCGATGTCGCCTACCGTACCCCCCACCTCCACCACCACAATCTCGGCATTCTGCTCTTCGGCGGTACGGCGGATGCGGTCTTTGATTTCATCGGTGATGTGGGGAATTACCTGAACGGTCTGGGAAAGGTACTCCCCCCGGCGCTCCTTCTGGATGACCGAAAGGTAAACCTGGCCAGTGGTGATGTTGTTGGCCCGGGAAAGGTCTATGTCCAAAAAGCGCTCATAGTGCCCGATGTCAAGGTCGGTCTCAGCCCCGTCCCCGGTCACGAAAACCTCCCCGTGCTCATAGGGCCGCATGGTGCCTGCGTCCACGTTCACGTAGGGGTCTACTTTGATGGCGGTCACGCGGTAGCCGCGCCCGCGGAGAATAGCCCCCAGGCTCGAGGTCAGGATGCCCTTTCCCAGGCTGCTTACCACCCCACCGGTCACAAAGATGTACTTCACAAAACCCCCTTGTTGCCCTGCACTCAGCAGGGTCAAGCACATCGCACACAAAAACCGCTCAACCGAGCGGCACAACCTTCACGGGATTCCATCGTACCACGCCCCCCCAGCCAGGTGAAGCCCAAAAAGACACCTTCCCCCGCCAACCGGCGCTTGACCCGGGGCCCAAGCAGGGGTGATAGAATTCCTGCCCATGAACGCCCTTGGCCGAATTACCGCCATGCCCGCCCTGCCCGAAGCGCTGAAGGGCCTGCGCGAGCTGGCCTACAACCTTTGGTGGACCTGGAATCCGGAGGCGCAGCTGCTCTTTGAGCAGATCGACCCCGCGCAGTGGAAGCGCTTCCGAAAAAACCCCGTACGCACCCTGCTCGACGCTGACCCCGAGCGGCTGGCTTCCCTGGCCGAAAACCCTGCTTACGTGGGGGCTGTGCAGGCCACGGTGTCGGGCTTTCACCAGTACCTCAAATCCCGCCCTAAGCGCCCACCCCGAGTGGCCTACTTCTCCATGGAGTACGGCTTTCACGAATCGCTTCCCCTCTACTCGGGGGGGCTCGGTATCCTGGCGGGCGACCATGTCAAGGCCGCTTCGGATATGGGGCTTGACCTGAGTGCGGTGGGCATCTTCTACCACGAGGGGTACTTCCGCCAGGAACTCACCCCCGAGGGCCAACAGCGCGAGGTCTACGAGGAGCTCAGGGCTGAGGAGCTGCCCCTTCTACCGGTGCTGAAGGAGGGGCGGCCCCTCCGGGTCGGGGTGGAGTTCCCCGGGCGCACCGTCTACATCACGGCGTACCGGCTCGAGGTGGGCACCATCCCGGTCTACCTGATGAGCACCAACCTTCCAGAAAACCGCCCCGAAGATCGGGCCCTCACCGCACGGCTGTACGCCCCGGGCCAGGAAATCCGGATTGAGCAGGAGATGATTCTGGGCATCGGGGGGGTGCGGCTCCTTCGGGCTTTAGGGCTCGAGCCAGAGGTCTGGCACATGAACGAGGGCCACGCGGCCTTCTTGGGTCTAGAGCGAATCCGCGAGGGGGTGGCTGCAGGCTACTCCTTCGCCGAGGCGCTGGAAATCGCCGCCTCAGGCTCTCTTTTCACCACCCATACCCCCGTGCCCGCCGGACACGACAGCTTCCCTTTTGAGCTGGTTGAGCGGTATCTGGAGGGTTGGTGGGACAGGCTCGGGATAAGCAAGGAGGAGTTCTTGGCCCTGGGCCGTGAAGAGAAGAGCTACGGACCGGTTTTTAGCATGTCCAATCTGGCCCTGCGCACCTCCCGGGCTGCTGGTGGGGTTTCGGCACTGCACGGGCAGGTCTCCCGGACCATGTTCCAGCACCTTTGGAAGGGCCTAGAAGCTGAAGAGGTGCCCATCGGCCACATCACCAACGGGGTACACACCTTCAGCTTTCTGCACCCCGAGATGCACGCCCTCTACGCCCGTTGCTTTCCCAAGGCCTGGGCTGCTGAACTCCACAACCCTGCCCACTGGACGGTGGAGCGGCTGGAGGAGGACGAACTTTGGCGCATCCGAAACAGGTTGCGGGCCCAACTCGTGGAGGAGGTGCGCGAACGGCTGGTAGAACAACGGCGCCGCAATGGCGAGTTGCCTGCCCGGCTGAGGGCCGCTGAGAAGGTGCTTGACCCCAGCGCCCTTACCATCGGTTTCGCCCGCCGCTTCGCCACCTACAAGCGGGCCATCCTGATGTTTGCCGACCCTGAGCGGCTGCTCGCCATCCTAAACGGCCCCCTGCCGGTGCAGTTCATCTTCGCCGGGAAGGCCCATCCCAAGGATGAACCCGGGAAGGAATTCCTCAAGAAGCTGGCCGAGAAAATCCGGGCCTTGGGCCTAGAGGACAAGGTGATCCTGCTTGAAAACTACGACCTGGGCTTAGCCCGGGTCCTGGTCCAGGGGGTGGACGTCTGGCTCAACACCCCCCGCCGTCCCATGGAGGCCTCCGGCACCTCGGGGATGAAGGCGGCGCTCAACGGGGCGCTTAATTTCTCCGTCTTGGACGGCTGGTGGGCTGAGGCCTTCAACACCACCAACGGCTGGGCCATCGGCGATGAACGCACCTACGCAACCGAGGAGGCACAGGACCACGCCGACGCCCAAAGCTTCTACGATACCCTTCAGTACGAGATTATCCCGCTCTTCTACGCCCGAGGCGCGGTGGGCACCCCCTCGGGATGGCTAGCTATGGTACGCGACAGCATCCGCACCTGCGGCCCCACCTACTCGGCGCAGCGAATGGTTGGCGAGTACCACCAGAAGTTCTACACCCCACTGGCCCAGCGAGCAGCCCACCTACTGGAGGGTGGAGGGGCCGCGCTGAGGGAGCTGGCCAATTGGAAAACCCTCGTCAAAAACCACTGGGACGGGGTGAGGCTTTGGGCAGAGGTGCCCAGCAGCACCGATCCCCCTCTGCGGGTGCGGGCCTTTGTCCAGGCTTACGGCATTCCCACCGAAACCCTGAGGGTGGAGCTGGTGGTGCGGCGGCACAACGGCGACCTTGAGATCATCCCCCTAAAACCCAGCGGCCAGGAGCGGGAGAGCCTGCTCTTCACCGGCAGCTACCAACCCACCCGGCCTGGAAGCTATACCTATGGCGTGCGGGTAGCAGCGGTACACCCGAAGCTCTCCAACCCCCGGGAGGTGGCCTTTGTAAAGTGGGCCCAACCCGGCGTGGAGGAGCTGGTACAGGCCTGAGCGGTTTACGATGGGCTGACCCAAATGCCCACCCGCATAGGCCAGGGACGCGAAGCCGAGGTACTCACTTGGGCCGACGGCTACGTCATCAAACTCTTCTGGCCTGAGTACGGCCAGGCCGACGCCCTGCACGAGGCCCAGCTAGCCCAGCAAGCCTGGCTCCTGGGCGCTCCCGTCCCCAGGGTGGTAGACGTGCTTAGGTACGAAGGCCGTTGGGGAATCGTGATGGAGTGGGCTAAGGGTGTGCCCATGAGCGAGTTCATCAGGGACAACCCCAGCCTCCTACACCAGGCCGCCCATATGCTGGCCGACCTCCACCTTCGGCTCCACGCCCGGCCCGCCGGGCAGATGCCCTCCCAACGCCTCTACCTAGCCCAGCGAATCGAGACCAGCTGGCTTCCCAGGCCCCTACAGCAGGCCCTGCTCGAGCGGCTAGCCCAGTTACCCGACGGCAGCGCGCTTTGCCACGGCGACCTCCACCCTGAAAATGTGCTGGTCGGTAGGCAGGGGGTCTATGCGGTGGACTGGCCCCTAGCCACACGAGGCAACCCCCTGGCTGACCTTGCGCGCACCGCCCTGCTGCTCCTATACAGCGAACTTCCCATAGACTGGCCGGGCCGCAGAACCTTTCTATCCTTGCGACAGATCTTCCTCCAGGCCTATCTGGAGCGCTACCAGGCCGACTGGCGGGAGCTCCAGCTCTGGATGCCCATTGTGGCGGCTGCCCGCCTGCGCGACCACATCCCCGAGGAGGAAGCCCGCTTGATTGACCTGATCGTGCAAGGCCTAAAGACCACGGATTGAACCGCCGGCCGGGCCTAGCCTTTGCTATACTCCTCCACCGGCGGGCAGGTGCAGACCACGTGCCGGTCGCCGTAGACGTTGTCCACCCGGTTCACCGGGCTAAAGTACTTGTCCAGGGCCGACTGCCCTCCAGGAAAGCAACCCTCGGCCCGGGTATATTTGCGGTTCCAGTGCTCATCGACCAGGTCAAGCACGGTATGGGGAGCGTGGCGCAGGGGACTCTCCTCGGCCTTAAGCTCACCCCGCTCAATGCGGGCTATCTCTTCCCGAATGGAAACCATGGCCTCTATAAACCGGTCAAGCTCGCGCTTGGACTCCGACTCGGTAGGCTCCACCATCAGCGTCCCGGGCACGGGAAAACTCATGGTAGGGGCGTGGAAACCGTAGTCAATGAGGCGCTTGGCGATATCCTCAGCGGTAACGTCGCAGCTGTGCCTGAAGGGCCGGGGGTCGAGGATACACTCGTGGGCCACGCGGCCCTTGGCGTTCTTGTAAAGCACCCGATAGTAGGGCTCGAGCCGGGCGGCGATGTAGTTGGCATTGAGGATGGCCACCTCGGTGGCCCGCTTGAGCCCTGCGCTGCCCATCATGGCGATATAGGCGTAGGAGATGGGCAGGATTGAGGCCGAGCCAAAAGGCGCTGCGGAAACGGGCCCCACCGGGGCGGTGCCCCCGTCTAGGGCCGGGTGCCCGGGTAGGAAGGGGGCCAGGTGGGCCTTGACCACAATTGGACCCGCCCCCGGCCCACCTCCGCCGTGGGGAATGGCGAAGGTTTTGTGAAGGTTGAGGTGGGAGACATCAGCGCCGTAGTCGCCAGGTCGGGCCAAACCCACCTGGGCGTTGAGGTTGGCCCCATCCAGGTAAACCTGCCCTCCATAGCGGTGGACAATCTCGCAAAGCTCCCTGATCCCCTCCTCAAAGACTCCATGGG
The DNA here is from genome assembly GCF_025060375.1 of Meiothermus sp. Taxonomy (GTDB): domain Bacteria; phylum Deinococcota; class Deinococci; order Deinococcales; family Thermaceae; genus Meiothermus. The sequence continues at coordinate 8,121 of NZ_JANXCG010000078.1, read as the reverse complement.
TAGAGGGGTAGGTCACCATCGCTGCAGCCAGGGTATGGGCGTACTTTCGGGCCTTGGCCTCCAGGTCGGCCAGGTCCACATACCCCCGCTCGTCGCAGGCCACCACCACCACCTCCATCCCCGCCATCTGGGCCGAGGCAGGGTTGGTGCCGTGGGCTGAGGAGGGAATCAAGCAAACCCTACGCTGCCCCTCACCCCTGGAGCGGTGGTAGGCCCGGATGGCCAGCAACCCCGCGTATTCCCCTTGGGCCCCCGAGTTGGGTTGGAAGGAGATGGCGTCGTACCCGGTAATCTCGCAAAGCCAGCGCCCAAGCCTCTCCATAAGCTCCCGATACCCCTCCGCCTGCTCCGCGGGCGCGAAGGGGTGTAGGTGGGCAAACTCCGGCCAGGTGATGGGCATCAAAGCTGCGGTGGGGTTGAGCTTCATGGTGCACGACCCCAGGGGAATCATGGCCCGGTCCAAGGCCAGGTCGCGGTCGGCAAGCCGGCGAATGTAGCGCAAGAGCTCGGTTTCGGAGTGGTAACGGTTGAAGACCGGGTGGGTCAGGTAGGCCGAGGTACGCCGGAGGTCTGGGGGGAGGTGCTCACGGGGCTCAAACTCCCCATACCGGAAACTTCCCCCGAAGGCGCGGAAAACCGCCTCCACGACCTCAGGGGTGGTGGTCTCGTCCAAGGCTATGCCAATGCGGTCGGCATCTACCCGGCGCAGGTTAATGCCCTGGTCAAGGGCCCTTCGCAGAATCTCGTCCGCCCGGCCCGGTGCTTCCACCGTGAGGGTGTCGAAGAAGTACCTGTTCACCCGCCGAAAACCCAGCCGCTCCAGGCCCTGGGCCAGAACGCTGGTCTTGCGGTGAACCTCCTCAGCAATCGCCCTGAGGCCCTTTGGGCCGTGGTACACCGCGTACATCGACGCCACCACCGCCAGCAGAACCTGTGCTGTGCAGATGTTGGAGGTGGCTTTCTCCCGCCTTATATGCTGCTCGCGGGTCTGAAGGGCCAGGCGCAGGGCCCGGTTGCCCCTGGCATCAATGGAAACCCCCACCAGCCGCCCTGGCAGACCTCGCTTGAGGGCGTCTCGAGCCGCGATATAGCCAGCGTGAGGTCCACCATACCCCATCGGAACCCCAAAGCGCTGCGCCGAACCCACCGCAATGTCGGCCCCAAGCTCTCCAGGCGGAGCGAGGAGGGTCAGGGCCAACAGGTCGGCAGCCACCACAACCAATCCCCCTGCCTCCTTGACCCGCCCGATGGGGCCTCGCAGGTCGCGAACCTCGCCTAGGGTGTCGGGGTATTGAAAAATCGCACCAAAAAGCCCCTCCGGCTCCAGATCGTTAGGGTCCCCCACCACCAGCTCCCAGCCTAAAGGCTCAGCCCGGGTCTGCAGCACCGCCAGGGTCTGCGGGTGAAGGTTACGGTCAGCAAAAAAGCGGTTGCGCCCCTCCTTCAGGCTCCGGTGCGCCAGAGCCATCCCCTCCGCAGCGGCGGTAGCCTCATCCAGAAGGGAGGCGTTGGCGATGTCCAGCCCGGTGAGGTCGGCCACCATGGTTTGGAAGTTGAGTAGGGCCTCAAGCCTCCCCTGGCTGATCTCCGGCTGATAAGGGGTGTACGCGGTATACCAGGCGGGGTTTTCCAGAATGTTGCGCTGAATCACAGGGGGCAGGTGGGTGCCGTAGTAGCCCTGGCCAATAAGCGACGTGTAGACCCGGTTCTTGCTGGCCAGCTCCCGCATATGGGCCAGAAGCTCAGCCTCGCTCATCCCCCCGCCAATGGAGAGCGGGACCTCCTGGCGGATGGAAGCGGGCAGGGTCTCCTGTATCAGCTCCTCCAGCGAGGAAACCCCCACCGCCTCCAGCATCTCCTGAATGTCCTCGGGGCTGGGGCCGATATGGCGGCGGGCAAAATCGGTGTGGGCGTCAGGGAATTTAGGCATCAAGGGACCTCCTAAAGGCCCCTTCTGTCCTTTTGCCTGAGAGTGTTATCCCTTCGGCGGGCCGCGGCGGCCTCTCTCCAGATTGCGCCGCTTCGGTCCTTTTGCCTGAGAGTTTCCGGGGCGGTTGCTCCTTCGGCGCTGGCAAGGCCAGTCTCTCCCAGAAGCGGCGGACCTAATTTTTAGCCATGATAGCAAGGGTCAATCAAAGAGGTCAAAAAGCCGGCTGAGCTTGCTCTTCCTCTTCCGCCGGTGGTACTCGTCGTCGTCAGTATCGTAGGGGTTGCGGTGCGAAACCGAGGGCGGCGCATAACGGCGGTAGCTGTCCAGCTCAGCCTCGTACTCCTCTTCATAGCGGCGCACCTGGCCCAAAAGCTTCTCGAGCTCCCCTCCATCCAGCCAAACCCCTCGGCACTTAGGGCAAACGTCTATGTGAACGCCGTTGCGCACAACCTCGTTCATACCGCTTTCGCAGTTGGGGCAAACAAGCAAGGGCATGACTCCATCTTTGCACAAAAACGCCTCGAATCCAAAGCCAAAACCCCATTGGCCCATCCTCCACCGTCTTCCCACAGAAACCTTCTACCCTATGGGCGCCCTTCAGGGCAGAAGGAGGTCAAGATGCAGAAGAAGTGCTTGGTTTTAGCCGCCATCCTCTCGGCCCTAAGCCTTTCGGCCCTGGCCCAGCCCGCGCCCCCTCCCTCGTCTTCAGGCTCGCCGGTCCCGGCCCCCAGGTCCGCCGACTACCGGGAGGCGGAAAGGGCTGCCAGGGAGTTGGCCCGGACCCAGTACCTGGCCGGTATAGTGGGGCAGAGCCCTCTGAAGGCCACTGCCGAGACCCTGCTGCGCCAAGCTCAGGGAGAGTACCAGGCTGGGCAGTACTTCCGAGCCAGGGAGCGGGCCCACGCGGCAAGCCTGGTGTTGGAGGCCCTGCGCTTCCAAGAGGTAGCGCCCACAGCACCCCACCCCGCGGGAAGAGGTGGGCGCCGCGCCTACGAGGCACCCTTCCGGGCCCAGGAGGCCATCGCTCGAGCGGAGTACGAGGCAGACTACTATCGGGTGAACGCACCTGCCGTGAACCAGCTCATCCAGGAAGCAAAGCGGCTTCTTGCCCAGGGCAACGACCTAGCTCGAGCGGAGGCTGCCCATCGGCTGGCCCGAGCAGCCCATCACCTGATGAAGGCGGAACGCGGCTTTTAGCCCTAGGGGCGGGGTGCTCCCCGCCCCTTTTGAAGAACGGACCGAAAAGAACCCCTCCCGGAACACGCGGTGCTAACCGCTTATACGCCCCCACCGGGGTTTGGGCCCAAGCGGAAGCCCTGGCTGCAGAAGGGGGGCTTTTGGAGCTCATAAAAGGCTCCTAGGCTGGATGGCAAATGCGGGCACTGCTACCTCTCCTACTGGGGTGGGCCCTGGCCCAGGGCCCACCTGCCCTCACCCCGGAGGGGGTGTTCTCCCTGGCGAGCCCCTATCTGGGCCAGGCCACCCTACGCGAGGCCTACAAGTTCAGCTACGGCCTCAAACCCAAGGAAAGGCTTGTGGTCTACGAGCTTCGGGTGCCGGGCGTGGAGGTCTGGGTGGAAGCAGGGACCCGGCGGGTGGTGCTCCTGAGGCCCAAGGGTGTGCCCAAACACCTTGCAGAACCCCACCTGCCCTTTCCCCAGGTGCTCGCCCTAGTGCGCAGCCGCTACGGGGAGCCCTGGCACCTGGAACTCAAGCCCAAGCCCAAGGAGCAGCTCCTGGTCTGGGAGGCTAAGGGGGCCTTTGGAGAGGTATGGTTGGAGGCGAGGACAGGAAGGGAGGTGCTGCGGCGTTGAGGGTTTTGGTGGTGGAGGACGAGCCCGGAGTGCGGAGCCTTCTGAGCGAAGCCCTTCAGGATGCAGGCTTTGCCGTAGACGAGGCCACCGGAGTGGAGGAGGCCCAAGGCCTTCTCCTCGCTTTTCCCTACGACCTTTTGGTCTTGGATCTCTTCCTTCCTGACGGGGATGGCTTGGAGGTTCTCCGCTTTGCTCGAGACCGGCGGCTTACCCTACCGGTCCTCATCCTCACGGCCCGGGACGACCTCGAGACCCGGCTGGAGGGCTTGGACGGGGGCGCCGACGACTACGTGGTCAAGCCTTTCTACTCGCAGGAGGTGGTGGCGAGGGCCCGGGCCCTCCTGCGCCGAAGCAGGGGGCTTGCGGAAAACCGGGTGCGGGCAGGGCGCTTAGAGCTGGACCTGGAGGGGCGCCTATCCTATTGGGAGGGGCGGGAGGTAGCCTTGACCGCCCGGGAGTTCGCCCTCCTGGCTGCCTTGGCACTCAAAGGGGAGGGTTTCTCCACCAGGGAAGAGCTTCTGGAAAAGGTCTGGAGCGGGGAGGAGAGCGTGGACCCCCGCACTGTGGACACCTACATCAAGTACCTACGGCGCAAGCTGTCCCACGAGGCCATAGAGAGCGCCCGGGGTCTGGGCTACCGTTTCCGGGGATGAGCCTCAGGCTGCGCTTCGCCTTCCTCACGGCCTTCGTGGTGCTTTCGGGCCTGGCCCTCACCGGGTTGGCGCTGAGGGAAGGGTTGCAGCTGGCCCTGCTCCATCAGGCCAGCACCAGCCTGGATACCCTTCTCAACGGCGTACAGCTTAAGAAGGATGAGGACGGCGAACCCCGGTTCCAGGTGGACGCGGCACTTCTGGAAGCCGTGCTCCCCGGCACCTTTCTCCTTCTCGTGGGAGAAGGGAGGTTGCAGGACGCGGTGGGGCTTCTCCCCTCGCCGGATACCCTGGCGGCCCTGGTGGAGGGAAGAAAAGAGGGTTTCTTGGTGCGGGAGAGTGAACGGGAGGGGCTGGTCGTCAAGGGGGCGCGGGACCTGGCAAGCCTCCTCGCCCCCCTTTCACTTTTGGACCGCCTCCTGCCGCCTGTGCTCCTCTTGGGTGGTCTTTTGGCCTTCGCTTTGGGGCTTTTCCTCTCGGGAAGAGCCCTTGCACCCTTGGCGCGGGCCACCCTCGAGGCTCAAGGCCTGGCCCAAGCCCGGGCCTGGAGCCGCCGCCTTACCCCCCCGGCCCAGCGGGACGAGGTGGGGCACATGGTGGAAGCCTTCAATCAGGTGCTCGCCGCCTTGGAGGAGGCCCTGGCCGCGGAGCGCCGCTTTGCCAACGAGGCGGCCCACGCCCTGCGAACCCCCCTTACCCTGCTCCTGGGCCACCTGGAAAGGGGCCGACTGACCGAGGCCAAGGCCCAGGCGGAAGGGCTTCGGGAATTGGTGGAGCGACTTCTCCTCCTGGCCCGAGCAGAGGCCGACGCCCTCCAGCTGGAACCCGTGGAGCTGGACACCCTGGTCTTCACCCAGGCAGAGTCGCTAAGACCAGCTTTCCACGCCCGGGGGGTCAGGCTATCCCTGCAGCTTCCGGAGGAACCCGTATGGGTACTTGCTCACGAGCCCGCCCTAAGGGCCATCGTGGTAAGCCTTCTGGAAAACGCCCTGCAACACACCGCCAAGGGGGGCTGGGTCCAGGTGCAGGTAGGCGGAGGCGGCCTCGAGGTGACCAACGCCCCTTCCCACCCCCGCCCGGGTTCAGGCCTTGGGCTTCGGCTGGCAGAAGCCCTGGCTAAGGCACAGGGCGCCCGCCTAGGGTGGTCCTCTGAGGAAAGGTGTTTTCTGGTCTTCTTGCGCCTGAAGGAAGACTAGAGGGGCGACCGCCTCTGGAAGCCGGGAGGGCGCTTTTCCCGTAAAGAGGCCAGACCCTCCTTGGCATCAGGGCCCATAAAACCCATGAACTCCAGGGCGAGGGAGGTATCAAAGCTGGGCCCAGCCAGCCGTAGCCAGTTGTTGAGGGCGTACTTGGTCAAGCGAATGGCGCTTTGGGCCCCCTCGGCCAGCCTCTGGGCCACGGCCAGGGCCTCCGGGTAGACCCGCTCGTCTTCCACGCAACGGGAAACCATCCCAATCCGCTCAGCTTCCTCGCCGGAGAGGGGCTCGTTGAGGAGCAGGTGGTACTTGGCCTTGCTCAGGCCGCACAGAAGGGGCCAGAGAAGGACCGCGTGGTCACCCGCCGCTACCCCCAGCCGCACATGCCCATCCAGCAAGCGGGCACCCCTACCCGCTATGCTGATGTCAGCCAAAAGGGCCACCGCTAGGCCGGCCCCCACCGCAGACCCCTCAATCGCTGATACGACGGGCTTGGAGCAGTTCACCATCCCGTAGACGAGGTCGCGTGCCTCCTTCCAAACCTCCAGGAGCACCTCGTAGTCTTCGATCATCTGAGCGATCATGGAAAAATCGCCCCCACTGCTGAAAACCCCGCCCTCACCCCGCACCAGCACTGCCCGGACATGGGGGTCAAGGTCTATGTCCCGCCACACATACGCCAACTCCCGGTGCATCAGGCGGTCGGCCGCATTTAGCCGGCCAGGGTTGGCAAGAACCACCTCGAGCACCCCCTCGCTGGGCTGGGCAAACCTGAGCCGTTGGTACCTCGCCTGCCACTCCATGCCCCGAGTTTACCCCGGCCTGCCCCAGCGGCCCTGCTTTCTCGTGTAAAATCCGCTGGCATGGCGCTCTACGCGGTCAACAAACCCCTGGGCCAGACCTCCCACGACGTGGTGGACCGGCTGAGGCAGGTGCTGGGCACCCGGCGGGTAGGCCACACGGGAACCCTTGACCCCCTGGCCACCGGGGTGCTCGTGCTGGCCACGGAATCCTCCACCAAGCTGGTGCCCTTTCTCTCAGCCGAGGAAAAGGAGTACCTGGCCTGGGTCTCCTTCGGGGCCACCACCCTGACCCTGGACGCTGAGGGACCGGTGGTTGAGGAAAGCCCTAGACGACCCACCTTGCGCGAAATAGAGTCGGTGCTACCGGAATTCCTAACCCTAACCGAACAAACCCCTCCCGCCTACTCCGCGGTCAAGGTGGGTGGGGTCAAGGCCTACGAGGCCGCCCGAAAGGGGGAGCCCCTGGCCCTTCCACCCCGGCCGGTAAGGTACCTCGAGACCACCCTCCTGGCCTACGACCCTACCCCCACCCCCCATCGCATCGCCCCCTCAGCTACCGGCTGGCAGCTCTCCGAGCGGGGGCGAAAGGTGGAGCTACCGCGGCCGCTGGGCCCCTACCCTACCGCAATTGTCCGGCTGGTGGTGGGGCCGGGCACCTACGTGCGCTCCTTTGCCCGCGACCTGGGCGAGCGATTGGGCAGCAAGGCCTTCCTTTCGGGACTGGTGCGCACCCGAGTAGGGCGGGTAGGCCTGGAGCAGGCCCAGGAGCTGGACAACCTGGAGGTCAAAAGGACCCTGGACGTGCTCGAGGTACTCTCCTACCCCAGCGTAGAGCTCACCCATACCGAGGCCAAACGGGTGATGGAAGGCGTCCCGCTGCCCATCCCAGCCAAGGGGCTGGTGGCGCTGCTGGGTCCTAAGCGGCGCCTCATCGCCATCGCCGAGGGAGACGGGTTCAAGCTTCGCATCAAACGGGTTTTCAAGGGGTAGGCACCACCTCAAAAACCTCCTTCAAAACCGGCTGGGAAAGGACCACTGAGGTGCGGGTGTTGCCGTACCGGCCCATCTGCTGAATAAGGGTTTGCAGGTCCTGCACCGAGGGCACCACCACCTTGGCCACAAACGAGGCCTCGCCGGTGACAAAGTAGCACTCCCGCACCGCCTCGGTCCTCTCAGCAAACTCGAGCATCTCCTCGTAGCGGTGGGGTGGGGTCGCCACCTCAATCAGGGCGGTTACGCCATACCCCAAGGCTGCCGGGTTCACCCGGGCCCTGTAGCCCACCAGAACCCCCGCGTCCTCCAGCCGCCGTACCCGCTCGGCCACAGCCGGCGTGGATAGCCCTACCCTGCGACCCAGCTCGCTATAGGAAAGCCGCCCGTTCTTCTGCAGCTCGAGCAGAATCGTACAGTTAATCTTGTCCAGCAATTTAACGGCCATACCCCATTATTAACTAAAAACTTTGCGTAAGTAGGGAACTTTTCCTCAAGCCATCGCTTCCCTTCTGGGGAAAATCCCCCTAACTTAGAAAAAGCAGGAGAACTATGCTCATCGGAGTTCCCAAGGAATTAAAGACCCTAGAGAACCGCGTGGCCCTCACCCCGGGTGGGGTGGAAAGCCTGGTGACGCGGGGCCACACCGTCTTGGTGGCGGGCGGGGCGGGGGGGGGCTCGGGCCTATCCGATGCCGAGTACGAGCGGGCGGGGGCCCAGCTGGTGAGCCGCGAGGAG
>NZ_JANXCG010000076.1 GCF_025060375.1 Meiothermus sp. | reverse complement strand
CTCGCTACCAGCTCCCCCAGGCTTTTCGCAGGTAACCACGTCCTTCATCGGCTCAGGTGCCAGGGCATCCACCGTGTGCCCGTTCTATCTTGACCCCATTCAATCAAGAGCTCGCCTACAAAGGCATCGCTCCCTACCGCCTAGCTTTCATGATCCCCGCGCCATCCTCGCGAAGGCGCAACGAGAAGGATAACAAAGAGACCAAAGATTGTCAATACCCAAAGCCGCCGCTCTAGCCTGAACCACTTTTTGTGAGTTCAGGCTAGGGGTATGTTATGGGTCATGAATTCACCTGCCCTTCCTGAGGCCCAGACCCTCCCCACCACCCCCGCCATCCGCCTTTCGGGCATCACCGTGGCCTTTGAGGGGCGGGAGGTGCTAAAGGGTGTGGACCTGGAGGTCCGCAAGGGGGAGTTTGTAGCCATTATCGGGCCGTCGGGAGGAGGAAAGAGCACCCTACTCCGAGTGGTCGCTGGGCTGTTGAAGGCCCACTCGGGTACGGTAGAGGTGCTGGGCCGGCCGGCCATGGTCTTCCAGGACTATCGGCTTCTGCCCTGGCGCAATGTGGAGCAAAACATACGGCTTCCCATTGAGCTCACCGGCCGAGGCAAGGTGGAAACCCACCTGGGGATGAAGCCTTTCCTGAAGCTCTACCCCCACCAGCTCTCAGGGGGCATGAAGGCCCGGGTAGCCATTGCCCGCGCTCTAGCCCAGGACGCCGAGGTGCTGCTGATGGATGAGCCCTTCGCCGCCCTGGACGCCTTGGTACGGGAGCGGTTCAACCTTGAGCTCAAACGCCTGCACGAGCGCACTGGGAAAACCATTCTTTTCGTAACCCACAGCATCCGCGAGGCGGTCTACCTGGCCGACCGGGTGGTGGTGCTCACCAGAGGCCGGATTGAGGCCGTGTTGGACACCAAAGGGGAGGGCCGACTCACCGCTTTTACCGACGGGATTGAAGCCGAGCTGCGGGAGCGCCTAGGGGTAGCCGACTCCACCTTCATCGAGCCCCCACCCCCTCCCATGCGTCCCCCTTGGGAGGTCTTCGGGGTTTTGGGTCTGGGCGGGATTTTCTTCATCCTCTGGAGCCTTCTATCAGCCCGGATTCCCCTCTTCATGCCCTCCCCAACGCAGGTCTGGAGGGCTATGGTGGACAACGCCGCTCTGCTGGCACAAAGCGCCTTGGCTACCCTCGAGGCCGCCCTGCTGGGCACCTTGGTCTCTCTGGCAGCCGGGCTTCCCCTAGGGTACGCGATGGGGCGCAGCCGCGCCCTGGAGAGACTCTTCTCGCCCTTCATCGTGGCCCTGCAGGCCGTGCCCACCATCATCATCGCCCCCCTGCTCATCATTTGGTTTGGCTACGGACTCCTCTCAAAAGTCATCACGGTGGCCCTCATATCCATCTTCCCGGTCATGGTGAGCACCATGGTGGGCGTGCGGGAGGTGGATCGGGTTTACCGCGAGGTCTTTCAGACCATGGGGGCCACGGCCTGGGGGGTGTTCAGCAAGCTCGAGTTTCCCGGTGCTCTCCCGGTGGTGCTGGGCGGGTTGCGGCTCACCCTCTCCCTGGCCCTCATAGGGGCGGTGGTGGCGGAGTTCGTGTTCGGGGGAGCAGGGCTCGGGTATATGGCCAACACGGAGCGCCTCAATTTCCGCTACGCCAACGCTTTCGCCGCAGTGATGGTCACCGTGGGGCTGGGCATCGCCCTATATGCCCTGGTGGCCGGGCTCGAGGGCTACGTGCTACGCTACCGGCGTAGGTAACCCAATCTTGACAAGACCGCACTCAACTGTCTTAGGTGCCGTAGCCCAGCCCTCTTGACATTCTCATGGGTAGGGCGGAATAATATAGCCTCGGGTTGACACTCTAAACCCAAGACTGTCAAAGCCTTCTAGAGGAGGAACAGAATGGCAACAGCAACCGTGCTCCGACCCCTCGGCGACCGTGTGGTGGTCAAGCGGATTGAAGAGGAGCCCAAAACCAAAGGGGGCATCGTACTGCCCGATACCGCAAAGGAAAAGCCCCAAAAGGGCAAGGTGATCGCCGTAGGCAGCGGGCGCACCCTGGAAAACGGAACCAAGGTGCCCCTAGAGGTTAAGGAAGGCGACGTGGTGGTCTTTGCCAAGTACGGTGGCACCGAGATTGAGATCGACGGCGAGGAGTACATCATCCTTTCCGAGCGCGACCTTCTGGCTGTCCTGTAACGGTTTCTGCGGAGGAGTGTGAATTATGGCTAAGATGCTGGTCTTCGACGAAGCTGCACGCCGGAGCCTCGAGCGCGGGATGAACGCGGTGGCCAACGCGGTGAAGGTGACCCTAGGCCCCCGTGGGCGCAACGTGGTCCTGGAGAAGAAGTTCGGCAGCCCCACCATCACCAAAGACGGAGTGAGCGTAGCTAAAGAGGTGGAGCTGGAGGACCACCTGGAGAACATCGGCGCCAAGCTGATGATTGAGATCGCCTCCAAAACCAACGACATCACCGGCGACGGCACCACCACCGCCACCGTGCTGGGCCAGGCCATCGTGCGCGAGGGGCTGCGCAACGTGGCCGCCGGGGCCAACCCCTTGGCCCTAAAGCGGGGCATCGAGAAGGCCGTGGAGGTGGCGGTCAAGAGCATTCAGGAGCTGGCCGTACCCGTCAACGACCGCAAGGCCATCTTTGAAGTGGCGAGCGTCTCGGCGAACAACGACGCCGAGATCGGCAACCTGATTGCCGACGCCATGGAGAAGGTGGGCCGTGAAGGGGTCATCACCGTAGAGGAGTCCAAGAGCCTGGAGACCGAGCTGAACTTCGTGGAGGGGTACCAGTTTGACAAGGGTTACATCTCCCCTTACTTCGTGAACAACCCCGAGACCATGGAGGTCCAGCTCGACGACCCCTACATCCTCATCACCGAGAAGAAGGTCTCCAACGTGCGGGAGCTCCTGCCGGTGCTGGAGCAGGTGGCCCAAACCGGTAAGCCCCTGCTGCTCATCGCCGAGGATGTGGAGGGCGAGGCCCTGGCCACGCTGGTGGTGAACAAGCTCCGGGGCACCCTGAACATCGCCGCGGTCAAGGCCCCCGGCTTCGGCGACCGCCGCAAGGAGATGCTCAAGGACATCGCGGCCATCACCGGCGGCACCGTGATCAGCGAGGAGCTGGGCTTCAAGCTGGAGAACGCTACCCTCTCCATGCTGGGCCGGGCCGAGCGGGTGCGCATCAACAAGGACGAAACCACCATTGTGGGCGGCAAGGGCAAGAAGGAGGACATCGAGGCCCGCATCAACGGCATCAAGAAGGAGCTGGAGACCACCGACTCGGAGTACTCCAAGGAGAAGCTCCAGGAGCGGCTGGCCAAGCTGGCCGGTGGGGTGGCCGTAATCCGCGTGGGCGCGGCTACCGAGACCGAGCTCAAGGAGAAGAAGCACCGCTATGAGGACGCCCTCTCCACGGCCCGGGCTGCGGTGGAGGAGGGCATCGTGCCGGGCGGTGGGGTGGCCCTGCTCCGCGCCATACCCGCGGTGAAGAACCTCATCAAGGAGCTCGAGGGCGACGAGGCTACCGGCGCCAAGATCGTGCTGCGGGCCCTTGAAGAGCCTGCCCGGCAGATTGCCGCCAACGCCGGGTACGAGGGCAGCGTGGTGGTCAACAACATCCTGAGCAAAAAGGAGAAGAACTACGGCTTCGACGCGGCCAAAGGGGAGTATGTGGATATGATGGAGGCGGGCATCGTAGACCCGGTGAAGGTGACCCGCACCGCCCTGCAAAACGCCGCATCCATCGGGTCGCTGATCCTGATGACCGAGGCGGTGGTGGCCGAGAAGCCCGAGGAGAAGAAGGCCTCCTCCACCCCGAGCAGCAACATGGGCGGCGACATGGACTTCTAACGCTATCCCGTGGCCGGCCCCTCCTGGGAGGGGCCGGTTCCCTTTTGCAAAGCCTCCCAAAGCTCCAGGATAAGGGGGTGAAGGGTGTTCAGGTTGGTGGCCCGGATGCGCTTTCCCTCTACCTCGAGCCGCCCCTCGGCAAGCAGCGCCTGCACCACAGGCGCCAAGAGGGGCCACAGGGACAACCCCGTGCGTCCCTCAATGCGGCCCACGTCCACCCCCTGAGCCAGCCGAAGGCCCAGCATTAGGGATTCCTTGGCATGCTCGAGAGGGTCTATCTCCTCCAGGTCGGGGGGCTCGCCCACCAACCAGCGGGGCAGGGGGGGTTGCCTTGTGCGAAGGGCGTAGGCCTGCCCCTGGGCCTGGTAGTGGCCAACCGCGCTGGGGCCCAGCCCCCCCCAGAAGGCGCTTTCCCAGTAGGCCTGGTTGTGCCGGCTCTCCTCACCGGGGCGGGCAAAGTTGGACACCTCGTAGCGGCGAAACCCTGCCTCTCCCAACATCATCACGGCTCGCTCCAGGGCCAGGGCCTCAGCCTCGGGGTCGGGGCTGTAGCCCGAGAGGGCCAGAAGGGTGCCCGGCTCCACCTGCAGGGTGTAGGCCGAAACATGCCCCACCCCCAGGGCGGCGGCTTCCTGAAGGTCGGCCTCCACGTCTTGCTCAGGAAGGCCCAGAATTAGGTCTATGGAGGTACGAAAGCCCGCCTCCAGGGCCATCTCTACAGCTCGGAAAGCCCCCCTTCGCCCATGGGCCCGGCCCAAAATCCTGAGCACCCCCTCCTGAAAGCTCTGAACCCCTAGCGAGAGCCGGTTCACCCCTAGCTCCCGCAACAGGCGCAAGCGGGGGGGGCTGAGGGTGCCGGGGTTGGCCTCGAGCGTTACCTCGGCCCCTTCGGCCAAGGGCCAGGGTAGCGCCTCAAAAAGGGCCTCCAGCTCAGGCTCCCTAAGAAAGCTCGGCGTGCCGCCACCCAGGTAGAGGGTCTTGAGGGGGGCGGGATAGCGCTCGTACAGAGCCCACGCCTCCTCCTTCAGCCGCTTCAGGTAGGCTTCCACGCTACCCGGATGCCGCCGGAGCACGTGAAAGTCACAGTAGGGGCAGAGGGTGGGGCAGAAGGGCACATGAACGTAGAGGTGCTCCACCAGCCTCAATTTAGCGCCGCCCGGAAAAAGGCCGCCGCCCGCTGCATGAGCAGGGTGTAGTCCTGGCCACGGAAGGTGTGGCCAGCGCCAGGATAGGTAAAGCACCGGTGGGACACCCGGTTCTCCCGCAGCGCGGCGCATATCTCTTCAGCCCAGGCGTAGGGGGTTTGGGCATCGCGGGTGCCGTGGTGCACCTGAACCTGGGCCCGAAGACGGTGGAAGTGGTATATGGGCGAGATTTGGGCCAGGTTGGGAGGAGGGTTGCGAGCCTCCTCGCAACCTCGAGCCCCATTCGTGAAGACGTGGCAGATTTGACGGGCGTTTTTCAGGTCATCCCCGTGCATGCTGCTGTACAGGAGCACCGCCCGTATCTGGCGATCCACCACGGCCACCCGCTGGGCCACACCACCCCCCATGCTGTGGCCCATCAGACCTATCCGGGGAAGGGCCCTCTCCAAGGCTCCACGCCCCGCCTGCGCCCGCACAATGGCCGCCAAGTCCAGGATTTCCTGCGCGTATAGAATACGCCAGGGGCTCCCCTCAGGCTGCCCCTCCGAGAGGCCATGTCCCCGCAGGTTGGGGTGCAAGACGATAAACCCAGACCGCGCTAGGTAATCGGCGTAACGGGTGGTGTAGGTAAGCGTGCGGTAGGTGGAAGGGTTCACGTAGCCGTGGATCAGAATTACCACCGGGAACCGACCATTGCCGTTGGGGACGTTCATGAAGCCATACATCCTGAGCCCCTGCGAGGGGTAGCGCACCAGGTAACGGGTAAAGCCCTGTGTCTGCTCTAAAACCCTCTCCACGCTTAGGGTTCCGCCCCCGTAGCGAGCCTGGGCGAGCTGGTCTATGGTGAGGGGCTGGGAGAGGCCTAGGGAAAGGGCCCACAAAGAGCCCATCCACCAGCACCAGCGCAGCATACCCAAACCCTAAAACAGCGGTGGAGTTTAGGGGAGCAGCAGCTCACATTTGAAGACAAAAGCTTGCGAGCCAAGTGGCGACCTGGCCCCCGCTGAGGGGATGGCACCACCTGGCGGCCACCCGGTGGTAGACCGCCTGAGCGCGCCCCGTAGCGGAGAAACGGGTAGAAGCCGGAAGTGGGTACCCCC
>NZ_JANXCG010000032.1 GCF_025060375.1 Meiothermus sp. | reverse complement strand
GCTTCCACAGGCGCAAAAGCCGATAGGCCAGGGCGCTGCTCAGGCCCGCTTTGCCCTCGGCGTTCAGGTGTTGCTGCAAGTCCTGCACCCAAGGTACCAGGTCCCGCAGCTCTGCCCAGGGCACGCTCTGACCGAAGAGGTGAAGCCGGTTCCGCCCGTTCTGTTTGGCCTGCTGCTCGGCCTCCTGCACCGCCTCGGCCAGCAGGGGGATGGGCAGCGAGGGGTTCACCAGCACGAACCCGCCCGAAAGGGTGAGCTGGGGATGCTGGGTGAACCTTCGGTAGAGCGCTTCTAAGTCCAGGGCGAACTCCAGGAGCACGTCCCAGGGCCCCAACAGAAAGAGGTCGTCGCCCCCCGCATAGACCGAGTAGATGAGGGGGAAGCGGCGGGCTTTCTCGCTGGCCTCGAGTTCGCTCCAACCCAAACGCTTGGCGTAGGTTTTGGGGTTCTTGATAAGTTCCAGCACCTCCCCGGCAAAGAAGAGCTCGAGCATTCGCGAAAGGCTCGCTATGCGGCTGGGGCTGCTGTGGTCGGCGCCCTTTTCGTCCACAAACCCCGTGGCAAAGGCCTCGCCCATGCGATCGGCGTCGAGCATCAGGGCCCCCAGGTACTTGGCCCCGTTGGAAAACTCGGCCAGCTCGGCCAGGGTGAGGGGGTCGTCTTCCCTGCGCCCTTCTTCTTCATCTTCCCAAAGCCCCTGCGCCTTGGCCCAGGCCTGGTATTCGCTCAGGTTGCGCCAATTGCCGGTCCGAAGGGCGTGCTTCAGGGTGGGGATGTGCCCGGCCAGGAGGCGCACCTCCCAAGGGTGAGCCGCAGGGGTGAACTCGATCCGGGTGCGCAGGGTGTGGGTGCGAGAGGGCTCGAGGGCCACCCGCAGGCCAGGAAAGCGGTAGTGGGGCTTGGGTGCGTCTTCGGGGAAGAACCCAATCTCCTCTCGCTTGGGAATCAGCCGGCCCACGTGGGCATCGCGCTCACAGCCGTAGCAAAGCGCCTCAGTGGCTGATTTGGCCGGGCGCGCTCCGCAGGCCGCGCAGGGGCGGAGGCTTTGGCCGCTTGCTCTCAGGTAGTAGCTCCCCAGCTGGCTTTGCAGGGGCCTTAGCTTGGCCAGGGCCAGCTTCTGGTGCGCCTCCTGGAGCACCTGGCTGAAGCGCTTGAAGCCCGCGGGGGCAAAGGGATGTTCAGCCAGAAAGGGCAGCAGGGTAGCGCCCTGCTGCAAAGCCCATTCCTCCCAGTCCTTGCGCACCTCGCCTAGCGCCTGATGCACCGCCGGGGTGTTGGGCAAGAGCAGGTAGAACTTGCCCCCTGCGCTCATGATGCGCTGAAGGGAGGTGAAACCGGTGCGCCGGAGCACGTCCAGGCCCATCGCCTCGGCGGCCAGCGAAACCTCCAGGCTGCGCGCCCGCAGCCGCTTGGCCAGGCCCCCCACCCCGGTCTGGGCTCCTTGGATGCGGTAGATGTGGGCCTGGATGCCCCCCAGGTCGCCCAGCACCAGCAGGAACTTCTCGGGCTTTTCGTCCCGCAGGGCTTCCACGCTGGGCGAACCGCCGTGGTAGGCCCACAAAGCCGCCGCGATGGCCCCCGTGAGGCGCAGGTGGTCGTACAGCGAAACATCGGGCTCGCCCTGGGTGTCGGAGGGGATGTTCCACAGAAGCTCCTGGAAGATGCCCAGCAGGTTGGAGAGCAGGGCTTCGGGGCCTGGCCCCAGCCTGTCCAGCTCCTTTAGACGTTCATCCAGCCGCTCGGCCACCCGCCAGTAGGTGTCCTTGGAAACATTGGGCCCAGCTTCTGGATAGGCCTCTCCCGCCTTCTGGCCTACCTCCTGGCCGGAGCGCACCATGCTGTAGCCCCAGTCCCGGTGGCCGTACTGCCCCTGCACCCGCAGGCCCGCCAGCACCGACTTAAGCGGCGTGTCGGGTGCGTGACCGCCCCTTTCATCTACATCCTTGCGTTCGCTCGAGGCGTAGGTGTCGGCCAGGGCCACGCACCCT
>NZ_JANXCG010000093.1 GCF_025060375.1 Meiothermus sp. | reverse complement strand
GCCTTTTCCGCTCACCTTCACAGTGTCGCCCGACACCACCCCAGGCACCGCCGATACGCTCACGTTCAGGGTGTAGTTCACCGTGCTGGGGTTGGGGCTGCTGCAGGTCACTTTGGGGTTGGCCAGCTCGCTGGAGGTAGCCTGGATCACTTGGACCTGGGTAGGCATGCCTGGAGCCAAAGGGTTGCAGCGCACGGCCACGCCGTAGGTGGTGCTGCTGCCCAGGTTGAAGGTATAGGTGTTGGAGCTGCTGGGGGTAAAGGCCGCCCAGGCCCCGCTGCCCACCTGGTAGGCGGCGGTGTAGCCTACGTTCTGGGCGTCTACCACGGTAAGGGTGATGCTGCTGGGGGGCGGGCTGCTGCCCCCACCGCAGGCTACGAGCAGAAAACCGAAAGCCAGGAGCCAGAGTCGGGATGCCTTTTTCATCTTCCCTCCTTACGGGCAGGACTGTAGCAAAACCCCCCTTAACGCAGTCTGAACGCCCGCAGGCGATCCTGGTAACGCTCGGCCAGCACGCTATAACGCGCCCCTTGCAGCAGGGCCAACCTCCTCGAGGCTCTCCGGGTCACCCTTGAGCTCGGCCAGGTTGTTCCAGGTTCAGCCTCAGCCTCGAGCGAGCGCCGATAGGACTCCTGGGCCTCCTCGGTGCGGCCCTGGCGCTTACGCACCACCCCCAGGTTAAGCAAGGCCCTGGCCCGCAAAAGCGGCACCTCCCCGGCGGCCTGGAGGGCTTCGTTCAGCACCCCTTCGGCCTCGGCCAGGAGGGCCTGGCTGGCCCGCTGGTGGTCGTCGGTTCCCCAGGGGCCGCCCGAGTCGGTGAGATATGGTTTGCCTTGACCTAGCGCGATGGGGATATCCTGGAAACTCCTAGGTCAGACTCCGTACAAGCAGGTAGAGATTGAGCCACACGATGACCCCTGCCACTATCCAGCCCACGACCATTAGGGTTCGTCCAATGACCAGCTCACCCATCAGCCGCCGGTTGGCGGTAAAGAGCAGTAGCGGCACCAGGGCAAAGGGGATGGCGAAGGAAAGCACCACCTGCGAGAGCACCAAGACCCGGGTGGGGTCGAGGCCCAGAAGAATCACCCCAAAGGACGGGCCCAGGGTCACTAGGCGGCGCAGCCAGAGGGGGATGCCAAAGCCTACGAAGCCCTGCATGACCAGTTGGCCGGCCATGGTGCCCACCGTGGTGGAGGAAAGCCCTGAGGCCAGCAAGGCCACGGCAAAGGCCCCGGCGGCCAGGGGGCCCAGCAGAGGGGAGAGGGTCTGGTAGGCCGTGGTAATGTCGGCCACCTCGCTTTGGCCGGTGCGGTGAAAGGTTGCGGCGGCCGCCACCAGCATGGCGATGTTCACAAAGCTGGCGATGGAAAGGGCTACTCCCACATCCAGGTTGCTGAAGTAAAGTAGGCGGCGCTTGAGCGCGGGGTCTTGCAGGGGAATGCGCTGCTCGGTGAGGGCTGAATGCAGGTAGATGACATGGGGCATCACCGTGGCTCCCAGAATGCCCACCGCCAGAAGCACGCTTTCGCTTCCCGCAAAGCCCGGCACGAAGCCTTTGAAAAGCCCAACATCGGGATGGGCAATGAATAGCTCCAGCACATAGGCCAGGGCAATCACCCCCACCAGCACGGTGATGGCGGCCTCGAGCGGGCGGAAGCCAAAACGCTCCAGGGCCAACAGGAGGAAGGTGGCCAGCGCCGCCAGCACGGCGCTCCAGAAAAGGGGGAGGCCCAACAGCAGGTGAAACCCCAAGGCAGCCCCGATGAACTCGGCCAGGTCGGTGGCCATGGCCGCGAGTTCAGCCTGCACCCAGTAAAAGTAGCGTACCCAGGGACGGAACTCCTGCCGCACCACCTGGGGCAGGCTTTGGCCGGTGGCAATCCCCAGCCGGGCCGAAAGGCTTTGGATAAAGATAGCGATGAGGCTCGAGGCCACCACCACCCAGATGAGCTGATAGCCGAACTGGGCTCCAGCCTGGATATTGGTAGCAAAGTTTCCAGGGTCCATGTAGGCCACGCTGACCACGAAAGCCGGGCCCATAAAGGGGAGCACTCGAGCCAGGCCGCGCTTCTTTGAGCGGTGCTCGAGCACCTTCAGGGCTTCGGCCTGGGTGGTTTGGTCGCTCAGGGGCCCCGAGAGCACGACTACCTCGCCCTAGGCCCTTCGCGTCGGTAGGGCAGGGGCACGTACTGCACGCTGGGCCGGTTGCCGCGGGGTTGGGGGTAGAGCTCCATCAGGGCATAGACCTCGGGGGGCATCTCGGTGGAGATGGGCAGGCCCATAGCCCGGGCCTCCTCGGCGCTGATGGGGTAGTCGTGCGTCCAGGTACCCTGAGAGAGCCTAGCCGCGATGGCCTCGGCCTGGGCCTCGTCCAGGTGCTTGCGCAGGAGGTTTTGTGCGGTGGCCTTAACCTGGGCCAGCGCCTTTCGCGCCTGGTCGGCCATGATTAGGGTTTCATCGTCAATCTTTTCAATGGGCTTCTGCTCCAGCACCTTCAGGATGGAGACCGCCGGGTACTGCCCCAGCTGGGGGTCTACCGGGCCCAGCACCGCGTTGGCGTCCATGACGATCTCGTCGGCGGCCAGGGCGATCAGGGTGCCGCCCGACATGGCGTAGTGGGGCACGAAGACCGTCACCTTGGCCGGATGGCGCAAAAGGGCCTCGGCGATCTGCTCGGCGGCCAGCACCAGCCCCCCCGGGGTGTGGAGCACCAGGTCGATGGGTACCTGGGGGTCGGTGAGGCGGATGGCCCGCAGGACCTGCTCGGAGTCGTCGATGTCGATGTAGCGGGAAAGGGGCAGGCCCAGCAGGGCGATGGCCTCCTGCCGGTGGATTAAGGTGATGAGGCGGCTGTTGCGGCGGCGTTCCAGGGCCTGGATGCTGCGGGCCCGGGCCATTTCCAGCACCTGCCGCTGGAACAGCGGGCTCAGGAAGGAGATGAGCAGGAAGAGCCAGAAAAGACTGTTCAGGATTTCCATTTTGAGTCCTCCGGTGCTTGCCTGGTGCGGCCTTCCCCCAAGGGCCAGATGTCCTCCAACCACAGCTTGAGGAGAGCCGCAAAGGGTACAGCCACCAACATACCCGGTATGCCGCCCAGCCGCTCGCCCAGCAAAAGGGCCAGGAGCACCGTAACCGGGTGGAGCGAGGTGCTGCGGCCTATCAGCAAAGGCGCCAGCAGGTGGCCCTCGAGCTGGGCCGCCCCCAACAGCACCAGCAGGGCCTTGAGCACCACCGGCCAGCCCATGGGCAGGGCCGCGAAAAAGACCAGCACCGCCCCCAAAGCAATGCCCAGATAGGGGATGAGCTCCAGCACGCCCACCAGCATCCCCAGCGGCAGGGCCAGCGGCACCTTCAGAACGCCCAGGCTCAGCCCCACCAAGAGCCCCAGGCTGGCCGCCACCAGAATTTGCCCCCGAAAGTAGCCCATCACGGCCCGCTCGAGGTAGCCCACCATCCGCTCGCTCCAGGCCCGCAGGTCGGGGGGAAGCCTGTGCAAAAGGCCCTGGCCCATGCGCGGCCCATCGGCCAGCAGGTAGACGAAGAACACCACAAAGGCCGCCAGCTTGACTGCCCCGCCAAACAGAAGGGCCAGGGCCGGGAGCAGCCCGCTCTGGGCGAAGCCGCCCAGGCGGGGGATAAGCTCGGCGGAGAGGCTTTGCAAGAACTCGCCCACCGAACCGTAAGCCTGCTCGAGGGCCCCCACCAGCCAGGGGGGCAGCCCCGAGGCGTGCAGCCGCTCGGGTAGGTGCCTCCACCAAACGGCCAGGCTGTCTGCGGTCCCCGGAAGGGTTCGGGCGAAGTGGGCCAGTTCCTCACTGACCCGCACCAGCCCCACACCCAGGAGGCCCAGGCCCAAGCCCAGGAGCAGCAACACCAGCGCCAAAGCGGCCGGGCGCGGCAGCCGGAGCCGCTCCAGCCGGTCTACCCACGGGCGTAGCAGGGCTGCGAGCAGGAGGGCCAAAAGGAACAGCCCAAAGAGGTCGGCGGTGAGGTACACAAGCCGTAGCAAGGCCAGAAGCAGCAGCAGCCCGGCCACCCCCCGCACGTAGGGGTTGTTCCACAGCAAGCGCAGGCCCTCGAGCACGCCTCAGGCTATGGAGGCCGCGTAAAGGTTTGGTAAAAGGCGCCAGCCCTCACCTTCCCCTCAAAGCGCGCAACCTTCCTGCAAGGAAACCCCGAACCTGGGGGCTGCCAGGCCTGCCCGGCAGCTTTTTACCAGAGCTTTACCTAAGCGCTCTAACGTGCTCCCTCGAGGTCTGAGTGCCCCATGCATACCAAACGGAGGGCTGTGATGAGTGGAATACACCCTGGCTGGCGGGCGGTGTTGCTCTTGTTTTCCCTGATGGTCTATCGGTCGCAGGCAGAGGCCCTCGGCCCAGCGGGGCAGGGAGCCTCGAGCCCGCCCCCCATCGCCGCCAGCCCCGGGCTGAAGGCGGGCCTGCCGGGGATGCCGCCCTACGACCCCAAGAACGTCTACGCCTTCACCGCGGCGGGGATGCTCTCGCCTGTGGTCAGGGATTTCCCCGAACGGGTCTACGTGCCCGATGGCAAGACCAACCGGCTGTACGTGATCGACCCCAAGACCTACCGGGTGATGGCCAGCTATATGGTGGACGCAGAACCCCAGCACGTGGTGCCCGCCTACGACCTGAGGACCCTCTACGTGGCCAACGATGTGGGCAACACCCTCATCCCCATCGATCCCAAGACCGGAACCCTGGGGAAGCGGATCCCGGTCAAAGACCCCTACAACCTCTACTTCACCCCGGACGGAAAGTCGGCCATCGTGGTGGCCGAGTACCAGCGCCGCCTGGACTTCTTCGACCCTAAGACCTGGAAGCCCCAGGGGAGCCTGAGCGTCCCCTGCAAGGGCATCAATCACATGGACTACAGCGCCGATGGGCGCACCCTGGTGGCGGCCTGCGAGTTCAGCGGGGATTTGCTTCGGATTGACGTGGCGGCCCGGAAAGTGCGGGATAAGCTGCACCTGGGGGGGATGCCCCAGGACGTGAAGCTCTCCCCCGACGGCCAGGTGTTCTACGTGGCCGACATGATGGCCGATGGGGTGCACCTGATCGACGCCCTGGGGTTCCGGAAGGTCGGCTTCATCCCTACCGGCAAAGGGGCCCACGGCCTCTACCCCAGCCGCGACGCCAAGTACCTCTACATCTCCAACCGGGGGGAGGGCTCGGTGAGCGTGCTGGAGTTCGCCACCCGCAAGCTGGTAGCGAAGTGGAGAATCCCCGGCGGGGGTAGCCCGGACATGGGCGGGGTTTCGGCGGACGGCAAGAGGCTGTGGCTTTCCGGCCGCTACCACGGCGAGGTGTACGTCTTTGATACCGACCTGCAAAAAGGTGGCCTGATCCGGCGCATCAAGGTGGGCAAAAGCCCCCACGGGCTGGCTATCTACCCCCAGCCGGGCCGCTACTCCCTGGGGCACACCGGGGTGATGCGGTGAGGATGTGGGCCCTGGCGGTACTGCTCGGGGGGTTGGGGCTGGCCGCTCCCGTTCTCCACGGCCCTCGCCAGTCCCCCCAGATCGCCCTGACCTTTGACGCCGACATGACCCCGGGCATGCTCCAGATGCTACGCATGGGAAAGGTCAGAAGCTACAACCCCACCGAGCTCTACCGGCTGTTGGAGCAAAACCAGGTCAGGGCCACCTTTTTCCTGAGCGGCCTGTGGATCGAGGCCTACCCCGAGCAGGCCCGCGCCCTGGCGCAGAACCCCCTGTTTGAGCTGGAGAACCACAGCTACAGCCACCCTGGCTTTGCCCAGCCCTGCTACGGGCTGCCTGGGGTGGCCCCGGCCCGCAAGGCCGATGAGGTGCTGAAGACCCGGGCCCTGCTGGAGGGGCTGGGGGTCAAAAACCGCTACTTTCGCTTTCCCGGGGGCTGCTACGCCCCAGAGGACCTGGCCCTAGTGGAGCGGCTGGGGCTACAGGTGGTGCACTGGGACGTGGCGGGGGAGGATGGGGGCCAGGCCGACCCCAAGGTTATCGTGCGCAACGTGCTGGGCCGGGTGCGTAACGGCTCCATCGTCGTTCTGCACAGCCAGGGCGGCCCCCGTCTCCCCGCCACGCTTCCGGCCCTCAGGGAGCTGATACCGGCCTTGCGGGCGCGGGGGTTTGCTTTCGTCAAGCTCTCGGAACTGCTCGGTTCCGAGGGTCCGTTCCGGTTACGATAAAATTGAGGAGAAGCAGCGTGATCCAAAGGATATCCGGCATCTGGGGAAAGGGGCTTCGCCTGGCGCCTCTTTGGCTTCTAGGGCTGCTGTTTCTAAGCCTGATGGCCTTTATAGGCATGGCCGAGGACGTCTACGAGCGGTTCTTTGACGTTGTGGCTGCGAGGTGGAGGGAGCCATTCTCTTGGCGGGGGCCTTTGGCCGACTCGAGGCCGGCTTTTACCCCATCTTTACCCTCGCGGCGTAGCCTGCCATGCTAGAGGAGGCCTATGCGGGTGCTGCTGGTAGAAGACGACCCCCGGCTGGCCGCGCTCATCGCCGAGGGTTTGCGCGACGATGGGCTCATGGTGGACCATGCCCCCAACGCCGCCATCGGGCGGGGTATGGCCGAGCTGGAGACCTACGACCTCCTGATTCTGGACGTGATGCTGCCCGAAGGGCCCCAGGCCGGCTTCGAGCTGGCCCGCGTGTTGCGGGGCCGACGGGACAAAACCCCCATCCTCTTCCTCACCGCCCGGGGGGATGTGGACTCCAAGCTCACCGGGCTCGACAGCGGGGGCGACGACTACCTGAGCAAACCCTTCGACTTCCGCGAGCTCCGGGCCCGCATCCGCGCCCTGGTGCGGCGGGCTCGAGGCGAGGCCACCAACCTGATCCCTCTGCCCAGGGGCTACACCCTCGACCTGGCGGCCCACCAGGTGCTCAAGGATGGCCAGCCGGTGCCCCTAACCCCACGGGAGTACGCCCTGGTGGAGTGCTTCGGGCTGAACCCGGGCCGGGCCTATAGCCGCAACAGCCTCATCGAGCGGGTCTGGCCGGGGGAGAGCGAGGTGGACACCAAGGTGGTGGACGTCTACGTCTCGAGCCTGCGGCGCAAGCTGGGGGAGGACTTTATCGAGACGGTGCGCGGGCTGGGCTACCGATTGGGGCGAGTGGAGGAGGGCCCTTGAGCCTGCGGCTCCGCCTGACCCTGTACTACGGGCTGGTGCTGGGGGCCTTTTTGTTGCTGAGCGGGGCTGTGGTCTATGGGGTTTTTCACAGAGCATTGCACCAGATCCTGGATGAGTCGCTCCGGGAAGCGGCAGCCATTGCCGTGAGTGAGCTCCGCATCAGGGATTCCGGTCATTTGCAAAACCGTCTGCCGGGGGCCATCGCACTCACCGTTTACGATGCTCAGGGAAGGCCGCTTTGGCAGTTGGGGCAGCCCTGGGTGGAGGTTGAGCTCAAAACAGGCTTCCTGAGCGTACAGGGGACGCGGGTCTACAACCACCCCCTGCCGGGCGGTGGGGTGGTTCAGGTGATGCGTTCACAGCAGGAAGCTTTGAGTACCCTGGACAAAACCCAGAAAACCTTGCTGATGGGGCTACCGGTGCTCTTTGTGTTGGCCCTGGGGATGGGGTATCTGCTGGCTGACCGTTCACTGCGTCCGGTGGACCAGGTTACCCGGCTGGCCGAGGCCATCGCGGCCTCGGAACGGTACGGGCAACGGGTGCCGGAGAGCCCCGGGCAAGACGAGATGGCCCGGCTGACCCGCACCTTCAACGCCATGCTGGGCCGCCTCGAGCGCACCATCGAGCGCGAAAAGGCCTTCGCCCTGGCCGCGGCCCACGAGCTGCGCACCCCCTTGAGCCTGCTACAGGGGCGGGCCAGCCTGAGCTTAGAGCGGCCCCGCACTCCAGAGCAGTACCGTGAGGCCCTCGCGGAGATCGCCCGCACCGCCGAAGACCTGGCCCAGGTCATTGAGGCGCTTTTGTTGCTGGCCCGCACCCACGTGCCCTTCGAACCCGAACCGGTGGAGCTCGACCTGCTGGCCCTGGAGGTTCAGGAGCAGCTGGAGGGGCTGGCTAAGGAAAAACAGGTGAGGGTGATGCTCGAGCTCGAGCCCACCCCCTACCGGGGCCACCCCCTTACCCTCCGCACCGCCATCGCCAACCTGCTCTCCAACGCCATCAAATACGGGCCGGTGGGTGGGCGGGTCTGGCTGCGCACCCGGCGCGAGGGGGCGTGCGCGGTGGTGGAGGTAGCCGACGAAGGCCCGGGTATCCCCCAGGGGCAGCTCGAGCGCCTCCTGCAGCCCTTCCAGCGCGGCGCGGGCACCCAGGGGGTGCGGGGGGCCGGGCTGGGCCTGACTTTGGTCATGGCCATTGCCGAGCAGCACGGGGGGCGCCTCCGGCTAGAGAAAGCCCCCGAGGGGGGGCTGCTGGCCCGGTTGGAGCTGCCGGAGGAGAATCGGCGGTGAATCCCCAGATCCGTCCTGTCCTGCCCGCCGACTTTGCGGCCCTAACCGAGGTGGCCTACGCTACCGGCTTCTTTGGCCGTTCAGCAGAGGTCTATTTCCCCGCCAAGGTGCTCTTCGGCGAGCTTTGGGTGAGGCCCTACCTGGGGCCTGCGGGGGGATGCGGCCTGGTGCTCGAGGAAGAAGGCCAGATTTTGGGCTACGTGCTGGGTGCACAAGACCCAATCGCCTACCGCTGGTACTTCCTGAGAGGGCTACCCCGTTGGTTGCGCCAGGCTGCCCAGGGCTGTTACCCAGGGCTCGGCACCAGCTTGCGCTTCCTCTTGCGTGCCCTGCGCTACCCCAGTAAAGCCGCCCCCGAGGGGCTTTTCCCCGCCCATCTGCACATCAACCTTTTGGGCGGGGTGCGGGGCCAGGGCTGGGGTGAGCGGCTCCTGCGTGCGCATCTGACCTGCCTTCAGCAAAGGGGTCTGCCCGGCGTCCAGCTGTCCACCACCGAGGAAAATCGGGCAGCCCTGGGGCTCTACCATAAGCTGGGTTTCCGGGAGTACACCCGCTGGACGAGCCTTCTCTGGGCTCCTTGGTTGGGGCGCGCGGTGGTGCACCTGGTCCTGGTGCTGCCGTTATGAAGGAGGCTAGCCCGGCACCGGTTCCCGCATCAGCACCCCCCGGTTGTAGTCGTACTCAAATAGCCCGGCGTAGCGCCCCCAGTCAGTCGCAATAGCCAGCACACCCTCGGCGTCTTCGGCGGACATGTAGTCTTCCAGCTCGCGCAAAAAGCGCTCCTCAGGGGCCTGGCCGCTGGGACGGGTGTGCAGCACCCGGTGGATGTGGGCCAGCAGGGGCACGTGGAGGAGCAGCCGCTCGGCCAGGATTTGCCTTCGCCCTTCCGGGTTTGCCTGGATAAAGCGCAGGCCCTCGGCGCTCAGCCGGATGTCCCCTTCCTGCAAAACCGCTAGCCCCAGCAGTTCGGCGGCGTCTAGCAAGGGGAAGAGGTCGTCTACCTCGAGGCGCATCTCCTCGGCCAAGCGGGGCAGGTCTTCCCGGCCAAAGTCGGGGCCCTCGGCCACCCGCTCCAAGAGGCTCACCAGCCCCTCTATCGGGGCCTTGGGCAGGCGGTAGCCGATGCCGATGGGCTCTTGCGGGGGCTCCAAAGCGGGCTTGGCGGTCAGGATACGGTAGACCTGCTCCACCAGCCCCTGGAAGGCCGGGTCTTCGCGGTCGCGGGGGTGGTCGAGGGGTACCGGCACCTCGGCCCGGATGCGCCCGGGGTTGGACGAGAGTACCAGGATGCGGTGGGCCAGGAGCACCGCCTCTTCGATGTTGTGCGTGACCAGCAGGATGGCCTTCAGGGGCATGCGCTGGGCGTGCCAGATTTCCAGCAGTTCCTCCCGCAGGGTCTCGGCGGTGAGCACGTCCAGCGCGCTAAAAGGCTCGTCCATGAAGAGCACCTCGGGCCGGGTGACCAGCGCCCGGGCGAAGCCCACCCGCTGGCGCATCCCCCCCGAGAGTTCCTTGGGAAAAGCCTTTTCAAACCCGTCTAGCCCGATGAGCTCGAGGGCCTCCAGGGCCCGCTGGCGGCGCTCGGGAGCGGGAATACCCATGGCCTCCAGACCCAGCTCCACGTTTTGTTGCACGCTGAGCCAGGGAAACAGGGCGAAGCTCTGAAAGACCATGGCCATGCCTGGCATGGGCCCCGGTACTTCCTGGCCCCGGTAGCGCACCTCGCCCGCACTGGGCCGGATGAGCCCACTCAGGCAGCGCAAAAGGGTGCTTTTGCCCGAACCGCTGCGGCCCAAAAGGGCCACAATCTCCCCTTCTCGGAGCGTTAGGTTGATGCCGTCTAAAACGGTGAAGGGCTTGCCCTCAGGGGTGGTGAAGGTTTTGCTCAGCTCTTTGGCTTCCAGCAAGGTCTGGGCCGTTGTCATGGTATACCTCCGTTTAGTCCAGCCGGAAACGCTCCTCGGCCAGCCGGTAGAGGGGCCGCCAGAGGAGCCGGTTGTAGGCCAAAACCAGCAGGCCCATCGCCAGCATCCCCAGCCCCACATGAGGGTTAAAGGCCCCGGTGCTCCAGCGAGCGATATAGGCCCCCAGCCCGGTGGCTACCAATGTGGTGTCGCCCCAGCGCACCACCTCAGCCACGATGGAAGCGTTCCAGGTGCCGCCCGAAGCGGTGATGCCCCCGGTGACCAGGGCAGGAAACATCGCCGGGAGCAAAAGCCGCCGCCAGGCCAGCCCGCCCCGCAGGCCGTACAGCCGGGCCGCTTCCTTGAGGTCGTTGGGGATGGCGGCAGCCCCCGCCACCGCGTTGAAGAGGATGTACCACTGGGCTCCCAGCACCATCAGGGGCGAGACCCAGACCTCAGGGTTGAGCCGGAAGTGCACAATGGCCACCACAAACAGGGGAAACAGCAGATTGGCCGGGAAGGCTGCGCCGAACTGGGCCAGCGGCTGGACAAAGCGCGCCAGGCGGGGCCGTAGGCCGATGTACACCCCCAGGGGCAGCCAGAAAAGCGTGGCCAACAGGACCACCAACGTCACCCGCAGGGCGGTGAAGAGGCCGAGCCGGAGTACCTCGAGCGCCTCCGGCCAGGCCACCCTGCCCTCCGGGGCCAAGGGCTTCTGGCAGGCCTGCTTCAGGTCGGGAGGGGCTTTTACCCCCGGCTCGCGCAGCAGCATCTTCAGGCCCTCCTCCAGCACCGTTCCCCCTTGGGTAGCGGCGCACAGGCGGGAGAGCCAGACGGCCTGGTCGGGGTCGGGGCGGATCCCTAAACCGGCAAAGCGCCGGGCTATGGCGGGGGAAAACGCGGGGTTGAGGTTGGGGTTGGGCTGGAGCATCTGCCCGCCCCCAAAGCCCAGGCCCGGGCCAAACAGGTATCCCAAGAGCACCCCCAGAAGCCCCAGCGCACCCAGCATTACCGCCAGGTTGAACGCGAGGTCGGCCCGCCGGGTCCGCGAGCGCAGCCTGGGTGGGGGCTCGAGGGCCGCACCGGGCCGGTTTTTGCGGGCGCTTTGGCGCCACAGCCACTCCCACAAGGGCTGGGGTAGGCGGGCGATGCGCCGGGTCAGGCGGGCCCGCTGGAGGAGCGTCAGCACCCACGACTGCGCGGTCTCCTCTGGTGCCGACTGCTCGAACTTGAACTTCTCGGCCCAGGCCACCACCGGGCGGAAGAGGAGCTGGTCGTAGAGCAGCACCAGCACAAACAGGGTGAGCCCGGCGTAGAGCATGGCCCGAAAGTCGGCTCGCTCGATGGCCAAGGCCACGTAGGCGCCCACCCCCGGCAGGTACTGATCCCGCTCCCGCCCCACCACGCTGATCACCTCGGAGGCCACCACAAAGAACCAGCCCCCCGAGACCGACATCATGGCGTTCCAGACCAGCCCCGGCATAGCAAAGGGCACCTCGAGTTTCCAGAAGCGCTGCCAGGAGGAGAGCCTGAGCATGGCCGCAGCTTCTTGCAGCTCTTTGGGCACCGTGCGCAAGGAGGTGTAGAAGCTGAAGGCCATGTTCCAGACCTGCGAGGTAAAGATGGCGAAGATGCTGGCGGCCTCGAGGCCAAACAAACTACCGCGGAACAACCCCAGGAAGATGCCGGTGGTCGCAGTCAGAAACCCCAGGATGGGCAGCGACTGCAAAAAGTCCAGCAGCGGGATCAGCACCTTTTCGGCCCGCGGTAGCTTGGCGGCTGCGGTAGCGTAGGTAAAGGTAAAAAGCAGCGACAGCAAGAGCGCTGCCAGCATGCGAAACAGACTGCGCAGGCCGTAGTAGGGCAGGTGGACGGGGTCTAGGCTTACCGTGAGATCGGGTGAGGTGGGGGCGTAGGGCGCGGTGGCCCCCTCCAGGGCCAGGGTGAGTAGGGCCAACAGGGCCAGCACGCCGGGAATCACCAGCAAGTCCCAGCGCGAAAAGGGGGCCCGGCGGCGCAGGGCCTCGGGCGAGGGGAAAAGCCGCCTCATGGGGCCTCCTTGGGGAAAGGACGGGTTGGACGAAACAAAGTGCAACCTCCTCGGGGCGCAGGGGCTCCCGAGGAGGCGATTCCCTCAGAATCGGGCGCGCACCACCCGGGAGCCGGGCTTCAACCTATGACTGCCGCTGTCTTCCATGGCTTTTCGGCTCCCTTCAAGGCAATGAGAAGAGTAAACCCGGGCTATTTTCTATCGGTTTTGAGGGGGTGTCAAGGGGCTGGCTTTTTTAGGACAGGCGGGTTGCACTAGGCTGAGACAATCGCTTCTTCGGGTGCTGTCGGGCAGGCCCTCACTCCGCCGTCTGCAGGAGTTGCGGCCCCGGACAGGTTATGCAAAAAATGCCCGTGCTTCTCACGCTTACGCTGAGGGTCTCTTGTGAGGCAACTGCTGACGGCCGTTTTTACCTGGCCTTTACCTTATTCTGCTTAGCCTTGTAACCGAGAGGGGGGCGGCTCGTGCTTCTACATGGATAGGACAATTCCCAGTAAGACGGACCCGAAACCTTCTAGACGTTGGCTTTTTAGCACCTCTGAGGCAGTTGCCCACACCTCGCAGCCCTGGTACAAGGTAATGTGCCTCACGGGGGTGGACTACTTCTCTACCCTGGGCTACCAGCCAGGCATTGCGGCTTTGGCTGCAGGGCTGCTCTCGCCCTGGGCTACGCTCTTTCTGGTGCTCTTCACCCTTTTGGGGGCCTTGCCGGTGTACTGGCGGGTGGCCGCCGAAAGCCCCCACGGAGAGGGGTCTGTGGGGATAATAGAGCGGCTGTTTAGTGGCTGGACCGCCAAACTGGTGGTGCTGGTGCTCTTGGGCTTTGCCGCCACTGACTTCATCCTTACCATCACCCTCTCCGCGGCAGACGCCACCGCCCACCTTGTTGGTAATCCTCTTGTCCCCCTCTGGCTTAACCACCCAGTGGCCCTGACCCTAGCGCTTATTGCCCTTCTGGGAGGGATCTTTTTGCTGGGTTTCCGCGAGGCTATTGGGGTGGCGGTGGTCTTAGTGGTGCTTTACCTGGGTCTTTCGGCCTTGGTGGTTGGGGTTTCGCTGGTGCAGATTTTGAACCTGCCTGGCCTTTGGTCCCGCTGGCTCGAGGCGGTGGCCTTGCGCTACCCTAGCCCTGCTGAGCTGATCCTGGCCTCGGTTCTGGCTTTTCCCAAGCTGGCTCTGGGCCTTTCGGGCTTTGAGACTGGGGTAGCGGTGATGCCCCACGTAAGAGGAGCGCCAGGGGATACTGGGGTTCAGCCCTGGGGACGGGTGCGGAACACCCGCAGGTTACTCCTGGTTGCGGCCCTTATCATGAGCGTTTTTCTTCTTTCCAGCAGCCTGGTCACCACCTTGCTTATCCCTCCTGAGGAATTCCAGCCGGGTGGGGCGGCCAATGGGCGGGCCCTAGCCTACCTAGCTCACGCCTACTTAGGGTCGGGGCTGGCCTCGTTGTACGACCTGTCCACCATACTCATCCTTTGGTTTGCCGGGGCTAGCGCCATGGCGGGCCTGTTGAACCTCGTGCCGCGCTACCTTCCTCGCTACGGTATGGCCCCTGAGTGGACCCGTATGCCCCGGCCCTTGGTGCTCTTTTTCACCGCTGTGGCCTTTGCCATCACCTTACTTTTCCGGGCCGATGTGGACGCTCAGGGTGCGGCCTATGCTACCGGGGTGTTGGCCCTGATGACCTCGGCCTCCCTGGCGGTCCTCTTCACCCTGCTGCGCCGGAGGGCCTGGGGGGGTGCAGTCGGGTTTGGCCTCGTCGGCCTGGTTTTTACCTATACCTGGGTAATGAACGTCCTGGAGCGTCCTGCCGGGCTCTGGATCGCCCTGCTTTTTATCGCTGCTGTTTTGGTTGTTTCGTTTGTTTCGAGGGTATTTCGGGCCTTTGAACTGCGGGTAGCAGAGGTGGAGCTGGATGAGGAAGCCCAGCGCTTCATTGCACAGGCCCAAGGTGAGCTGCGCCTGATTGCCCATCACCGCGAGCGGGGTAGCGTCTTTGAGTACAGCCAAAAGGAGCAGGAGGTCCGGTTGGAAACCCACTTGCCTGGTCAGGGCACGCTTTTGTTTTTGGAAGTGGCGGTGCTGGACCCTTCGGAGTTTTCCAGCCGGGTGCGGGTAATTGGGGTGCAGGTAGGTCCTTATCGGGTTTTGCGCACCCAGTCGGCCAGTGTTCCCAACGCCATTGCGGCCATCCTCCTCTACCTGCGCGACCATACCGGTAAGCGGCCCCACGTTTACCTGGAGTGGGGGGAGCAGAGCCCTTTTCAACAAGCCTTGCGGTTTCTCTTTTGGGGTGAGGGGGACGTAGCCAGCCTCACCCGCGAGATTCTGCGCCGGGCCGAGCCTGACCCCCGCTTCCGGCCAGTGGTGCACGTAGGCGGTTAGATACATACCCTTATGGCACCGGTATGGCACTGGGCTGTGGAGCTTGCGATCATTTTTGAAAATGATTATTATTATCAATAGAGGGTATCACCATGAGCACCTTTTCGATGCCTGTTGAGGTTTCCAGAAAACCCTGGGGCTATTTCTGGATGGATGAGGTAGCCCGGGGTTTTCTGCTCTCCGGTATGACCCTTCTGGGGGTGGTGGGCGGTTTTGTGGCTGAGGGCCTCGAGCTGCCAGCGGTTCAGCTGGGTTGCTGGTGGCTGTCCTTTTTAGCTGGGGGGGTTCCCGCTGCCCTCAAAGCCGCGCGCAGCCTGGTGGATGACCGCAAGCTTGATGTAGACCTCCTGATGGTGGTGGCGGCCCTAGGGGCCGCCTCGGTGGGGCGGGCAGGGGATGGGGCCATCCTGCTCTTCCTGTTCAGCCTGTCGAATGCCCTGCAAAGCTGGGCTATGCGGCGCACCCGCTGGGCCATTGAGGCCTTGATGACCCTTCATCCAGAGGGGGCCAGTGTTCTGCTGCCCGATGGGCGGGAGGAGTGGAGGCCCCTGGAAGCGCTTCGGCCGGGGGATGTTCTTTTGGTTCGGCCGGGGGAGCGTTTTGCTGCCGACGGTACGGTGCTGGAAGGTTATACCGACGTGGACGAAAGCGCCCTCACCGGAGAGAGTGTGCCGGTGGATAAGAAGCCGGGCGACCAGGTAAAAAGCGGCACCCTGAATGGGCACGGGGTGGTGCGGGTGCGGGTTGAGCGCCCGGCGGGCGAAAGCACGCTGGCCCAGCTCATCAGGCTGGTTGAGCGTGCCCAGGCCAGCAAAAGCCGCACCGAGCGCTTTGCCCAACGTTTTGAGGGGCCCTACACGATGGCGGTTCTGCTCTCGGCCCCAGTGATCTTCGCCCTGACCCACTTTGTCCTTGGGCTGGGTGCGGATGAGTCCTGGTACCGGGCGATGACCTTTTTGGTGGTGGCCAGCCCCTGTGCGGTGGTCATTGCCACGCCTGCGGCAGTGCTCTCGGCTATGGCTGCGGGGGCTCGAGCCGGGGTGCTCTTCAAGAGCGGGGCGGCGTTGGAGTCCCTCGCCCGGGCCCGCATCTTTGTTTTTGATAAGACCGGCACCCTGACCGAGGGGCGAATGCGGCTGGTGCACCTGGAAGTGCTGCACGGGAGCGAGGAAGAGGCCTTGGCCCTGGCGGCGGGAATCGAGCGGTACAGCGAACACCCCATTGCCCAGGCTATTGTGGAGGCCCACCGGGGCCCGACGGCGGAGGTGCGGGAGATCCGGGCCATTCGCGGGCATGGCGTGGTGGGGGTACTGAGCGATGGCCGTCGGGTTTGGGTGGGCAACCGCCGGTTGCTGCGGGAGCTGGGTGCCGAACTGCCCAAGGCCTTGGATAGGCGCCTGGAGGAGCTCGAGCGTGAGGGGAAGACCACAGCCGTCCTCGGGGTGGAGGGCCGCCCTGTGGCCCTTTTGGGGGTGGCGGATGCCCCCCGGCCCGAGGCGGCTCGAGCCATTGCCGGGCTCAAGGCTCGAGGGGCCCGTGTGGTTATGCTTACCGGCGACCGCAGGGCGGTGGCTGAGCATGTTGCGAAGCAGCTGGGCATTGAAGAGGTCTACGCCGAGCTGTTGCCAGAGCAAAAGCTTCTTCGCGTTCAGCAGCTTGCTCAAGAGGGGACGGTGGTCATGGTGGGGGACGGCATTAACGATGCGCCGGCCCTCAACGCCGCGCACGTGGGGGTCTCCATGGCTGCTGGCTCGGATGTCTCTCTGGAGAGCGCTGACCTGGTGCTCATGCGAAACGACCTCACCCGCTTGGTTGGGGCTCAGCGACTGGCCCGCGATACGGCCCGCACGGTCTACTTCAACCTGGCCTTTGCCCTGAGCGTGATTGGAGTGGTGGGGGCCTTCGCCCTGGCAGGAAAAGTACCCCTGCCCCTAGGGGTGGTGGCCCACGAGGGGGGCACAGTTTTTGTGGTCCTGATGGGCCTCCGGCTGCTGGCCCATCGTGTGCAGGGGTAGGGGGAAAAGGCAAGCTCGAGCCAACCGGCTCGAGCTTTTTCTGGTGGAGCTGAGGGGACTCGAACCCCTGACCTTCTGAATGCCATTCAGACGCGCTCCCAACTGCGCCACAGCCCCATAAACAGCAAGGGAAAGTATAGGGGGACAATCCCCTCTCGTCAAGCCCGGTCGCTGTTGACTTTGGCCAAAGCTCAGCTTATGCTGGGGGCGGATGGTTTGGTATACCACTACTCCCTAGGCGGCGGCTTTGGAGTCCGCCGCCTTGCCTGCCAGCGCGGCAGGTTTTTTGTTTGAGAGGAGGTTGCTGAGATGCGAGTTGCGGTTGTTGGCGCGACCGGCGCGGTGGGCCGGGAGATTCTTAGGGTCTTGGAGCAGCGCGAATTTCCCGTTAGCGAGCTAAGGTTGTACGCCTCGGCGCGCTCAGCGGGCAGAAGCCTGAGCTTCCGCGGCCAGGAGGTGACCGTGGAGCCCCTGCCGGAGACCCCCTTGCCGGCGGATGTGGTTCTGGCCAGTGCGGGTGGGGGTGTTTCCAAGCAGTACGCCCCGCTTTGGGCTAAGGAGTCGGTGGTCATCGACAACTCCTCGGCCTTCCGCTACGACCCGGAGGTCCCCTTGGTGGTGCCGGAGGTCAATCCGGAAGCGATAAGGAAGCATAAGAACATCATTGCGAACCCCAACTGCACCACGGCCATCCTGGTGATGGCCCTTTTCCCCCTCCACCGCGCCTTTAGGGCCCGGCGGGTGATTGTGAGTACCTATCAGAGTGCCTCTGGTGCGGGGGCCAGCGGTATGGAGGAGTTGCTGGAGGGAACCCGGAGCTTTTTGGAAGGGCGCCCTGTGGAGCACAGGGTTTTTGCCCATCCGCTGCCCTTCAATGTGATTCCCCATATCGACACCTTTCAGGAGAACGGCTACACCCGCGAGGAGATGAAGGTGCTGTGGGAGACTCAAAAGATTATTGGCGACCCTACCATCCGGGTCTCCTGCACGGCGGTTCGGGTACCCACCCTGCGGGTTCACGCTGAGGCGGTCACGGTGGAGTTTGAGCGCCCAGTGAGCCCTGAGGCGGCTCGAGAGGTGCTCAGGCAGGCTCCTGGGGTAGACCTGGTGGACGACCCGGCGCAGAGGCGCTATCCTCTGCCAATCACGGCCACGGGGAAGTTCAACGTGGAGGTGGGGCGGATTCGCAGGAGCCTGGCCTTTGACAATGGGCTGGATTTCTTCGTAGCGGGTGATCAGCTTCTAAAGGGAGCCGCCCTCAACGCGGTGCAGATTGCGGAGCTGTTGGCGTCGGTGCCCGGATAGGCTGTTATACTCAGCCTGGAGGTATCCACAATGCGCAAGTGGGGTGTGCTCCTTCTGGTCTTGCTGGCTCCCAGCTTCGCCCAAAGCCTTCAGGGAACTGCGGGGAGCGCTTTTGGCCTGAACATCGGGGTTCGCTTCCCCCTGGTGCCCCTGCTGGATGGGCGGATTTACGCTGGGGCCAACTTCTTTACCGGTGGGCCGGCCTCGCTGGGGGGTGGAGCTGACCTTCTGGCCTCTTTGCCCCTGACCGACCTCTACGCGGGGGTTGGGTTGTTCTACGCCACCGGCACCACCGTTGCCCTCCTGAACCAGGGGCCCACCGCTGGGGGGCTGGGTTTGCGAGGGGTGGTGGGAACTTACCTGAACGTGGGGCTTCCGCTGGTAGGGGTTTTCGTAGAGCTTCATCCTATGTATTTTTTGGGCTCCAACGCCTTCGGTCTGGGAGGGGCGATAGGGGTCAACCTGGGCTTTTGAGGCCCTATGCGGGGTGTTATGGGCAGCATGAAAGCCATCCGTGTTCACCAGCCGGGCGGCCCTGAGGCCATGGTGCTGGAAGAGGTGCCCATCCCTACCCCAGGGGAGGGTCAGGCCCTGGTGCGGCTCCAGGTTGCTGGGGTCAACTTCATCGACACCTACAAGCGTTCGGGCCTGTACCCTGTGCCCACTCCCTTTACGGTAGGCGAGGAGGCTGCAGGGGTGGTGGAGGCGGTGGGCCCAGGGGTTTCTCAGGTTCAGCCCGGCGATAGGGTGGTCTACTGCAATGTTCAGGGCAGCTATGCGGAATACGCTTTGGTGCCTGCGGACAAGCTGGTGCGTATTCCTGAAGGGCTGGACCCTAAGGTGGCGGCGGCTGGAATGCTTCAAGGCCTCACCGCCCACTACCTGGTCAAGAGTACCTACCCCCTTAGTCCCGGGGAGACTTGCCTGGTGCACGCTGGAGCGGGTGGGGTTGGCCTGCTCCTTATCCAGATGGCCAAGATGGCTGGGGCCACGGTGATTGCCACAGCCTCCTCCTTGGCCAAGCAGGCTTTGGCCAAGGAGGCTGGGGCCGATCATACCCTGCCTTACGAAGGTTTCGACCAAAGGGTGCGCGAACTCACGGGAGGAAGAGGGGTAGATGTGGTCTACGACGGGGTAGGGCAGGCCACCTGGGAAGGCAGCCTCAACAGCTTGCGGGTGCGGGGGATGCTGGTGCTCTATGGCCAAAGCAGCGGCCCTGTGGCCCCTTTTGACCCGCAGGTGCTGAACCGAAAGGGCGGTCTCTACCTAACCCGCCCCTCCCTTTGGCACTACACCCAGACCCGCGAGGAGCTCGAGTGGCGGGCTTCAGAGGTGATGGGTTGGGCTCGAGAGGGTAGGCTGAAAATTCATATCGGCGCTGAATTTCCGCTGGAGCAGGCTGTCCAGGCCCACAAGGCCCTGCAGGGGCGCGAAACCACCGGCAAGGTGCTGCTCATTCTCTAAAACTCGCAACTTGGTGCCCAGGGGGTTTTGGGTAACCTCTGCCCTTCATCGCCGTCATGATCTGGGTGCTACCATAGGGGCGGGCCGGTCTGTTCCCGGCCAGGCTCCTGGGTGCACAAGCTGGTCCTTTCGGGGGTTTCCCACCATGGATTTGGAGCGCCAAGCCCAGTTCGAGGCTGAAGTTCTTTCGCGCCGGGTGCTTCTGCACGACATCCTGCGCAGGTTGCGGGGAAAGCCCAACGATCTTCTGCCCTACAGCGTGGTCTCAGCCTTGCGGCCCCGGGGTGAGGCCTACAAGGGGCTGCAGACCATTGAGGTAGACAAGATTATAGGCAGTGTGGACCGCTACGGCGACTTTGACGCCGAGTTCCTCCCCAAAGAACCCCATACCCTGGAACGCTGGGCCAGGCTTCGGCAGGCCCAGCTCCAGGGGGTGGAGTTTCCTCCGATAGAGGTCTACAAGGTGGGGGAGGCCTACTTTGTGAAGGACGGCAACCACCGCACCGCCCTGGCCAAAGCCTTGGGGCAGCGCTACATCGATGCCTACGTCATTGAGCTGGATGTGCCGGTGGAGCTGAATCCCAAGGACACCCTAAGGGACGTTATCTTGAAGGGTGAGTACGCCCAGTTCCTGGAAAAGACCCGGCTTCCCCAGCTGCGGCCTGGGCACGAGCCCATCCTCTTTAGCAAGCCAGGTCGCTACGATGTGTTGCTGGACCACATCCGCACACATCAATACTTCATGGGGCTGGACCAGAAGCGCTCCGTGAGTTGGGAGGAGGCGGTAGCCGACTGGTACGACAACCTCTACCTTCCCACGGTATTGCAGATTCGCGAGAACGGTGTGCTCAAGGATTTTCCTGGGCGCACAGAAGCCGACTTGTACCTTTGGGTCTCCGACCATCGCTACTTCCTATCCCAGGCCTTGGGCCACGATATAGGCCCGGCGGAAGCCACCCGCTCGGCCCGCTCCCGGGTCCACAAGAACCCCTTGGATCGCTTTTGGGAATGGTTGAGCTCGAGGCTTACTGCCCCAGTCGGCTAGGTGCCCTGTTGTCAGTAGCCAGGGTAGCCTTTATACTCTTGCAAGCTAAAGCGCAAGGGGCTCGGCGCGCCGTGTTGGTGCGCCTACCCTACGCGTAGGAGGTTTGCTTGACGCTGGGTGACCTGGTCGCCATCCTGCCGCAGACCGTTTTGGAGGGCCTCTTGCTGGGCTTTGTGTATGCCATGGTGGCCCTGGGCTACACCATGGTTTACGGGGTGCTGGGCCTGATCAACTTCGCCCACTCCGAGGTCTTCATGATAGGGGCAGTGATTGGGCTCGAGGTCTTCCGCTTCTGGGGCAACCCTGCAGCCCCGGTCATCGCCAACCCTTTTCTTCTCTTGCTGGTGGCCCTGCTGTTCGCCGCAGTGGGTTCGGGCTTTATGGCCGTTTTGGTGGAGCGCTTCGCCTACCGCCCTCTGCGTAAGCGGGGTAGCAAGAACATCCTGGTGCCCATGATTACGGCCATTGGGGTCTCGTTCTTGTTGCAGGACCTGACCCGCATCTATGCGGCGTTGCGCCACAACGAGTTCAACATGCAGTACCGCACCTACGAGGCCCTCAACCAGGTGTTCGAGCTGCCCTTCCAGACCACCATCCAGATGAAGGGGGTGCTCATCATAGCGGTCTCCGTCCTGATGCTCATTGGCCTTACTTACCTGGTCAACCGTACCAAGCTGGGCAAGGCCATACGGGCGGTTTCGCAGGACATGCAGACTGCCGCCCTGATGGGGATTAACCCCGACGTCATCATCTCCCGCACCTTTCTGATTGGCGGTGCTTTAGGAGGAGTGGCGGGGGTGCTTTTTGGTCTTCTCTACACCAACATTACCCCCTACTCTGGTGTGCTCCCAGGGCTGAAAGCCTTTACCTCGGCGGTTCTGGGCGGTATCGGAAATATCCCCGGGGCCATGGTGGGGGGGCTAATTCTGGGGCAGCTCGAGACCCTTTCAGGTACCTACCTGCCCTTTCTAACCAACGGCAATTTCGGTACGGAATACAAGGACGTCTTCGCCTTCCTGACACTGGTCTTGCTTCTGCTGTTCCGGCCCCAGGGCATCTTTGGCCAGAACGTGAGCGAGAAGGTATGAACGGCTATATTTTTCCCTTCACCCTGGCCTTTACCGCGCTCTCGGTGGTGGGCGCGCTCCTTAGGCCTGCCAGCGACCTGGTCAACCTGGCCCTTCTGGCGTCGGTGGCCCTGGTCAGCCTGGGCCGGATTCCCACTTCTTGGCGCTCAGGCCTGCTGGCGGTGCTGGCCTTGACCCTGACCCTCCTCCTGCGCCTCAACCCGGGCGACAAGCTGGCCTTCTATGGCCTTTTGGGTGTCCTTATCGCCTGCTTTTTGTTGCCCAACCTCCCCACCTTGGTCCGCGTTGCCTTGGGTACGGCCATCCTTTTTATCTCCGTCCCCATCGCAGGGCTCACCAACTCCTTCCTGTTTGAGCTGGGTATCCAGATTGGAATTTTCGCTGCTCTGGCCCTGGGCCTCAATGTGGTGGTGGGGCAGGCCGGGCTTCTGGACTTGGGCTTTGCGGCCTTCTTCGCCATAGGTGCTTACACCTGGGGCATCTTTGGTTCTCCGCAGGCAGCCCAGTTCATCGAAGGTTTTCCGGCTGGCGGCCTTCCCGGAAACTACCTCTACCTCTTCATGGCCCTGGCCATCATCACCGCAGCGATTACCGGTGTGCTTATCGGTCTGCCGGCCCTCCGGCTGCGGGGAGACTACCTGGCCATCGTCACCCTGGGCCTGGGCGAGGTGGTGCGGGTCCTCGCCAACAATCTGGATAAACCCCTCAACATCACCAACGGTCCTCAGGGCATTACGCCCGTGAACCGGCCTGAGGTAGGGTTCCTCACCCAGTTTTTGCAGGCCATTGGGGCTGAACAGGTATACGGCAAACCGATTGACAGCTACATCACCTACGCCTTCTTCTTCTACCTGTTGGTGCTTCTGGTCATTGGGGTGGTCATTCTGGTCAACATCCGCCTGGCCAACTCCCGGTTTGGACGGGCCTGGGTGGCCATCCGCGAGGACGAGATTGCGGCCAAGGCTATGGGTATCCCCCTGCTGCCCACCAAGCTGCTAGCTTTCGCCACCGGCGCGGCTTTCTCCGGCATTATGGGCGCCATCTTCGCGGCCAAGCAGACCTTTGTGAGCCCGGAGTCCTTCACCCTTCAGGCTTCCATCAACATCCTGGCCTTTGTCATCCTGGGTGGCATGGGTTCAATTGGGGGAGCGGTGGTGGGGGCGGCGGCGGTTACGGTGCTCAACATCGGGCTTTTGAAGGACTTCTCCGACCTGCTCAACACCTGGCGTCAGACCGGGGTCACCATCCTCGGGTACAATATGGCCAACCTTCCGCCTCAGCTTAACCCGGCCAAGTACGAGCGTTTGGTTTTCGGGTTGATCCTAATCCTGATGATGATTTTCCGGCCGGAGGGGCTGATACCCGAGCAAAGACACCGGGTGGAGATGCAGGAAGCCCGCCAGGAGGCCAAGGAAGGGGGGAGCAAGTGAGCGAGTTGGCCTTGGATGTGCAGGGCGTGACCAAAAGGTTCGGCGGGCTGGTGGCGGTCAGCGAGGTGAGTCTACAGGTGCGGGCCAAAGAGATTTTCTCGGTAATTGGCCCCAACGGCGCCGGGAAAACCACCTTTTTCAACCTGCTCACCGGCATCTACAAGCCCGACTCGGGCCGGGTGGTTTTCTTTGGGCAGGACATCACCGGCCGCTCGCCCGACTGGGTGGCCCGCAACGGGATTGGCCGCACCTTTCAGAACATCCGCCTCTTCAAGGCCATGACGGTCCTGGAGAACGTGCTGGTGGGCCACCACACCCATACCCAGCAGAGCTACTTTGATGTGCTTCTGCATACCCCTCGTTTCCACGCCTCCGAGAGGAAGGCCAAAGCCCGGGCCATGGAGCTTCTGGCCTACATGAACCTGGATAGGCGGGCCGAGGAGCTGGCCTCGGCGCTTTCTTATGGGGAGCAGCGCCGGCTCGAGATTGCCCGTGCGCTGGCCTTGGAGCCTCGGTTGCTCTTCCTGGACGAGCCTGCGGCGGGCATGAATGAGCAGGAGACGGAGGACCTGAAGACCCGGGTACGCAGGCTCCGCGATGAGCTGGGGCTGACCATCGTTCTGATTGAGCACGACATGGCCATGGTGATGAGCATTTCCGACCGGATTGCGGTGCTCGAGTACGGCAGCAAGATTGCCGAGGGGCTACCCCACGAGGTGCGCAGCAACCCTCGGGTTATCGAGGCCTACCTGGGCAAAGGCGCGGCCGGGCAGGCTGGAGGGACCCATGCCCCTGCTTGAGGTCAGGGATATTCACACCTACTACGGGCACATCCACGCCCTGAAGGGGGTTTCGCTGACCGTGGAGGAGGGGGAAATTGTCACCCTGATTGGGGCCAACGGTGCGGGTAAAAGCACCACCCTGCGCACCATCAGTGGTATGAACAGGCCCCGTAAGGGTGAGGTCATCTACCAGGGCCAGCCCATCCACAAGCTCCCGGCGGACAGGATCGTGGCCCTTGGCCTGGGCCATGTCCCGGAGGGGCGCCGCATCTTCCCCCGCATGACGGTGGAGGAGAACCTGGACATGGGGGGGTTTCTCATCAGGGACCCCCGGGTACTTCAGGAGCGAAAGGAGCAGGTTTTCACCCTCTTTCCCCGCCTGGCCGAGCGGCGCCATCAGAAAGGTGGCACCCTCTCTGGGGGGGAGCAGCAGATGCTCGCCATTGGCCGGGCCCTGATGCAGGACCCCAGGCTGCTCCTGATGGACGAACCTTCCATGGGGCTGGCCCCGGTTCTGGTGGACTTCATCTTTGAGATTATCCAGAAGCTCAACCAGCAGGGTAAGACCATCCTCCTGGTGGAGCAGAACGCCCGCCTTGCCCTTCAGATAGCCCACCGGGGCTATGTGCTTCAGACCGGTCAGCTCACCCTGAGCGGCCCGGCCAGGGAGCTGGCGGCCCGACCGGAGATTCAGGAGGCCTATCTGGGTGGGCGCTAGACCGGTAAAATCGGCCTATGACCAGATTCGCCCGTACCGCGGAACTGCCGGCCATCCAAACCCCTGCTGCCCTCCTCAGGCCTTTTGCGGGGGAGAAGCTGATGTTGCTCCGGGCCGAGGCCAGGGCTGGGGCGGTTCTGCCAGCCCATGCCCACCCGCACGAGCAGATGACCCTGGTCTTCTCGGGGCGGGTGCGGCTTCGGGTGGGGGAGGTGTGGCTCGAGCTGGGCCCAGGGGATGTGGCCCATGTGCCCGGGGGGGTTGAGCACGAGGCGGTTTTCCTGGAGGATACGGTGGCCTTTGATGCCTTTCACCCCGTTCGGGAGGACCTTTTGGAAAAGCTCCGCTAGCGTGCAGGCCGAGGTCACCACCTACTATTTGGAGATGGGTTCGCCCGAGGAAATGCGCCCCAAGCAGGGTGCTCCAGAGGGCTTTTTGCTGATGAAGGCTGAGATTCCCAGCGCAGAGCTGCAGCGCTTCCTGTACCGCAGCGTGGGAGGAAACTGGTACTGGTATGAGAAGGCCCACTGGGACTACCAGCAGTGGCTGGCCTACGCGCAAAACCCCAACCTCCATACCTGGGTGGCCTATCTTAGGGGTACGCCGGCGGGGTACTTTCAGCTCGAGCTGCAGGCCGAGGGCAATGTGGAGATCGCGTACTTCGGCCTGCTTCCCCAGTTCAGCGGGATGGGCCTGGGAGGGTACCTGCTTACCCGCGCCTTGGAGGAGGCTTGGCGGCTTGGGGCCTGCCGGGTTTGGGTGCGCACCTGCTCCTTGGACAGCCCCCGGGCCCTGACCAACTACCTAGCCCGCGGGATGCGGCTCTACAGGACGGAAACCCGTGTTCTGGAAATTCCCGACCAGCCGCCCGGACCCTGGGAGGGGGCTTAGGCCCCTGCAGACCGGATCTGTGCCACCGCCTCCCTCCAGTCTTTGCTCCGGGCCAGGTGGGTGCCTATGAGCACCCCATCAAAGAGGCCGGTCAGCTCGACAAGCTGGCCGGGCTCGCTGTAGCCCGACTCCGCCACCAAAAGCCCCCGAAACCCCGCCGCTCGGGCCCGCTGGCCCAGCCGAGGGGCGTTGCTTCGGTCCACGCTCAAGTCGGCCAGATTGCGGTTATTGATGCCGATGATGGA
This sequence comes from Meiothermus sp., assembly GCF_025060375.1. GTDB lineage: Bacteria > Deinococcota > Deinococci > Deinococcales > Thermaceae > Meiothermus. Next base: position 81,555 of record NZ_JANXCG010000093.1, on the reverse strand, counting down.
GGCCCCTGCGGCCATGGCCAGCTCGAGTTCGGCCTCGTCGTGAACCTCTACCAGCGCGTCCAGACCCTCTGAACGGGCCAGGCTCAGGTAGGCTTCCGTCAGCCGCCCCAGCACCGCCACAATCAGCAGCACTGCCGAAGCCCCCAGCGCACGGGCTTGGGCTACCTGTAGGGGGTGCACGGTGAAGTCTTTGCGCAGGATGGGCAGCTCAACCGCCCGCCGCACCTCAATCAGGTCCTGGTCGGAGCCGGCAAAGTAATGGGGTTCGGTGAGGACGCTGATGGCCTGGGCCCCACCCGCGGCGTAGGCCCGGGCTACCTGGGCTGCGTCCAGGTTTGCGATATCCCCCTGGGAGGGGCTTTTCCGCTTTACCTCCGCGATGAGGGAGAGGCCGGGTTCGCTTAGGGCTCGAGCAAAGGAGGGAGGGGCTGGTGTGGGCGGGTTGGGGATGCCTTTTTCCAGGGCAACCACCTCAGTGTAGCGCCGCCGGCAAATCTCCCCTAGGACCCCAGGTACCTGGGACAGGTCGGGAACCATAGCGGCTTTATGCTACCCCAGTTTCTTGGGGGTGGAGCCGAAATGAAAAGACCCTTGCCCCACCAGGCTTGGGCTTCTGCTACCATGGCCCCTATGAGAGGTATCGTGCTGGCCTTGGGGGGAGGAGGTGTGCGGGGTATTGCCCATCTGGCGCTTCTGGACGTGCTGCGTGAAGCCCGGATACCCGTGGTGGGCCTGGCCGGAAGCTCGGCTGGAGCCTTGGCCGCCGCGATGTACGCTTTTGGCCGGCAGATGCGCCCTGTGGAGCTAGCCGAGTGGCTTAGAGACCCCGAGCTCGAGCGGCTGCAGAAGAACGATGCCCTTCACCAGGTGCTCCGCCTGGTGGAGTTCCTGCGCAGGCCCTACCTGGCCGAGGGGAGTAAGATTCGCCAGGGCTTTCGTGCCCTCTTTGGCGACCTGCGCATTGAGGAGAGCCCTATTCCTCTGGTTATCCAGGCCTGCGATCTTCACACCGGTGAGCTGGTCATGCTCAAGACCGGGCCGGTGGCGGAAGCCCTGGCCGCCAGCAGCGCGGTTCCCAGTGTTTTTCCCCCGGTGCGCTGGCACGGACGGTGTTTGGTGGATGGCGATGTAGCGGAGAAGGTTCCGGTCACCGCTGCCAGAGCCTTGGGGCTGGGGCCGGTGGTGGCGGTGGATGTCTCCAACAAGCCGGCGGCGAGCGAGCCCAGAAGTGCGCTCGAGGCGGCCCTCCAGGCCGGTGAGGCCTCACGCCGCCGCCTGTTGAGCCTGGCCCTGGCCCAGGCTGACCTGAGCATTGCCCTGGCTGCCGATCCCCCCATTGAGACCTTCGACCCCACCCAGGCCGAGCGAGCCTACGAGCTGGGCCGCATCCGGGCTGAGGAGGCCCTGCCCCGGATACAGCAGCTTCTAGGGCCTCCTCCAGGGGCCTCGCCCTGGTGGCTCCGCCTGGCCCAGCGCAAACCAAAGCCTAAGCCAACCCGCTCCGTACCCGAGCAGGCCCAGTCCTCCAAGCCCTAGCGCAGCCGCTTCCTGCCCCATCCGGCCTAGGACCAAGGCGCAAAGCCCAGCGGTTCCCAGCCACAGGGCGTCTAGAAAGACCCGCCGGGCCAGGGCCAGTTTGCTCCCCCGGGCCCGCCACCTAAGCGCCAGGATAAGCCCCAGCAGGAGGAGGGAAAAACCCCCTACCCCCCAGACCGCTCCCTCCGATAGGCCCCTCAGGTCGGGGAGGGCCCAAGCCGCCAGGAGCAGGTGGAAGGCTTGCGGGACCAGGGCCAGAAGGCTGAGCTGGAGCAGGCCCAGACGCCGCGCTGCCACTGGGGCGGCAGGGTCGAGGAGCGCTCCTATGTAGAGCCTCATGCCCGTGCGGGCCCTTGGGAGAACCTCTGCCATAGGAGCGCCAGCCCCATCAGCAGGAGCCCTATAACTTCCAGCTGGGGGTTGTTGGGTATCAGCAAGAAGGCTGCACCCAGGTAGAGCAGGCGCTGGAGGGGGTTGGCCGGGCCCCAGAGGTAGCCCAGGGTGGCCCCGGAGAAGGCCGCAAGCCCTATCAGGGCGGTGAGAATGATGCGGGCTCCCTCGAGGAAGCCCTCCACCCCGATGAGCAGCAGGCCGGGGTTGAAGAAGACCATGTAGGCCAGGAGGGCCGTGCGCAGTTCGTAGACGAACCCCTGGACCCCGGTTTGGAAAGGGTTGCTCCGAGCAATTGCCGAGGCGGCGTAGGCCGCCAGCGCTACTGGGGGGGTGGAGTCGGCCATAATGCCGAAGTAGAAGGCGAACATGTGGGCTACGATCTTGAGGACAGGCACCTCAATTCCTGAGAAGACCAAAGCGCCGTAGTCCACGCCGCTCTGTTGGGCGATTCTGGTGATCACCGGAACCACCAGGCTGGCCATGACCACATAGTTTGCAGTGGTGGGCAGACCCATTCCGAGCACCAGGCTGATGATCTGGGCCAGGAAAAGGGTAAGGAGCAGGTTTCCTCCGGAGATGGTCTGCAGGAGGTCGGCCAGACCAAAGCCGATGTTGGTGATGAGGACCACCGCAATGATGATGCCCGCCAGAGCGGTGGCTACGGCAATGCCCACCATGTTGCGGGCCCCATTGGCAAAGCCGTCCACGAGGATTCGGAAGAAAGAGCCCAGGCCCGCCGCCCAACCCGCCCCGCGCTTCCAGGCGCGGTAGAGCTCCTGCACGAGGACCACCCCAATCATCATGAAGATGGTGTTGAGCGCAGCCCGCTCGGGGGACAGCCCAGCCACCAGCAGGGCGTAGAGCAGGTAGCCCAGCGGCAGGACATAGTGGACCCCAGCCCGCAGGGTTGGCCCGAAGCGGGGTAGCTCTGAACGGGGCAGGCCCCGCAGCCCCAGCTTGGCCGCTTCCAGGTCCACCAGGATAAAGAGGGTGAGGTAGGCCAGAAGCGCGGGGACCATCGCCATCAGCACCAGGGCCGAGTAGGGTACCCCCAGGAAGTCAGCCATGATGAAGGCGGCTGCCCCCATTACAGGGGGCATGAGCTGGCCGTTGGAACTGGCCGCGACCTCCACAGCACCGGCTTTCTCCGGCGAATAGCCGGCCCGGCGCATGGCTGGAATGGTAAAGGTACCGCTGGTCACCACGTTGGAGATGGAGGAGCCCGAGACCACGCCGGTGAGCGCCGAGGAAACGATGGAGGCCTTGGCCGGGCCGCCCCGCACCCCACCTAGGAGGCTAAAGGCCAGGTCGGTAAACCACTTGCCGGCCCCAGCCCGCTCCAAAATCGCGCCGAAGAGCACGAAGACAAAGACCGTGCGGGCGGCCACCCCTAGGGGGGTTCCCCAGATGCTGTCCGAAGCGTTCATGAAAAGCTGGCTCACCAGGGAGCGCCACTGAACCCCAGCGTGGAGCTGGCCCAGCAGGCCCGGGAGCTGCCCCTGCAGAAGCCCTTGCGGACCGGTGAGGGCGAAGAGCATAAAGAGCACGGTGATGATGGGCATGGCGGGTCCCAGGGCCCGCCAGCCAGCCAGCAGGAGCATCAGGATGGTGACGCTGCCCACCACCAGGTCGGTCTGGTTGGCCAGGCCGCCGCGCACCTCTATCATCTCCTTGTACTGCCACATTACGTAGCCTGCGGAGAGGGTGGCGGTGAGGCCCAGCACCCAGTCAAAAAGGGGGATGCGTTCCCGAGGGCTTTTTCTGCTGAAGGGGTATACCAGGAAGACCAGGGCGAAGGCGAAGGCCAGATGGGCTGCCCGGAAGAACAGGGCGTCGAGGGAGCCCACCCAGGTGGCCCAGACCTGAAAAAGGCTCCAGCCCACCGCCAGGCCCAGGATAATCCAGCGGGCTACGCCGGTGGGCCTGCGCCCACCCAGCTCAACCTCCTCCACCATCTGCTGGGCCTGGGTTTGCTCGTTGTCTCTCATGCGGAACCTCCGGCTCGAGCCCAGGAGGGGGGCGGCTCGAGCAAAACTGGCACTGTTTTACACCAAACCGCCAAAAGAAAGGGGCCGACCCAGGTCGGCCCCGCTGGGGGAAGGGTTTAGCGGATGACGCCCTTTTCCCTGTAGTACCGCTCGGCCCCAGGGTGGAGCGGGATAGGGAGGTTGCGCGCTGCGGTGTTCAGGTTGAAGAAGCGCTGCAGGTTGGGGTGGATGGATTTGAACTCGGGGTTGTCGAAGGTGGCCTTCATCATGTTGTAGACCACGTCCGCGCTCACGCCTTCAGCGGCCAGCCACATTGAGAGCACCGCCACAGAGGGGGTGGTCACGTCCACGCCCCGGTAGACCCCTCCGTCGATGTTGAAGGCCCGGTAGAAGGGGTACTTCCTGGCCAGCTCCTGGACCCGGCGGTACTCCACCTCAACGAGCTGGATGCGGAGGGTCTGAGCGGCTTGGCCAACTACGGAAGCACCCAGCCCCCCGGTGAAGAAGAAAGCGTCGGCGCGGCCGTCCTGCATCAGGGCCAGGGCGTTGTTGGGGTTGACCCGGATGGCCTCGCGGAGGTCGCTCAGGCTGAGGCCGTAGGCCTCCAGAATCTGCCGGGCGTTTTGCTCGGTGCCAGAGCCCACATCGCCGATGACCACCCGCTTGCCCCTAAGGTCGGCGATGGTGTTGATTCCCGCGCCAGCCCGGGCCACCACGTGCACCACCTCGGGGTAGAGGATACCCACTGCCCGGATGGACCGGACCGCCCTCCCATCAAAGGCGGGGATGCAACAGCCCTGGTAGGCGTAGTAGGCGATGTCGTTTTGGGCCAGGCCCATCTGCAACTCCCCGGAGGCGATGGCGTTGATGTTGAAGACCGAACCGCCGGTGGAGCGGGCGTTGGCCCGCACGCCGATGTTGGCGTCGTTGACCAGCCTGGCAATTCCGGTGGCCACGGGGAAGTAAACCCCCGTGGTGCTTCCCGAACCGATGGTGATGAAGGTTTGTGCCAGCGCCGGGCCCGCCAGGGCCAGCGCGGCCAAGAAAAGGAGCCGTCTTCTCATGAATCTCCCTCCTCAACCGGGTTGATTATTCCCCAGTGGACGGTCTGCGTCAACCTTCCCCTTGGGGCTTAGGTATACGCTGGTTAGGGTAAGGTAGACTGGTGTTCAGGCTACACATTGAGAAGCTGGTGCCTGGCGGACTGGGGTTGGCCCGGACCCCAGGGGGGGTCGCTTTGGTGCGTGGGGGGCTTCCCGGGGAGGTGGTGGAGGCCGAGTTACGGCCGAGCAAGAATCACCTTGAAGGGCGTGTGGCCCGCATCCTGGAGGCCCACCCCGAGCGCTACACCGGTTTCCTCCCCCCCTCTGCCGACCTGCCCCTGGTCTATCCGGCCCAGCTTCCCCTGAAGCAGGGGTTGGTTCGGGAGGCGCTGGCCCGCGTCGCTAAGCTGGATCTCGAGCCAGCCCCCATAGAGCCCAGCCCCCCTTACGGCCCTGAGCTGGGTCTCCACTACCGCACCGCAGCCCAGTACGCCCTCCACCCCCTAGGAGGGCTGGCCTACCGGTACCCTGGCACCCACGAGCTCCTGCGGGTTGATTACGACCCCCTTATCGCAAAGCCCATGGAGCCCGTTTTTCACCTCCTAAGGGGCTGGCCCCTGGGAGGCTTGGATGAGGTGGCGTTGCGGGCCTCGCTCTACGAGGGCCGCGTTCTGGTAGCTTTGGTTGGCGGAGCACCGCGCCCTCTGAGGAGGGACGCCCAGGCCCTCCTGCGGGAGGGCGTGGCCGGGGTGGTCTGGGCTGAGGCAAGCCCCAAGGGACGCTTCCGCGGCCTGGTGCGCCCCCTGGGGGGCGAGGTGGGCCTGCTGGAGGAGTTCGGGGGTGTTTGCGCCACCGTCAGCGTCCAAAGCTTTGCCCAGGTCAACCCCAGAGCGGCTGGAAGGCTCTACCAGGAGGCCGCCCGCCTTGCGGGCAGTGGGCGCAAGGCGGTGGAGCTGTATGCGGGAAGCGGGGTGTTGAGCCTGCACCTGGCCCCTCGCTTTGAGGAGGTGGTGGCGGTAGAGATCAGCCGCGACGCGGTAGGGCGGGGCGAGGCCGACCGAAGGCGGATGGGGGTGGAGAACCTGGTTTTTCATCGGGACGATGCCAGGGTGCTGCCCCGCCTCCTTCCAGCGGAGCTGGTGGCGGTCAACCCGCCCCGGGCGGGGTTGTCGGCGGAGGTGGTTCGAGCGTTGCTCGAGGGGCGTCCCGAGCGTGTTCTCTACATTGCCTGCGACCCCGTTACCTGGGCCCGCGACGTAGGGCGTCTGGTTCAGGGGGGGTATCGGCTGGCCTTTGCCCGTCCTTACGACTTCTACCCCTTCACCCACCACGTGGAGGTGCTGAGCCTTCTGGTGCTGGGCCCTTGACCCGCGGCCCCCAAGAGTCCAGAATCACCCTCGTGCTGGCCCGGCGCATCATCCCCTGCCTGGACGTTCACGCTGGACGGGTGGTCAAGGGGGTTAACTTTGTCAATCTGCGCGACGCGGGCGATCCGGTGGAGGCGGCCAGGGCCTACGGCCAGGCCGGGGCCGATGAGCTGGTCTTCTTGGACATCAGCGCAACCCACGAGGGGCGCGGAATCATGCTGGATATCGCCGCCCAGGTGGCTGAGCAGGTCTTCATCCCCTTCACGGTGGGGGGGGGTGTTCGCAGCCGGGAGGACGCTCGAGCCCTGCTCATGGCCGGGGCTGACAAGATTTCGCTCAACTCCGCCGCGGTGAGGCGGCCGGAGCTGATCCAAGAGCTCGCCGACCACTTTGGCCGCCAGGCGGTGGTGCTGGCAATCGACGCCCGCAGAAGGGGCTCCTCATGGGAGGTCTACGTGGCTGGGGGGCGGGTGCCTACCGGGCTCGACGCGGTGGCCTGGGCTGAGCGGGGGGCGGCGCTTGGGGCTGGGGAGATTCTCCTGACCAGCATGGACAGGGATGGCACCAAGGACGGCTTTGACCTGGAGCTTTGCCGGGCGGTCTCGGCCGCTGTGGGGGTGCCTGTGGTCGCTTCGGGTGGGGCCGGTCGCATGGAGCACTTTGCGGAGGTTTTCCAGGAAGGTATGGCCGATGCGGCCCTGGCGGCCAGCGTCTTCCACTTTGGGGAAATCGCCATTCCCGAGCTAAAAGCCTACCTGGCCCGGCGGGGCATTCCCGTGCGGCGCTAGGCGATATGCTAACCGCATGAACCTAGACGACGTTCGCTTTGGCCCCGATGGCTTGGTTCCGGTGGTCGTCCAGGACGCCCGCACGGGGAGGGTGCTAACCCTGGCCTACGCCAACCGGGAGGCCCTGGAGGGGACGCTGAGGACCCGCAGGAGCACCTTCTTCAGCCGCAGCCGACAGGCGCTTTGGGTCAAGGGCCAGACCTCGGGCCACGGTCAGGAGGTGCTGGAGGTGCTCCTGGATTGCGATCAGGACGCGGTTTTGTACCGGGTGGTGCCCCACGGGCCGGCCTGCCACACTGGGGCGGAGAGCTGCTTCCACCACCCCCTGGGGGAGGAGGGAGGCCCCGCCCACCCTCCTTTGGGCGAGGTGCTGGAGAGGGTCTACCAGACCATTTTGGAGCGCATATCCTCCCTGCCCGAGGGCTCCTATGTGGCCAAGCTGCACCAGGCTGGGTTGGATCGTGTCCTGAAGAAGGTGGGTGAGGAGGCGGGGGAGGTCATCATTGCGGCCAAGAACTCGGAGAAAGAGGCGCTGGTCTGGGAGGCTGCTGATCTGGTTTTTCACCTGCTGTTCGCCTTGGCCGAGCGGGGGGTCTCGCCTTCCGACCTGGCCCAGACCCTCTGGCACCGCCACCGGCCCTGAGGTCGCCTTGGAAGGGCTACCAAGGCCGCGCCTGGGCCAGGCCTGGTAAGCTCGAGGCATGGAAGTCAACGTGGACATGGATATTGAACGGCTTTTGGTGCTCGAGGTGGCCCGGGTCACGGAACAAGCTGCTCTGGCCGCCAGCCGCCTGGCCGGCATGGGGGATAAAGAGGCGGTGGACGCAGCCGGAACCGAGGCCATGCGCCAGGTTCTCTCGGAGCTGCCCATCCGGGGCCGGGTGGTCATCGGCGAAGGGGAGATGGACGAGGCCCCCATGCTCTACATCGGCGAGGTGCTGGGGCGGGGCGGACCTGAGGTGGACATTGCGGTGGACCCGGTGGAGGGCACCAACATCACGGCCAAGGGACTTCCCAACGCTATCACGGTGATTGCCATCAGCGAAAAGGGGGGCTTGGTGGGCGCGCCCGACATGTACATGCAGAAGCTGGTGGTAGGCCCCCCGGCTGCGGGCAAGGTGAGCCTGGACTACCCGGTGGAGGCCAATCTGCGCATCATTGCCGATGCCTTGCAGCGCAAGGTGGAGGACCTGGTGGTGGTCATCCTGGACAGGCCCAGACATGAAAGGCTCATCAGGGAGGTGCGGCAGGCCGGGGCCAGGGTGAAGCTCATTGCCGATGGCGATGTGGTGGCGGCGGTGGCGGTGGCTGTGCGGGGTACCGGGGTGCACGCCATGATGGGCAGCGGGGGGGCCCCGGAGGGGGTCCTGGCCGCTGCGGCCCTCAAGTGCATGGGGGGCGAGATACAAGGGCGCTTCCTGCCGGAAAACGAGGAGCAGCGGCAGCGGCTTCGGGCCATGGGGGTAGACGAGGGTAGAATCTACCGGACCAACGATCTGGCCCCCGGCCAGCAAATTGTGTTCTCGGCGACCGGCATCACCCACGGCGAGCTTCTGGAAGGGGTGCGCTATTTTGGCGGCGGAGCCCGCACCCACTCGATTGTGATGGGCTACAAAACCCGGGTGGTGCGCTTCATTGACTCCATTCACCTCTTTGAGAGCGGGGCCCGGGTTAACATCCGGGTCTGAGGCTTCGCGCGGAGGCATTTTTGCCAGGCGGGCGGCCTGGCCTTTTCGTTGGTGGGAATCGGCCTGTAGATTGGGGGAGAACCTTATGAGGCGCGTGCTGTTGTTGCCTTCGGACCCGGTGCACCTGGAGTTCCCTCAGGTGGTGGCCCGGGTAGCTGGGCTCCTCCTGCACGTGCCTCCCTCGGAGCTTTTGGGCCGTGGGGAAGGGCCGAGCTACCTGATGGCCTTGGCCGAGTGGTTGTGGCGGGAGGCCCCTGCGGCGGATGTGGCCCTGGTCTCCTTGGAGGCCCTCTGCCTGGGCGGGCCAGGCTCCCCTCAGGGTGCCGCCGACAGGCTGGAGGAGGTTTTAGCCCGGCTCGAGGTACTGCGCGACCTCAAGCGCAGCTACCCCCACCTGCGCATCCTGGCCCACGGTGTGGTGGGGCCTGCGGTGGTCCAGCCCGGCGTCGCTTTTGCGAGGCACCCTTCTGCCGAAGCAGACCCTGTGCGGGCGCGCTTTTCCGAGTGGGCCGACCGCCTGGAGCGCCTTCAGGCCATGGGCAAGGACACCCGTGAGGCCCTGACCGAACTGGACCGGGCCAGGCTGCATCTGCACAAAGAGGCCCTCCAGAGCTGGTTGCAGGCGCGGGAGCGCAACCACGCCCTGCACCAGGCGGCCATAGATTTGCTCCACGCAGGGGTGCTGGAGTACCTGGCCCTAACCCTGGACAACCCCACCCCCTACGGCCTGCCCCACCAGGAGGCCCGCCGCCTCTCGGCCCGTCTGGACGAGCTGGGGCTCTGGGGGGAGGCCGATATCTACCCAGGTGGGGCCGAGGCGCCGCTTCTCCTTTTGGCTCGAGCCCTACTGCAGCAGGCGGGGCGGAAGACCAAGGTGCTGCTGCGCTACCCCAGCTCGCGGGCTGAGCAGGCTGAGCTCCTGTTCCAGGACCGAAGCCTTGGGGGGCTGGTTAGGGCCCAGCTTCGGGCGCTGGGGGGGGTGCAGGCGGGGTCGCTGGAGGAGGCTGACCTGGTCCTGGCGGTGAATGCTCCAGCCCTTCGGCAGGGGCTGCGTCAGCCCGATTACGAGGGGGTGGACACGCCCGAGCGCTACCTGCCGGAGCTGGTGGACCGGCTGGTGGCCGACCAGGCCACCGGCCGGATGGTGGCGGTGGCTGACTTGGCCTACTATGGTCAGGCTGAACACCGCTTCGTTCAGTTCTTGCTGCCCTCCATAAGCCTACCCGGGCTGGCCGGTTTTGCGGCCTGGGGCAGTGCGGCCAACAGCCTGGGCAGTGCCCTGGCGGTGGGGGTCTGCGCTCTTTTCGGCGACGATCCGGTGCCCCTGGCCGAGGCCCACTTTTTTCGGCTTGTGGAAGACTGGCTCTACGCCAGCCGGGTGCGGCCGGAGGTGGAGGCCGAGCTTGCCCGGGAGCTGGGGGCGCCGTCTCGCGGCGGGGGGTTGGACGATTTCCTGTGGGTGGCCGAGCGGCTTGTGGGTCAGCGCCTCACCCCTTTGGCCCAGGGGCTGTGGCAGCGTTTTTTTGCCCCTAGCCTGCCTGGGGTGAAGCTGGAGTGGGCCCCCCCTAAGCTGTGCGGCCCAGACCTTTTGGGGCTATGCCCATCGTGGCGCCTGGTGCGGGAAGGGGAGGAATGAGGGTTTTAGAGGGGCTGGTTCTTGCTGCCGGGCGGTGCTTCCATGCACGGGTGGAGTTTGATGCCATGGTTCGGGCGATTGTACCCCTAGGGGCTTCGGGGCCCTCGGGGCGTCGCATTCTGCCTGGGCTTGTGGACCTCCATGTGCACGGAGGGGGTGGGGCTGATGTGATGGGGGGTGAGGCGGCGTTGCGGCGGATGGCCCGCTTTCATGCCCAACACGGCACCACAGCCCTTCTGGCAACCACCGTGACGGCCCCTTTGGAGGACCTGGAGGCCGCCTTGCTGGCAGTTCGGGCGGTGATGCAGGAGCCGCGCCCCGGCGAGGCTCGGGTGGTGGGGGTGCACCTCGAGGGTCCCTTTATCCACCCCGAGCGGCTAGGGGCCCAGCCGCCCTACCCCCTTCTGCCGGATTTAGGGGTGATGGAGCGCCTGCTGGCCTTGGCCCCCGTCCGGGTCGTGACCCTGGCCCCTGAGCTGCCCGGTGCCTTGGAGCTGATTGCCTTCCTGCGGGCCCGGGGGGTTCGGGTGCAGCAGGGCCACACCCGGGCCACCTATGAGGAGGCTCGAGCCGCCCTGGAGGCCGGTGCGGAAGGTTTTACCCACCTCCTCAACGCCATGTCTCCCCTGCACCACCGCGCCCCTGGGGTGGTGGGTCTGGCGCTGGAGCGCGGCATTTGGGCCGAGGTGATTCCGGATGGTCTGCATCTGCACCCGGCGGTGCTCCGGTTGTTGGCCCGGGCCTTGCCCCAGGTCTATGCGGTGACCGATGCGGTGGCCGCTGCTGGGATGCCAGAGGGGGAGTATCGCCTGGGACGGCTTAGGGTAATCCGGCGGGCTGGGGGGGTGTTCCTCCCCAACGGTGCTCTGGCCGGGAGCACCCTGACCCAGTACCAGGCCCTGCGAAACCTGCTCCGCTGGGGCTTTTCCCTGGTGGAGGCGGTGGACATGACCGCGCTCCGACCGGCCCGCTACCTGGGGCTGGCTGAGGGGCTAACCGTGGGAGGGCCTGCGGATATGCTGGTGCTGGACGAGAATTTTGACCTTGAGGAGGTCTACATAGCGGGTCGGCCAGTCCCGAGAACGTGACGGCTGCCCAAAGGCGTGCGAAAATCCTGACTGTGAGCGCTGCGAACACCCAGATGGTCGAGGAAGCCCGCCAGGCCCCTGCGGCGGTAGAACGGGCTCTGAGGGAGAACCGAAGCGAGGTGGAGCTCTTGGGTACCTTCTTGCGCCGCCACCCCCCGCCCTTCGCGCTTACGGTGGCCCGGGGCAGCTCCGACCACGCCGCACTTTTTGGAAAGTATCTGATTGAGGGCCGTCTAGGCTTGGTTTGTTCCTCGGTGCTCCCCTCCGTCTACACTGTCTATGGGCAGCGCCTATCGGTTCTGGGGGCTTTGCTCATCGCCCTTTCCCAATCGGGCCAGAGCCCTGACCTGGTGGAGGTGACCCGCCAGGCCCGGCGCGATGGGGCTCTGACCCTGGCCCTGGTGAACCAGGTGGACTCCCCATTGGCCCGGGCGGCCGAGGTAGTCTTGCCCTTGTGGGCTGGGCCGGAAAAAGCGGTGGCAGCTACGAAGAGCTACCTGACCGCCCTGGCCACGCTGGTGCAGGTGGTGGCAGCCTGGACCGAGGACCGGGAACTCAAAGAAGCCTTGGAAAGGCTACCCGAGGCTATGCACAGCGCTTTGGAGGTGGACTGGCAGGTAGGCCTCGAGCCCCTTCTGTCGGCCGAGAACGGCCTTTTGGTAGGCCGCGGCTACGCCTTTGCGGTGGCCCACGAGCTGGCCCTGAAGCTCAAGGAGACCTGCGCCTTTCATGCGGAGGCCCTTTCCGGGGCTGAGCTTCTACATGGGCCGGTGGCCCTGGTGGAGCCTGACTTCCCTCTGTTGGTTCTGGTCCCCAAGGACAGGCCTTTGCCCGGAATGCTCGAGCTTTTGGAAGCCCTGCGGGCCAAGGGGGGTCACCTCCTGGTGGTCTCCACCGAGGCCGAGGCCCTGGCGCTAGCCCATACCCCCCTGCCCCTGCCGACCCGGCTTCACCCGGTGCTGGACTCGGTTCTGGCTGCCCAGGCCTTTTACCCTTTCGCCGCCCAGCTTGCCGTGGCCCGGGGGTTGGACCCTGATGCACCCCGGCACCTGACCAAGGTGACCCATACCCGCTGAGCCCATCCCCCGAATTGGCCTGCCAATAAGCGCTTCGCGCGGCTGGAAGGGGAAAGTTGGCACCCTCAGTCCAGGAAGTCCCGCAGCTTGCGGGTACGGGACTCGTGGTACTTGAGCTTGCGCAGGGCCTTGTTCTCGATCTGGCGGATGCGCTCCCGGGTCACCCCGAAGTAGGCCCCCACCTCTTCCAGGGTGTGCTCGCGCCCGTCGATTAGGCCCTTGCGCAGCTTCAAGACCATCGCCTCCCGCTCGGAAAGCTTGCCCAGGGCCCTTTCCAGCTCCTCCGAAAGCATGCTCTGGGCGGCCGAGTCCACCGGCGAGGCCAGGTGCTCATCGGGGATGAAGTCGCCGTAGAAGCTGTCCTTCTCGTCGCCGATGGGGGTTTCCAGGCTTACCGGCTCCTGGGCAATCTTGAAGGTCTCCTCTACCTTCTTGGCGTCCCAGCCAGGCCCCATGGCCTCGGCAATCTCCTCGTAGGTGGGCTCGCGGCCCAGCTCCTGCTGCATCTGGCGGGCGGTGCGGGTGAGCTTGTTGATGGTCTCCACCATGTGCACCGGGATGCGGATGGTGCGGGCCTGGTCGGCAATGGCCCGGTTGATGGCCTGGCGAATCCACCACGTAGCGTAGGTGGAGAACTTGTAGCGGCGCTTGTACTCGAACTTCTCCACCGCCCGGATAAGCCCCTGGTTGCCCTCCTGGATGAGGTCCAGGAAGGAAAGCCCCCGCCCGGTGTACTTTTTGGCGATGGAAACCACCAGCCGCAGGTTAGCCTCGATCAGGTGCTGGCGGCAAATTTCGCCGTCGCGGGCGATGTGCAAGTAGCGTTTGACCTCGCGCGGGAGGGCCCGCAGGCGGGCATCCACGGTCTGGATGGTCTCCGGGTCCAGCCGCAGCTCGGTGCCGGGGATGTGGGCGATGCGGCTGTTGCCCTGTACCTGGCTGCGGAGGACGTGCCGGATGAGCTCCACGTCCAAACCGGTCTCCTCCGCCAGGCGCTGGGCCGCCGCCACCCCTTCCTCTACCCTTCGGGCCAGGTCGATCTCCTCCTCCAAGGTGAGGAGGGGAACCTGGCCGATTTCGTGGAGGTACTGCCGGACCGGGTCGGAGGTGGAGATGCGGGGCAGCGGGAGGTCGTCCTCGATTTCCTCCTCCAGCTCCTCTACCGGAAGGGTGCCCAGTTCGAAGTCCGGCTCGAGCAGGTCAAGGTCTTCTAGGTCGCCTTCTAGAATCTCGTCGCCAAGCTCCTCGTCCACAAGGGGAGGTATCAGCTTGTCCTCCTTGGGGTTTGGGGCCACCAGGTCGTCCAGGTCGGGTTCAACCCCCAGCCCTTCCAGCCCCGGCACCTCGAGCTCCTCAGCCACCAAGGGTTTTTCGGCCGCCTCCTTCCGTGCGCTGGCCTTGGAATTTTTGCTGAGCCTGGCCTTGGTTTCAGCGGGGGGTGCCTGGGTAGCGGGCGCAGCCTCGGCCTTGGCCAGGGGTTTCTTCGCCGCTCCCTTGGCCGTGTTTTGGGGTTTGGGGGTGCTCTTCTCGGCCTTGTCAGAGGGTTTGGTCTTGCTCCTTGGGGTAGGGCTTGCGGTGGATGGGCTCTGCGGGGTGTTTTTAGCCTTGGACTTCAAACAGTTCACCTCCTAGCGGGCTGGTTAACCGAGCTTTTGGGCTAAGAGAACCTTATGGCTGTTTTCGGCCAGGGTGCGCACCCGACCGAAACGCTCCAGCAGCAACGGCTCATAGGGCAAAAAGCGGTTGGCCACCAGATAAAACTTCCCGCCCCTCTCCAGGCGGGCGTAGGCGGCCTCGATGAACGCTACTGCGGTTTCTAACACGACAAGGCCCCCCACGTGGAACGGGGGGTTCGCCACGATAGTAGCGAAGGTGCGCCCCTTTGTCAAGGCCTCGTCTACGTCGGAGTGGAGCACGGTGGCCTTTTCGCCTAGGTTGCGCCTTGCCGAGAGCACGCTGGGCCAGTCGTCTTCGAGCAGCACCAAGCCCTCTGCCCATCCCACCAGGGGCAGGCTGAGGGCCCCGTAACCGGCCCCTAGGTCAAGCACCTGACCCAGGTCGCCCTCCAGGTTTTCCAACAGCAAGGTGCTGCCCGGGTCTAGCCCGCCTGCAGAGAAGACCCCAGGTAGGTAGGCGAATTCCAAGGTCCTACCCCTGACCCAGCAGCTAAACGACGCCCAGGCTGGGGGTAGAGGCGGAGGGGGCTTCTCCTTCTCCAAAACGGCCACCCGCAGGGGTCCCTTTCGCTCGAGCACCACACCAAAACCCAGGATTTCCTGGGCCAGCCGGAAGTAGTGGTCAAAGCCCCTGCTCTTGTTGCCGGCAATGTAAAACCGCCCGCCCATCCGCAACGCCCGGGCTGCCCCCAGCAGGGATAGCGTCACGTAGCGGGTTCCCCGCTCGGCCGGAAGGACCAAGGCCACCATGTCTGCGCTTTCGCTGGGGGCTTCCCAAGGGAGTCCGCAGACAATCTCGGCCCGTTTGGCAAGTCCGGCCTCCAGGCAGCGCAGGGCCGCCCGGGAGGTCTCAATGGCCCGCACCAGGAGGCCGTGTTGCAGCAGGGCTAGGGTAACCCGGCCGACCCCGGGGTTCAGGTCCAGGGCTTCTTCTCCGTAGGGCTCCAGGCTTTGCGCCAGCAGCTCGTAGGCCGGGTCGTCTAGGCCTCTGGCCCCGGCCTTGACGAAAAGATGCCCTTCAGGAGCCGAGAAGGGGCGCAGGGCGTGGTAGGCTTCCAGGGTCATAGGTACAGCGGTTCCACCCCGCGGGCACCGCTTTGCAGTCGGGCTGCGCCCAGGCGGGCCAGGGCCTGCCCTGAAGGGGGCTCATCCAGCACCAGCAGGCCTTGGGGGACAAGCTTCGCCCGGTGGACCCGGTGTGGGGAGACAACGGGAATGGCCTGCCCTCCCTCCAGGCGGTAGGTGGCGGCGTAGACCCACTCGCCCCGGGCTTGCTGGGCCACGGTAACCGTGCCCTGGTAGCGCAGGGCCACTCCTGCCAGGGTGTCCACCCCCACCACTGGGATTGCCCGTCCGCGGCCCAGCCCCAGCCCGGCGGCAACGCCTATCCGAAGCCCGGTGTAGGAACCCGGTCCTTGCCCTACCGCGATGCCTTGAAGGGACTCCAGAGGTGTTTGGGCCTCCTCCAGAAACCGCTTTAGCTCAGCCCACAGCGCCTCAGCGTGGCGGCGCTCCAACCGCAGGGCCCTCTCGGCATGGGGCAGACCCAGCACAAGGTAAGGGGTGGCGGTGTCCAGTGCCAGTACGCGCACCTTGTGGAGTATAGCAGTGTTGGAGAGGTGGCGGCGTGTTGCCAAGCCTCCCTGCGGCTCCTTAGACTTGGGGCCATGAAGTTGGCCATCGTGGGCGTGGGGAAGATGGGACGGAGCATCCTGGACGGAATTTTGCGGGCAGGGCTGTTCGCACCGGAGGATATTGGTGTCCTGGATACCCCCGAACGCACCTTGGAGGTGGCCGGGGAGACTGGTACCCGGCCCCTAAGCCTGTCCGACCTTCGGTACGCCGAGCGGGTTCTGCTGAGCGTTCAGCCGAGGGACATCGCGGCTTTAGCCCCGCAGGTGGCCCACCCCAACGTCGGCTACATTTCCATTATGGCCGGGGTCTCCACGGCCATTCTCTCCCGCCGGCTGGGCACCCGGCGGGTGGTGCGTTGCATGCCCAATCTGGCGGCCACCATCGGCAGGAGTTCCACCGCCATCACCGGCCCACGCGAGGCCGAGGAGGCCGGGGATCTGGCCTTTACCCGGCAGCTTTTTGAAACGGTTGGCGATGTCTACGAGCTGCCCGAGCGGCTTTTTGACGCGTTTACGGGGATGTCTGCCTCAGCGCCGGCCTACATCGCCCTGGTGGCTGAAGCCCTGGCCGATGGGGGGGTCAAGCAGGGCCTTCCCCGGGCGCAGGCGCTCCGCCTGGCGGCCGATGTGCTCATCGCTACTGGGGAATTGCTGCGCAAGAAGCACCCTGCGGTGCTCAAGGATGAGGTGAGCAGCCCAGGGGGTACCACCATTTACGGCCTGGCCGCGCTGGAGGCTCGAGGGGTGCGGGCGGCGTTCATTGAGGCGGTGGAGGCGGCCACCCAGCGGGGGCACGCCTTGGGCCGGGAGGATGGATGAGGGCCGTACGGTGGTCTTTGGCCTGGTTGTTTCTTTGCATAGGGCTGGCCTTCTCCCCAGGCTACTACCCCCACGGGGTGGGCTATTCGTGGACCTACTCCACAGGGATGGAGCAGGTCTTCACCCGGGAGCAGGGGGGGGCATTGTTTTTGGAGCGGCGGCTGGTGGGGCGGCCGGTGAGCGCCGATGTGCTCCGCTACACCCCGGAGGGGGTGTGGCTCGAGGGCCTTGCGGTAGGCCAGGCGGTGCAGCGCTACGAGCCACCCCTGCTGCTCTACCCGCCCCCCCCTTTGGAGCTGGGCCAGGCCTGGGGTGGGCGAAGCCGGTTCGGAGGGCAGAGCGTGGCCCTTGTGGGCAAGGTTTTGCGAATTGAGGGGGTGAGCGTTCCGGCAGGCCGCTTTAACGCCTACGTGATTCGCACCTCCACCGTGACGAGCGAGGGAGGTAGCCAGGTGATGGAGGTCTACTTTGTCCCTGGGGTTGGGGTGGTCCGCTACGCCACGCTGGATGGGGCCACGGTTGACCTGGTTCGCTACCGTGTGCCTAAATGAGGGTATGGAGCTGAAAATCGTCCCGGTGGAAAAACCCGACGGCCTGAACGTGATCTTGGGCATGGCCCACTTCATCAAAACCGTGGAGGACCTCCACGAGGCCCTGGTCACAGCGGTCCCCGGAATTCAGTTTGGCCTGGCCTTTTGCGAGGCCTCGGGAAAGCGCCTGGTGCGCAAAAGCGGCACCTCGGGGCCGTTGGTGGAGCTGGCGGTCCAGAACGCCCTGGCCATCGGGGCAGGCCACTCCTTCCTGATTGTTCTGGGGGAGGGGTTTTACCCCATCAACGTTCTGCACGCGGTCAAGGCCTGCCCCGAGGTGGTGCGGGTTTTCGCCGCTACCGCCAACCCCCTCTCGGTGGTGGTGGTGGAACAAGGCGAGCAGCGCGGAATCCTGGGTGTCCTGGATGGGCACAAGCCCCTGGGGGTGGAGGCCGAGGAGGATGTGGCGTGGCGGAAGGAGCTTTTGCGGAAGCTGGGCTACAAGGTGGCCCTCTCCTGATGCTAAGGGGGTAAGCATGGGGGTTCAGGTGGGTGCGCAGGCCCCTTCCTTTGCCCTGGCCGACCAGGAGGGGCGTTTACACCGGCTGGAGGACTACCGCGGCCGGTGGGTGGTGCTTTACTTCTACCCAAAGGACGACACCCCGGGCTGCACCAAGGAGGCCTGTGGCTTCCGGGATGAGAAGGGGAACCTGGAGGCCCTGGGGGCGGTGGTGCTAGGGGTTTCTGCGGACGATGTGCAGAGCCATGCTCGCTTCCACAGCAAGTATGCCCTAAACTTTCCCCTGCTTTCCGACCCCCAAAAGGAGGTGATCCGGGCCTACGGCGCCTGGGGGGTCAAGCGGATGTACGGTCAGGTTTACGAGGGGGTTATGCGCCAGACCTACCTGATCGATCCCGAGGGGAGGGTGGCCCGGGTTTGGGAGAAGGTGAGGCCCGAAGGCCATGCGGCTGAGGTGGCCGAGGCCCTGCTCGAGCTGCGGCGAGGGGCCTGAGGGATGGAGAACCTGGAATCCTATAAGCGCCAAGCGGCTGTTGAGGCCGTCCGGCGGGTTGAGCCCGGTATGGTTGTGGGCTTGGGCACCGGTTCTACCGCCCGCCATGTGGTTTTGGAGCTGGGCCGTAGGCTCCGGGCAGGGGAGCTCAGGGGTGTGGTGGCGGTGCCGACATCGGAGGCCACTGCGGCCCTGGCCCGCCAGGAGGGGATTCCCCTGGTGGAGCTGGGCCCCGAAGGGGTGGACCTAGCGATTGACGGGGCAGATGAGATCGCGCCTGACCTCTCCTTAATAAAGGGTCTGGGAGGGGCTCTCCTGCGGGAGAAGATTGTGGAGGCTGCGGCCCGCCAGTTTATCGTGGTGGCCGACCATACCAAAAAGGTGCCTTGTCTGGGGCGGGGGGTGGTACCGGTGGAGGTGGTCCGTTTTGGTTACCGCGCCACCCTAAAGGCCCTCTCCCGCCTGGGTGAGCCGGTGCTGCGGATGGATGGGGAGGGGCCTTACCTGACCGATGGGGGCAACCTGATCGTTGATGTGCGCTTTGGCCCCGTACCGGACCCGGCGGGGCTCGAGGCCGCCCTCAAGCGCATTCCTGGTGTGGTGGAGGTGGGGTTGTTCGTGGGGCTGGCCTCCTTGGCAATCGTCGCTGGCCCTGCGGGGCTCGAGCATCTGCACGCTCCCTGATATTGCCAACCGCTTTCGCAAGCGCATAGAATAACCTCTATGCACGGGTGCGCCCGGTTTCGAATGGCGCGAAGGCCCCTTGCGGTGGCCAACGGAGCTACCGCCGGGGCGCGCCGCGCCCCGGCTTTTTTGAGGAACCTCCCATGAGCAAGGTTTTCTACGAAACCGCTGCCATTGACTACGCCAATGCGGCCCCCCACATCGGCCACGTCTACGAGAAGATCATCTGCGACTTCCTAGCTCGCTTTCACCGCCTAGACGGCTACGAGACCAATTTCGTTACCGGCACCGACGAGCACGGGGAAAAGATAGCTCGAGCCGCCAAGAACGCGGGTCAGGAGCCCCAGGCTTTCGTAGACTACGTTTCTGAGCAGCTCTTCCAACCAGCCTACAGGCGGCTCCTTATCAGCTACGACGACTACATCCGCACCACCTCGGAGCGTCATAAGCGCTTTGTGCAGGAAATTTTGCGCCGGGTCTACGAGGCGGGGGACATCTACTACGCTGAGTACGAAGGGCTTTACTCGGTGGGGGCGGAGCGCTTTGTCACCGAGAAGGAGCTGGTGAACGGCGTTCTTCCCGGCGACTCTGAGCCCCCTGTCCTGCGCAAGGAGGCCAACTACTTTTTCCGCATGGAGAAGTACCGACCCTGGCTGGTGGAGTACCTCCATGAGCACCCCGACCTCATCCAGCCCCCGGCCTACCGCAACGAGGTGCTGGAAATCCTAAAGGAGCCCATTGGTGACCTGTCCATCTCGAGGCCCCGTGAACGGGTCCCCTGGGGTATCCCCATCCCCTGGGACGAGAGCCACGTGACCTATGTTTGGTTTGACGCGCTTTTGGCCTACGTT
Organism: Meiothermus sp.; assembly: GCF_025060375.1. Taxonomy (GTDB): domain Bacteria; phylum Deinococcota; class Deinococci; order Deinococcales; family Thermaceae; genus Meiothermus. Next base: position 61,745 of record NZ_JANXCG010000093.1, on the reverse strand, counting down.
TCCTCCCTGGTAAGCCGAGGGCTCTTTGAGAAGTTTTGGCCGCACGCCTGGCACGTGATTGGCAAGGACATCCTCAAGCCCCACGCCATCTTTTGGCCTACCATGCTCAAAAGCGCAGGGTTGCCGGTCTACAAGCGCTTGGTGGTCCACGGTCATATCCTGGCTATGGACGGTCGCAAGATGGGGAAGAGCCTAGGCAACGCGGTGGACCCGTTGGCGCTGGCCGATAAGTTTGGGGTGGATGCGGTGCACTACGCCCTGCTGCGGGACACCACCCTGGGTGCGGACAGCCCTTTTGGCGAGGAAGTGGTGGCCCAGCGGCTCAACGCCGATTTGGCCAACGACCTGGGCAACCTGCTCTCCCGGGTCCGTACGATGCTGCTCAAGTACTGCGGGGGGGTTGTGCCGGAACCTTCCCCACCCGACGCTGAGGCGGCCAGGGCCGGGGTGTCCCTAGCTGGCAAGGTGCGCCGTGAGGTGGAGGCCTTGCGGATTCATCTGGCCCTGGAAGAGGTGCTGCAGTACGTGCGCAGCCTCAACAAGCTCATCAACGAGACCCGGCCCTGGGAGCTGGCCCGCGACCCCTCCCGCCGCAAGGAGCTGGAGGACGTTTTGTACACCGTGGTGGAAGGTCTGCGAATTGCCAGCGTGCTTCTAGAGCCAGCCCTGCCTACCAAGGCCAAGGAGCTTCGGGCCGCGCTGGGGCTGGGGGACTACACCATTGCCGAGACCGAGACCTGGGGGCTAACCCCTGCAGGAACGGTTATTCCCCAGGAAGCGCCGATTCTCTTCCCCAAGCTCGAGGCCGGGGGCGAGCCAAAGCAGAGGGAAGCCAAGGGGGCGAACGGGAGCGAACTGGTTGGTCTAGAAGACTTTGCCCGGCTGGACCTGCGGGTGGCTGAGGTGGTGGCAGCGGAAAAGCACCCCAGGGCCGATAGGTTGCTGGTACTCACCCTGAACGTGGGCGATCACACCCGGCAGGTGGTCTCTGGAATCGCCCAGTTCTACACGCCCCAAAGCCTCCTGGGTAAAAAGCTGGTGTTGGTGGCCAACCTCAAGCCTGCGGTGCTGCGGGGGGTGGAGTCGCAGGGGATGATCCTGGCTGGGGAGGGGCCGGACGGGAGGGTGGTCGTCGTCACGCCGGAGGGAGACCTCCCTCCCGGGGCCAAGGTGCGCTGAGGGTTTCTGCCCTTTGGGCTGAGCTTTTTAGGGGGTGTCTACTGGGCGCTTTCCAGATCGGGGCGCAGCCGCACCGCTTCCCTCAGGTAGACGTGCTTGACCTGCTTTTGAGGGATGTCGGTGTTCCAGAGTATCATCACCCGGATTACCCTGGGCAGCGACCCGGGTACGGGAATTTCGCGGGAGTTGATGAGGGGAACCATCTGCATTCCGAGCTGACGGGCCGCCTCTGCGGGAAAGGCCGCTTTTAGGTCGTCGGTGAGGGTGAAGATCATCGCTCCGATGCTTTCGTAGTCGGTGATGTGGTTGGCCTCGAGCATCTTCTGCAAAAGCTCGCGGGTGGCGCTTAGTATTGCCTCCCGGGTGTCTTCCTCAACCGTGATGGCGCCGCGAACCCCTCTCACCATAGGCTGGGATTTTAATTTGTCTTGCCCTCCTCGCCTAGACCTGCTATAGTGCAGGGGTTGACCGCACGGCCGGGTCCGTGCTGAGGAGCGCCCATGAAGGAAAAGATTCACCCCAAGCTGGTTCCCTGCAGGATCATCTGCAACGGCGAGGTGATCATGCAGACCTACAGCGTCAAGCCCGAGATACACGTGGAAGTCTGGAGCGGGAACCACCCCTTCTGGACGGGCCAGCAGCGTTTTGTGGATACCGAGGGCCGGGTGGAGAAGTTCCAGAAGAAATTCGCTGGAACCTACGGGAAAAAAGCCAAAAAGTAGCCCTGCGCACAGCTGCGTTCCGGGGCCAGAGCCCCGGACGCACTTTTGGGGGCCCCGGCCAGCGGCCGGGGCTAGAACAGGGGAGGGCTACCAGAGCCGTACCCCAGGGACGGGGAGCATGTTGGTAAACATCTGGTAGAGCACCGGGCCATAGGCCAGCACCACCAGCAACACCGCCAGGCCAAACCAGAACCCTACCCGCTCGGTGAGGCGGGCCAGGCTGCTGCCCTCAGGCTTGGAAATGGCCTCGCTGAAGGGCACCTCGCCCAACACCTTTTCGGGCTCACGGCGATTTTGCAATGCGGTAGCGAAGATTACGTAGAAGAAGAGGACTGCGGCGACCAGGAGAATCACCCCAGACACGATGTTGAGCGCCATCCAGGCTGAGCTTTCCTTGAAGGCCTCCATAGCCACAGGGCTGCCTGCGATGTGGGCTCGCCGGGGTATGGCGTAAAGGAAGCCCATCCAGTGCAGGGCGAAGGTCATGAGGAACATACCCAGGAACCAGAGCCACTGGGAGGCTACCGCCAGGCCGCGGGCCACCAAGGGCTTGCCGGTGAGGTGGGGGATGAGCCAGAAGGCCGTGCCCATGGCCGCCATGGTGACCAGGGTACCCACCTGCAGGTGGAAGTGGCCGGGAATCCAGACCGTATTGTGGACGTTTTGGTTCAGGTTGAAGCTAGCGTTGACGATTCCCCCTGCCCCACCTGGGATGAAGGCCAGGAAGCCCAACAGAAAGGCCAGCACGGTGGGGTTGTGCCATGGCAACGAGGTGATCCAACCCAAGAGGCCTTTGCCCCCGTTGGTTCGTCCGGCCACCTCGAGGGAGGCTGCGATGGTGAAAGCGGTGATTAGGCTGGGTACCGCTACCATCATGGTCAGCACGGTATGGATGAACTTCCAGTAGGGGGCGATGCCGGGGTCGGCAAATTGGTGGTGGAAGCCCACCGGAACCGAGAAGAGCAGGAAGAGGACGAAGACCAACCGGGCCAGAGGGTCTGAGACCAGCTTGCCCCCGGCTAGCCTGGGGAGGGTTACGTAGGCCAGGGTATAGGCTGGGAGGAGCCAGAAGTAGACGATGGGGTGCCCGGTGTACCAGAAGAGGGTGCGCATCAGGAGAGGGTCAACCCCAGGTAGAATGCCCAGCGACCAGGGAATGAGGAAGAGCATCTCCACCACCAACCCCAGGCTGGCTAGAAACCACATCAGCCAGAAAGTGACGGCCATGAAGGTGGCCAAAGGGGTGATTTTCCCGGGATTGGCCCTGCGCCAGCGGAGCCACAGCTCGAGGGCGACGTATATGCTTATGTAGCTCGAGAGCACGAATATTGCTGCGCCCGTGTAGAAGGCCCAGTTGGCCTTTAGGGGAGCATAGAAGGTATAGAGGACGGAGGCTTCATTCAGAAGGAGGGGTACGGCAGCGGTTAGGAGTCCTGCCAGGGCCATCCAGAAGGAGGCCCAGGCCAGCTTCATGTTGGGGCGCAGGCCCAGCTCCCGGGCAGGTAGGTAAATCATGATGGTCTGGGCAAAGAGCTGGGTGAAGACAATGGCGTTGAGCACGCCGTGCAGGCTTAGCCCCTGGTAGTAGTTTTGAAAGACCGGCTTCAAGAGGGGGTATAGGTCCAAGCCCCCGTAGTTGAAGGCCTGAAGCGGGCCAAAAAAGGTGCCCAGGGCTAGGGCTGAGAAGCCCAGCATCATCATGTACAGGGCGTACTTTTTCTCCGGTGCGTCGGCGTAGGCATCAAAGCGGATAAGGGTTTGGACCGCCATCTTGACTCCTTGCTAGGGTTCCACAATCAGCTTGCTGATCATGTTGGCGTGGCCGATGCCGCAGTACTCGTTGCAGATGATCCGGTATTCCCCGGGTCGGCTAAAGGTGTAGCTCACCTTGGCTATTTCCCCAGGGATCACCTGCACGTTGATGTTGGTGTTTTCTACCTGGAAACCGTGCTGAACATCTGGGGCGGTGATGTAGAAGGTTACCCTCCGCCCCACCTTGAAGCGCATCTCGTTGGGCAGGTAGCCGAATGAGAAAGCCTGGACGTAGGCCACGTACTCGTTGCCGATTTGCTCCACCCTAGGGTTAGCAAACTCCCCTTCGGTGCGGACCTTGGTGGGGTCAATTCGCCCCGCGCCCACCGGGTTGGTGTTGCCCATGGTCATCATCATGTAACCGATCAGGATGATGAAGACCGCAATCATGGCCAGCCCGAAGAAAATCCAGGCCCGCTCATAACGTTCAATAACGTGTTCTTGGTGCTCCATGATCTAGCTCCTTGCCAGGTGCATGAAGAAGTGAAAGAACCAGAAGGCCAGGATGAACACGGCCACCACCGTGACCACCAAAACCGCCCCAATGGGTCGCTGCTCTTTTTCCTCCATAGGCCTCCTCCCTAAAGGGAGTCTAAGAGTCTTGTGAGAGTACATGTGTCCTAGGGAAAAATGTCCCGGCCGCTTTCCTAGGGCCCAGCTCTAGGCGGTATGATTGCGGGGTATGACCCAGATGACCTCCATTGCTCAGCTTTCCATCAATGCCATTCGGATGCTGGCCCTGGACGCGGTGGAGCAGGCCCGCTCAGGGCACCCGGGGATGCCCATGGGCATGGCCCCGGCGGCCTACATCCTGTGGACCGAGTTTCTAAGGCACAATCCCCTCGATCCCACCTGGCCTGCCCGGGACCGGTTTGTCCTCTCGGCAGGCCACGGTTCAATGCTTTTGTACGCTCTCCTGCACCTTTCAGGCTACGATCTCTCCATGGAAGAACTCAAGCGCTTCCGCCAGTGGGGTTCCAAGACCCCTGGCCACCCTGAGTACGGGCACACCCCTGGGGTGGAGGTGACCACCGGGCCGCTGGGCCAAGGAATTGCCACGTCGGTGGGCATGGCTATTGCAGAGCGCAAGCTGGTGGCTGAGTTTGGTGAGGTTGCCGCACACTACACTTACGTGATTGCCTCTGATGGGGACCTGATGGAGGGGGTAAGCGCGGAGGCCAGCTCGCTGGCGGGGCACCTGGGCCTGGGCCGACTCATCGTGCTGTACGACGACAACGAGGTCTCCATTGACGGCAGCACGGAGCTGGCCTTTACCGAGGATGTCTTGAAGCGCTACGAGGCCTATGGCTGGCATGTGGTCCCCGGGGTGGATGGGGAGGACCTGCTGGCCATCCGCAAGGCCCTGCAGGAAGCCCAGGCCGACCCTCGGCCCAGCCTGATCGCGGTGCGCTCCATCATCGGTTATGGGTCCCCCCTGGCCGGACAGCCCAAGGCCCATTCCGACGCCATGGGTCCAGAGAAGGTGGCGGCTACCCGGGTAAACCTGGGCTGGCCTTACCCGCCCTTTGAGATTCCCGAAGAGGTTTACGCCGATTTCCGGCGGGTGCGGGAGCGCGGCCAAGAAGCCCAGGCGGCCTGGCAGGCCCAGTTTGAGGCTTTTGCTCGAGCCCATCCTGAAAAGGCGGCGGAGTTTCGGCGCAGGATGTCCCAGGAGCTTCCAGCGGGCTTGGAAGACCATCTTCCGCGCTTCGCCCCTGGCGAGAAGATGGCCACCCGAGCGGCTTCAGGGAAGGTGCTGGAGCGGTTGGTTGCGCTTTTGCCTGAGCTGGTGGGCGGTTCAGCTGACCTGACCCCCTCCAACAACACCCGCACCCCCGATATGCAGGACTTTACCCGCGAGAATCCTGCAGGCCGCTACATCCGCTACGGAGTGCGGGAACACGCCATGGGGGCGGTTATGAACGGCATAGCCCTCAGCAAGGCCCTGAGGCCTTATGGGGGCACCTTCTTGGTCTTTTCTGACTACATGCGCCCGGCCATCCGCCTCGCAGCCCTGATGGGGACCCCAACGATCTTCGTCTTTACCCACGACTCCATCGCAGTGGGGGAGGATGGGCCCACCCATCAGCCGGTGGAGCAGCTTATGAGCCTGCGGGCCATCCCCAACCTTTGGGTGGTCCGCCCGGCCGATGCGGGGGAGACCGCCATAGCCTGGAAGATGGCCTTGGAGCGCACGGCTGGTCCCACCGCCCTCATCCTCACCCGCCAGCCGGTGCCGGTTCTGGAGGGGGTCAGGCCGGAGGGGGTGCTCCGGGGAGGCTATGTGATTTCCGATGCAGAGGGGGCCCGGGCAGTTGTTTTGGCCACCGGTTCGGAGGTTGCGCTGGCCCTTGAGGCCCAACGCCTCCTCCTTGAGGAGGGAATTCCTGTGCGGGTGGTCTCGCTCCCTTGCTGGGAGGCCTTTGAGGAGCAGCCCCAGGCCTACCGCGAGGCCGTTTTACCCAGGGGCCTGCCGGTGTTGGCCTTGGAGGCTGGGGTTACCCTGGGCTGGGAGCGGTACGCGGCGCGGGTCGTGGGCCTGGACCGCTTCGGCGCAAGCGCCCCGTTTGCCGACGTGTACGCCAGGTTGGGCTTTACCAAAGAGCGGGTGGCCGCCGAGGTTAGGGCTATGCTGGGGGTTTAGATGTTCCAGGCTATCTTTGCCCATCTGCCCGCTTTGCTCTTCGCGCTGGCCCTGGGGGCCGGGTTGCTGGGCCTGTTGGTCTGGGCCATGGCCCTTCAGGGAGCGGCCAGCCGCCGCACAGCCCAGGTGCTTTGGGGGCTGGCGCTGCTTCTGGCCTTGTCAGGCTTTTTCTCCGGGCTGCTGAGGCCGTAGCCGAATTTGGGCCTTTAGCACACCTTTTCTTGGGTCTGGCCCCCAGGCTTAAGGTGTGCTGGAGTTGCGCTTTGAAAAGCCGCCCTTTCTGGAGCTTCTACGGCAAGGGCGGGTTTCAGAGCGGGCTTTTGTCCGTTGGTTGTCCCAAGAACGCCACCTTCTGGAAGCCCTGCTGACCCTCGAGGCCCGCCTGCTCTCCAAGGCCCCCCAGCCCCACCGCCTGATCTGGGTAAACGGGCTTTGGTTTGCGGTCGAGGAGCTGGACTGGCTGGCTGTGGTGGCACCACCTGAGGAGCCGCCACACCCTTTGCGGACTGGCTATTTGCGGTATCTGCGGGCCTTGGCCGAGGAGCCTTATGGCCTTGGGGTGGCGGCCTGTTGGGCGCGCCAGCGGGTTTTTTTGGACGCTTGGGGGTGGCTTGGCGAGCAGGGTTTGGAGGGAGGCCCCAGCCTGGTCCACCAGGCCCTCCTTCGCTGGTCAGCCCCTGAGCTGGAAGCCTTGGCCCGCGACCTGAGGAGCCTGGTGGTTGAGCTGCCTGGTGGGGTTTCCCTGGAGCAGGCGGGGGCGGTGATTGAGCAGGTGCGGGTGTATGAGCAGCTGGGTTGGGCTATGGCCCTGGGCTTTGCCCGGGAGGCGCTTTTGAGTTAAGGCGCCTAATTCAGTTGGCCTATACTGCCCCATATGGAGAGCCTGGGGCATTACCTGCTGCGGGGCCGCCTGAGGCTGTTGGAGGATGGGGTGGAGGTTTACGAGGGCCAGGACGCCCGCACAGGCTTGGAGGTGGTGGTCTTCCGGCCCCTCGAGGGAACGCCGCCCCAGCTCGCCCTGCCTTGTGCCCTACCCTGGATTGACTGCCTAGAAGGGGCCTGGGTGGCAGAGGTGCCCGTGGGCGCGGTGCGGGCTACCTGGTTGGCTGGACAGGTGGAGCCCGGCCGGCTTGCCCAATGGGTCAGGCAGCTTTCGGAGGCCTTGGAAAAGGCCCGGGAAGCGGGAGTTCCGGTGGGTTATGTGGTCCCAGAGCTGATCTGGACCCGGGGAAGACGGGTCTGGTTGGGAGGCCTGGGGGTGGGCCGCCCTGAGCAGCGATGGGACTATGAAGGCTTCTTGCAGACCGTTCGCGCCTTGGCGGGAGAGCTTTACCCAGCCCTGCCTTGGCGGGAAGCGCTGGAAGCCTATGCCACCGGGCAGCTCGAGGCCGCGACCTTCTACGCCCAGCTCGAGGCCCCACCCGCCGAACCGTCCCCCCTCTCGGTGGTTCCCTTGGAGGGGGCTCCTCCCTCGGAGCCTCCCCCTGAGGCCAGGGCCAAAGGGCACCTGAGGGTCCAGGTCAACGAGCCCCCTCCACCGCCTCCAGCCCAGGCCACCCCTCCCCGCCGCATCCGCATTGAGGAGCGTACGGAGCCCCCTTTCGAGGTTGTAGTCCCCCCCGAGCGCAGGCGCCTCCGCTGGCTGTGGCTGCTTCCTTTGGTCTTGCTGCTGGGGGGAATGGGCCTCTGGTGGCGCGGTCGCGCCCCTACCCCCGCCGGGCCGGCCCTCTACCCGGTGGAGTTCCGGCTCGAGCCGCCTGGGCCTAAGGCCAGCGTGGCGGTGCTGGAAGCCCCTGAGGGCTCCCAGATGCCGGTGGGGGTGGAGCTTGCGGAGGTGCCTGGGGTGGTGGTCTTTGACCGGCCGGGGGTTTACCGGATTCGCATCCGTGTGCCGGGCCGGGTTCCGGTGGAATCGTTGATAGAGGTGCCCAGCCCTGGCGGAATAAGCATCCAACTGCGGTGAGGCGCGCTTGGCTGGAGCTGCCTGGGGCTTTATGCTTCGGGCATGAGCGTGGTTATTCTCGATTTCGGTTCGCAGTACACAAGGCTCATCGCCCGCCGTGTCCGTGAGTTGCGGGCCTACTCGGTGATTTTGCCGGGTACTGCAAGCCTGGAGCGGATTCGGGCCGAAAGACCGGAGGCCCTCATCCTATCCGGTGGCCCAGCCTCGGTTTTTGACCCTGCCAGCCCCAAACCCGCCCCGGGGGTGCTAGAACAGGGCTGGCCGGTGCTGGGTATCTGCTACGGGATGCAGTACCTGGCCCAGCACTTTGGCGGTCGGGTGGAGCGTGGTGGGCGGCGGGAGTACGGCAAGGCCCTGCTCACCTTCTGCCAGGGCCCGCTTTTCGCGGGCATAGAGGGCGAGGTGCAGGTCTGGATGTCCCACTCCGACGCGGTTACGCTGCTCCCCGAAGGCTGGCAGGTGGTGGCCCGTACTGAGGAGAACCCCATTGCGGCCATTGCCGCCCCTGACGGCCGCACCTTTGGGGTGCAGTTTCACCCGGAGGTGGCTCACAGCCCCAAGGGAATGCAGGTGTTGGAGAACTTTTTGGAGCTGGCCGGGGTGAGGCGCGACTGGACCCCTGAGCACACCCTGGAAGCCCTGACCGCCGAGATTCGCAACAAGGTGGGTCAGGAGCGGGTTTTGCTGGCGGTCTCGGGGGGGGTGGACTCCTCTACCCTGGCCCTGCTCCTCCACCGGGCCATTGGGGATCAGCTTACCGCAGTGTTCGTGGACCACGGCCTGCTCCGGCTGGGGGAGCGGCAGGAGGTAGAGCAGGCCTTGCGCCCTTTGGGCCCGGCCCTGAGGGTAGTGGAGGCTTCGGAACAGTTTCTTGGGGCCCTTGAAGGGGTCGTTGATCCTGAGGAAAAGCGCAGGGTGGTGGGCCGGGAGTTCATCCGGGTCTTTGAGCGGGAGGCCCGAACCCTGTCGGCCCAAGGCTGCCGCTGGCTGGCCCAGGGTACCCTTTACCCCGACGTCATTGAGTCGGCGGGGGGGGGTGTGGGCAGCGCCAACATCAAAAGCCACCACAATGTGGGGGGGTTGCCGCCCGACCTGCAGTTTGAGCTTTTGGAACCCTTCCGCCATCTCTTCAAGGACGAGGTTCGAGAACTCGCCCTTCTCCTGGGCCTGCCTGAGCCCATCCGCCGTCGGCACCCTTTTCCTGGCCCGGGCCTGGCCATCCGCATTCTGGGCGAGGTAACCCCAGAAAGGCTGGAGGTTCTGCGGCGGGCCGACGACATTTTCATCTCCGCCCTGCGCGACTGGAACCTCTACGACCAGGTCTCCCAGGCTGCGGCCATCCTCACCCCTCTGCAGAGCGTGGGGGTGGTAGGGGACGAGCGGAGCTACGGGTATGTGCTAGCCCTGCGGGCGGTGACCACGGTGGACTTCATGACCGCTGATTGGGCCAGGCTGCCCCTGGAGTTTCTGGACGAGGTGGCCCGAAAGATTACCCGCCAGGTGCCCGAGGTGGGCCGGGTGGTCTACGACATCACCAGCAAACCCCCGGCCACCATTGAGTGGGAGTAGGCTGGCTCAAGCCTCGCTCATCCGCTGGCTCAGGTTGGCAAACACGGTTTGGATGAGCTTCTTGGCCTGGGCATCCAGCACCCGCCCGCCCAGGGAGGCCGCAGGGCCGCTTACGGTGGCCTGGCCCTGCCAGTCCAGCAGGGTGGTCTGGTCACCCTGGTCGGTGATGGAGGCGCTGGCGGTTAGGTCCACTGCGCTGCCCAATCCCCCGCCCCGCAGACGCACCATCACCTTGTTCTCCTCAGGCCGCGGGTCGAGCTCAATGTTGAACCTGAAGGTGCCCCGGACTGGGCCTACCGCCACCCCTACCGTGGCCACCATGTTCTTTTCGTCCTTGATCTCCACCGACGTTAGGTCGGGCAGGCACGAGGCTACCTTCTGGGGGTCTTGGATGAAGCGCCACACCTTATCCGCTTCGGCCTGTACCCTTTCCTGTCCGCTGTACTCGAGCTTCATGGCCGTAGTCTAACAGGTTGCTGTTTGCGGGGTTTCCGCCCGGAGGGACACCGGGGGGCCTGTTGCTCAGGTCGGATTGTAGCATGGGTTCGTGGCGCTGGACGCTTTGGTCCTCTCCGCAGGGCGGGCCTCGAGGTTCGGGGTCCCGAAGTTCCTGCTGCCTGCCGGGCCGGGGCAGGTGCTCCTGACACGGGCGCTGGACCAGGCCCTGGGGGTGGCCGATGGGCGGGTGGTGGTGGTGGTGGGCCACGCGGCGGAGCTGGCCCGGTACGCGCTGGGGGTGTGGCTGGCGGACCACCCTGCAGCAGGTCGGGTCCAGGTGGTGGAAAACCCGGCCTACGCCGCCGGGCAGAGCAGCTCGCTGAAGTGTGGGGTGGGGGCCTTGGGGGCTTCGGAGGGGGCTTTGGTCTTCTTGGCCGACATGCCTGCTTTGGAGGAGGGGCGGCTTTTGGAACTCAAGCGGGCCGTGGAGGACCGGCCGCCTTCGTGCCTGGCGGTGGCCCCCTGCGAGGACGGGGAGCCCCGTCCCCCGGTTTTTGTTGGGGCTGGGCTGTTCCCCGAGGTGGCCCGCCTAGAGGGCGACCAGGGGGCTAGGGCGCTCCTCCGGGTCCGGCGGGAGCGGGTGGTTTTCCTGGAGTGGGGTAGAGGGCCCTGGTTTGCTGATGTGGACACCTGGGAGCAGTACGTGAGGGTGGCCCAGGCTCTGGGCTGGGCCCGTGAGCCAGCTGAGCCATTCGCAACCCAGCGGGTAGGCTTGGCGGAGGCCGCCGGCCGGATTGAGGCCGCCCTCAGGGCGGGGGCAGCGCCCCTTGCGCCGGGCGTCCTGTTGGTGCCCGGGAAGACCGTCCGTTGGCTCGAGCTTGAAGAGCCCTACCGGGGGGTCCACAGCCTCCTCGAGGGGCCGGCCCCCACGCCCGAGGCCTATCTTGGCCTCTTGCGCCGGGCAGTGCTCTGGCTTTTGCGGCGGGAAGCGGGGTGTTGACAGAGGGGAGCTTCCCACCTAGACTCTCACTTATCCGCGCCGGGGCGCGGCCAAAAAGCGACCGTTCTTTTATCCAGAGCGGCGGAGGGAACCGGCCCAGCGAAGCCGCAGCAACCCACAGGAGGCAGCTGAACATTGCCAGTAGCTTCCTGCAGGGTGCTAATTCCGGCTCGACCGCCGAGTCCTGTAGGCACACGGGGCTCAACGCTAGGCATAGCGGGCGGCTCGAGGGAGATAAGAGAAGGGGAACCTCGCAAGCGCATCCCCCTTCCAGTAAAAGAACGTCTGGTTGGGGGTTTTCTCCTACCCCCAAGCGTCCAAGCCCCCGCGGTAGGAGGTCGTATGTCCGAAAAACTGCGCTTCGAGACACTTCAGCTTCACGCCGGCTACAGCCCCGACCCCACCACCGGTGCGCGCCAGGTGCCCATCTACGCCACCACCTCCTATCAGTTCAAGGATGCCGACCACGCGGCCCGGCTTTTTGCCTTGGCCGAGCCGGGCAACATCTACACCCGCATCATGAACCCCACCACGGACGTGCTGGAAAAGCGTATTGCGGCGTTGGAGGGAGGGGCGGCGGCTCTGGCCACCAGCTCAGGCCACGCCGCGCAGTTTTTGGCGATCACCACCATTGCCCAAGCCGGGGACAACTTCGTATCTACCCCCAACCTCTACGGCGGCAGCGTGAACCAGTTCAAGGTCACCCTGCCCCGCCTGGGCATTGAGAGCCGCTTTACCGACAGCGCAGAGAGCGTGGACGACTTTATCCGCCTCAGCGACGAAAAGACCCGGTTTTGGTACCTGGAGTCCCTGGGCAACCCTGCTTTGAACATCCCCGAATTTGAGACCATTGCGGCGGCCGCCCAAGAGCGGGGAATTGCGCTTATCGTGGACAACACCTTTGGCCACGGGGGGTACCTCTTTCGGCCGATCGAGTGGGGGGCCAACGTGGTGACCCACTCCGGCACCAAGTGGATTGGTGGGCATGGGGCGGCCATCGCAGGGCTCATCGTGGATGGGGGCAACTTCAACTGGGACAACGGACGCTATCCCCTCATTTCCGAGCCCCAGCCGGGCTACCACGGCCTGCGGCTCCCTGAGGCGGTGGGCTCCCTGGCCTTCATTGTGAAGGCCCGGATAGACGGCCTGCGGGACCAGGGGCAGTGCTTGGGGCCTTTTGAGGCCTTCTTGCTGCTTTTGGGAGTGGAGACCCTCTCCCTCCGCTCGGAGCGCCACGTGGCGAACACCCTGGCCCTGGCCCACTGGCTGCGCGAGCAACCCCAGGTGGCCTGGGTTAACTACCCCGGCCTGGACGACCATCCGAGCTACGCCAAGGCCCAGAAGTACTTCAGGGGCCGGCCCGGCTCGGTGCTCACCTTTGGGCTCAAGGGAGGGTATGAGGCGGCCAAGCGGTTTATCAACCGCCTGCGGCTCGTCTCCCACCTGGCCAACGTGGGCGACACCCGCACGCTGGCCATCCACCCGGCCTCCACCACCCACTCCCAGCTCTCCCCCGAGGAGCAGCTTCGGGCCGGGGTAAGCCCTGAGCTGGTGCGCCTCAGCGTGGGGCTGGAGGCCCTGGAGGACCTTCAGGACGACCTCAAGCAGGCCATGCAGGATAGGGTTGTGGTCTGAGCGGGTGCCTGGGCGGAAGGAGGGGGATATGACCGACCTCATCCAGGAGGCCTGGGGCGACCACGAAGCCCTGCTCATCAAGCCGCCCAAGAGCCGAGGCCGGGTGCCACCGCCGGTGCCCGCAGAGGCTCGGGTGGCTACCGAGTTTCGCCTCGAGCACGGGGATGTCCTGCCCGAGGTGGTGCTGCGCTACGAGACCTACGGCCGCTTGAACTCCTCGCGCAGCAATGCGGTGCTGGTTTTCCATGCCTGGACGGGTTCGGCTCACCTGGCGGGTACCTACACGCCAGAGACGCTCAGAAGCCTTCCCGAGCTTGACCAGGCCTTTGGGCCGGAGGGTTGGTGGGATGAGTTGGCGGGGCCGGGGCGGATGCTGGATACGGACAGGTACTTCGTCCTCTGCGCCAACCACATCGGCAGTTGCTACGGTTCTACTGGTCCCCTTTCCCACAACCCAAGGACCGGGCGCCCCTACGGGCCGGATTTTCCCAAGCTCACCGTGCGCGACCTGGCCAAGGCCCAGGCCCGGTTGCTGGACTTTTTGGGGATTGAACGGGTAAGCCTGCTTGGGGGCAGCCTGGGGGGGATGGTGGCCCTGGAGTTCGCCCTGATGTTCCCTGAGCGGGTCAACAAGCTGGTGGTGTTGGCGGCCCCTGCAGTGCACGGCCCGTGGGCTCGAGCCTTCAACCGCCTCTCCCGCGAGGCGGTGCGGGCCGACCCCGCCTATCGGAACGGCTACTATACCGAGCAGCCCTTTGGGCTACAGCTTGGACGGGCTATCGCTATGCTCTCCTTCCGCTCACCCGCGTCCTTTCGCCTGCGTTGGCAGGCCCACCCCGAGCGAGGGGAGAGCTACGTGCTCTACCAGGGCGAGAAGTTTGCTCGGCGCTTTGACGCCAACGCCTACCTGGTGCTTTCAGAGGCCATGGACACCCACGATGTGGGCCGGGGCCGGGGTGGGGTAGAGGCCGCCCTGCGTCGGCTTCGGGGAATTCCAAGCCTCTTCGTGGGGATTGACACCGACCTGCTCTACACCGCCGCCGAGGTGCGGGAGGCGGCGCTTCTGGCTGGGGGTCAGTACCGGGAGATTAGAAGCCCACACGGGCATGACGCCTTCCTGATAGAAACCGATCAGGTGGAGGCCATTCTAGGAGACTTCCTGTAGCCGAACCGGGAAAGCCTGCTATACTCGGCGGTGTTGTTGCGCCTTTGGCGCGCGGGAGAGGCAATGGCAGGCAAGGTCGGTTTTGTCAGTCTGGGCTGCCCCAAAGCCCTGGTGGACTCGGAGCAGATCATCTCCCGCCTTAGGGCCGAGGGGTATGAGACCGTACCCACCTACCAGGAAGCCGATGTGGTGGTGGTCAACACCTGCGGTTTCATTACCCCAGCTGTGGAGGAGTCGCTCTCGGCCATCGGAGAGGCCCTGGCGGAAAACGGCAGGGTGATTGTGACGGGGTGCTTGGGCGCTCGGCCCGAGGTGATTCGGAGAGCCCATCCCCAGGTGCTGGAGGTTACCGGTCCTGGGGAGATTGATAGGGTTATCGCGGCGGTGCACCAGGTGGTTCCACCCGACCCTAACCCCTACACTGCCCTCATTCCCCCTCAGGTTAAGCTCACCCCGCGGCACTACGCCTACCTGAAGATTGCCGAGGGTTGCAACCACCGGTGCAGTTTCTGCATTATTCCAAAGCTGCGGGGGTTGCAGAGAAGCCGCGAAGCCGCCGACATCCTGGCCGAGGCGGCCCGTCTGGTGGCTACCGGGACCAAGGAGCTCCTGGTTATCGCCCAGGACACCTCGGCCTATGGGGTGGACCTTCACCACCGCGCCTCGGAGTACGCCGGACGGCAGGTGCGGGCCCACCTGGTTGACCTGGTGCGGGAACTCTCCCAGTTTGGGGCCTGGTTGCGCCTTCACTACGTTTACCCCTACCCCCACGTGCGCGAGCTGGTGGCCTTGATGGCTGAGGGTCGGCTGTTGCCCTACCTGGACGTGCCCCTGCAGCACGCATCGCCTAGAATCCTCAAGGCCATGCGCCGTCCGGGGGGGATTGAGGGGCATCTCAAGACCATAGCCGAGTGGCGTGCCATGGTGCCCGACCTGGCCATTCGCTCGAGCTTCATTGTGGGCTTCCCGGGAGAAACCGAGGAGGACTTCTCGCTCCTGCTGGACTTTTTGGGGGAAGCCCGGCTTGACCGGGTTGGCTGCTTCACCTACTCCGAGGTGGAGGGAGCGGAGGCCAACGCTCTGCCGGGGGCGGTGCCTGAGGAGGTCAAAGAGGAGCGCAAGGCTCGCCTCATGGCCCTGCAACAGCGGATTAGCCTGGAGAAAAACCAGGCCCGGGTGGGGCAGACCCTCGAGGTCATCGTGGACGACTACGGCGAGTTGCCGGGCCAGGTGGTGGGCCGCACCCGCTACGATGCTCCGGGGATTGACAACCAGGTGTACGTGGAGACCGATGGAACGGTCAAGATAGGGGACATCATCCAGGTCAGGGTGAGCCAGGCCGGGGCCTACGACCTCTTCGGCCAGATGGTGGGTCGGGTTTCCTGGAAGCCTGCCTTCCCGATGGCCGTAGGGGCCGGGAGGGTGTAATCTGTTAGCGGCAAGGGTATGAAGCCTGCACAGCCTGCGTGCGGTTTAGGTCTTTCCCCACAGCTTGCAGACATAACCCCGAAGAGGCTTTTTGCGGTTCTGGGGTGTGATGGCCTATGTACATTGTGATTGCGGGTGGCGGTGAGATTGGCTCCCAGATTGCTAAAGCCCTCCACACCCAACACGACCTGGTGGTGGTGGATACCAACCCCGAGGCCAAGGAGCGGCTTGGGGGGCTTGATGCCCAAGTCATCATCGGCAGCGTGACCGACCCTGAGGTGCTGCGGGAGGCCAAGGTAGACCTGTGCGATACCTTCATCGCCACAACCAACTGGGATGAGGTCAACCTGATTGCCTGCATGCTGGCCAAAGGGCTGGGGGCCAAGGAGGTGCTCTGCTTCGTGGGGAAGCAGTCCTACGTGGACATTCTGACCGACCCCCGCACGGTGGAAATCCTGGGCACCCGCATTGACCAGGTCTTCTGGCCCCAGCGCTCCTTGGCCAGGGAGATAGTGGAGGTCATCCGCATCCCCGGCGCGGTGGATACCGAGGTGCTGGCCGGCGGGAGGCTGCGCTTTGTGGAGTACCAGGTGCGGGAGGGGGGATTTTACGTGGGCAAGCGGCTGGCCCTTCTGGACTGGCCCGAGGGCAGCTTCCTGGCCGGGCTGATGCGGGAGGGCAGGTTCATCGCCGCGACCGACCCGGAGTTCAAAGAGCTCGCGGTGGAGCCCGAGGACCGCATCTTCTTCATGACCACCCCCCAGGGCTTTGACGCCATCCAGGCCTGCTTTGCTCCCCGGGAGCGGGTGCGGCGGGTGATGGTGGTGGGTGGGGGGAATGTGGGCTACATGGTGGCCCAGGAGCTCCTGAAGCACCGGCTCGAGGTCACCATCATCGACCGCAACCCTGAGCGCTGCGCCTGGCTGGCCGAGCACCTGCCTGGGGCCCTGGTGCTGGAGGGAGACGGCACCGACCTGGAGCTTCTGGAGTCTGAAGGGCTGGACCAGATGGACGTGCTGGTGGCCGTGACCGAGAACGACGAGAAGAACCTGCTGGTCTCGCTTTTGGCCAAGCAGGTGGGGGTGCCTAAGGTGATCACCCGGGTCAACCGGGGGGAGAACCGCCGGTTATTCGAGCATGTGGGCATTGACATTCCCCTGACCCCTCGCGCCGCCGCGGTGCGAGAGGTGGTGGACTGGATTGCCCCGGACAACGTGGATCACCTAGCCCTGATTGAAGACCAGGTGGAGCTTCTGGAGTTTGAGCTGCCCCCTGATTTCCGGGAGACCCCTTTCGACAAGCTGCCCTTGCCCAGGGGCGCGGTGGCCGTGGCCCTCGAGCGGGGCACCCGGGTTTACCTGCGCTCCCCGATGCTGGCTGCAGCGGGCGGCGACAAATTGCTGGTTCTCGCCGACCGGCAGGTGGCCCATGAAGTCCTGGCCCAAGTTCGCTAAGGCCAAGGCGGCCAACCCTATCCCGGTGGCCACCTACATCACCGGCACGGTCTACCTGGCGTTGGGGGGGGTTATGGGCCTTTTGGCCCTGGTGGATGCCCTTTTGGGGGAGGACGCTCGAGGGTTTTTTGTGGGGGCTGCGGTGGGCCTTTCGGTGGGCTTTCTCCTGCGGCGGCTGGGCAGCCCTCAGGCCGAACCGCGCCGTGCCGAGGCGCTTCTGACGGTGGCCGGGCTGTGGATTTTGGTGCCTGCCTTGGGGGCGATTCCCTTTTGGATATCGGGGGGACTTGGCTACCTGGACGCCCTTTTTGAGGCCACCTCGGGTTTTAGCACTACGGGAGCCACGGTTTTGGACGACTTCAGCCTCTTCAGCCACGGCCTTTTCTTCTGGCGCAGCCTGAGCCAGTGGTTTGGGGGGATGGGCATCCTGCTCCTCTTCATTGTGGTCCTGCCCCATCTGGCCCTGGCAGGGCGGCAGATGTTTTTTGCCGAGGTAACCGGGGTGCAAAAGCAGCAACTCACCCCCAAGCTGCGCCAGACCGCCACCAATATTCTCCGGGTCTACCTACTTTTGACCCTTTTGACCTTTTTCGCCTATCTGCTCACGGGGGTACCCTTCTTTGAGGCCTTGACCAACACCCTCTCCAGCGTTTCCGCGGGAGGATTTAGCCCTAACCCGAGGAGCTTTGCCGACTATGCGCCCCTTACCCAGTGGGTGGCCGCAGGGGTGATGTTCCTGACCGGCGTGAACCTGCTCCTCCAGTACCGCTTCTTTTTCGGGCGGGAGTTTCGGGCGCCGCTGCGCGACCCAGAGTTTCGCGCGTACGCCCTGATTGTGTTTTTGGTGGGTCTTTTGCTAGCCTCCATCCTCTACCTGCGCCACGACTACGACCTCGAGCCTGCCCTTCGGCACGCTTTCTTTCAGACCGCTTCCATTGTGACGGGCACCGGCTTTGCCTCCGCCGATTTTGCCCAGTGGGTGGTACCGGCCCAGGTGCTGTTGGTGCTGCTGATGTTCGTTGGGGGCAGTGCAGGGAGTGTGGGGGGCAGCATCAAGGTAATCCGCTGGCTCATCGTTGGGGCCCTAGTGCGGCGAGAGCTGCAAAGGGCCCTTCACCCTCAGGCCGTACTGCCCTTGCGGGTGGGCAACAAGAGCCTTGGAGAAGACGTGTTGCGCGCAGTTTCGGCCTTTATCACCCTTTATGTGGCCCTTTTCGCCTTGGGGGCTTTGGTGATTGGGATGCTGGAGGAAGACTTTGTGGTAGCGTTTACTGCCTCAGCAGCGGCGGTGGGCAATGTGGGCCCTGGCCTAGGCGCAGTGGGGCCCATGAGCCACTACGGCGAGCTACACCCCGTTTCCAAGGCGGTGATGATTTTTCAGATGTGGGCCGGTCGCATCGAGCTGATAGCGGTCTTTGCCCTTTTCACACCCGAACTCTGGCGCAGGCTGCGGGCTTAGGGTATGGGGTTTTGGGGTCTTTGGACTGGTTTTTTGCGCAGTCGGCTTGCGGCTTCCTCGAGAGGGGGGACCAGGCTCAACGTGAGGGCCCGGCCTTGGTTGATCGCCCACCTGGGGTTTGCCTACCACTTCTTGGGTGTGGTCTACCTGGCTATGGGCCTGGTCATGCTGGCCCTCGAGCTGCTCGCCCTTGTTTTAGGGGAGTCCCCCTGGGGGTTTTTGTTTGGCGCGGTTGTGGGGCTTTTGTTCGGCCTGGGCTTTCTCCGGATGGGGAACCCCCGGCATGAGCCGGGGCGTGCTGAGGCCCTCTTGTCCATCGCCCTTATCTGGTTGTTGGTGCCGGTCCTGGGGGCCATCCCCTTTCACATTTCGGGGGGCATGCCCTATCTAGACGCTCTTTTCGAGGCCATGTCGGGGTTTACCACCACCGGGGCAACCGCTCTGAGCGACTTCTCCCAGTTTGGCTACAGCCTTTTCTTTTGGCGCAGCCTCATGCAGTGGTTTGGAGGGGTGGGCTTTCTGGTGCTGGTGGCGGCCCTTCTGACCCATCTGGCGGTGGCTGGGCGTCAGCTCTTCATCGCTGAGAGCACCGGGGTGCAGAAGGAGCCCTTTACCCCACGCCTGCGCACCACCGCCCGGAGCATCCTCAAGGTTTATGCTTTGCTTACCTTGGGGGCCGCGCTCTGCTACTGGGCTGCAGGGGTGCCCCCCTTCGAGGCCCTCTGCAATGCCCTCACTACCCTGCCCGCCGCGGGGTTCAGTCCCAATCCCCGTAGCTTTGAGGAGTACAGCCCAATGGCCCAGTGGTTTGGTACCCTCTTCATGTTTTTGGGTGGGGCGGGGTTTGTCTTGCAGTACCGCTTGTTCTTTACCCGTGATCTTCGTCCCCTGCTTAGGGATGTAGAGTTCAGGTTCTACACCCTGATTGTGCTTGCTCTCAGCCTGGTATTGGCGCTTTTTCTCATGACCCACCACGCCAAGGACATGGACTATACCTGGAGCGAAGCCATCCGGCACGCTTTTTTCAACGTCACCTCCATCGTGACCACCACTGGCTACGCCAGCGCTGATTTCGCCCTTTGGGCGCCGGCCGCTCAGGCCATCCTGGTGATGGCGATGTTCGTGGGGGGGTGTGCGGGTTCGGGGGCGGGGGGTATAAAGATAATCCGCTGGCTGGTGGTGGGGGCCTTTGTGCGGCGGGAATTGGTGCGCTCCTTGCACCCCCAGGCCATACTGCCCCTTCGTGTTGGCTCCAGGAACCTGGGCGAGGAGGTGATGCGTTCTGTGGCAGCTTTTATCACCCTTTACCTGGGGCTGGTGGCTGTGGGGGCGGTAGGAATTGCCCTTTTGGAGAACGACTTGGTGCTGGGGTTTACCGCCAGCGCCCAAGCTGTGGGCAACATCGGGCCGGGGTTGGGCGAGGTGGGTCCGATGGGCAGCTATGCTGGGCTGGAACCCCTCTCCAAGCTCATCCTAATTTTCCAGATGTGGGCGGGGCGGATTGAGCTGGTGCCGGTTTTCCTTCTGTTCTCCCCTCAGCTTTGGAGGAAGCTCAGGGGTTGAGCCCAGGCGGTAAACTGGGGTGTATGAGGCCCATTTCGCTACCTGAGTCCTTTCGCCTTGACCACAGGAAGGTTCGGGCGCCCTATGTGCGGCTTGCGGGGGTGAGGGAAACCCCACGGGGCGACCGGATAGAGAAGTACGATCTGCGGTTGGCCCAGCCCAACCTAGAAGCGCTGGATACCGGCAGCCTGCACACCCTCGAGCATCTGTTGGCCACCTACCTGCGGGGGCACCTGGAAGGGGTGGTGGATGTTTCCCCCATGGGCTGCCGCACCGGGTTTTACCTGGTGGTTCTGGGTGAGCCCGGTCCGGCTAGGGTGCTGGAGGCCTTTCGGGCCAGCTTAGAGCAGGTGGCCCTGCATACCGATGTGGTTCCGGGGGCAAGCGAGCTCGAGTGCGGCAACTACCGCGACCACAACCTGGAAGGGGCTAAGGCGTGGGCCCGGCGGGTGCTGGACCAGGGGCTGCGGGTCCAGGAGACCGTCGAGATTTCGGATTGAGCATGCTCGTGGTGATCTTCGCCGCTGAGGGGGCTGAGGCCTCGGCCCTCCGCCAGCACCTGGGGCTAAACCAGCTCCTGGATGGCCCTTGGAGCATCCATCAAGGGGAGGTGGGGCGCTACGGGGTGGTGCTCATCGAGACCGGGGTGGGAAAAGCTGCTGCGGCCGCCGCGGTGGCCTACGCCAAGCTCCGCTTCAATCCCGCCCAGTCCTTCTGGGTGGGGGTGGCGGGTGGCCTCAACCCCAGCCTCAAGCCCTTGGACCTGGTGGTGGCTCAGGACGCGGTGCAGTACGACGTGGATATCACCGCTTTTGGTCGGATGCCGGGTGAGCTGGCTACCGGCGAGCGGTTCATCCCCGCTGACCCGGTCCTCACCTCCAGGGTTCTTCGGGCTGTTTTGTCCATGGGCCTACCGGTTCTTCTGGGGCGCATCGGAAGCGCCGACCGGTTTTTGGCCGACCAAGCACAAGCAGAGGAGGTGCGCCGGGTCTTTGGGGCCGATGCGGTGGAGATGGAGGGGGCAGCCGCTTTGTGGACTGCCCGGCGCATGGGCGTACCGATGGCGCTTCTACGGGCCATCACCGACTTTGCAGACGGCGGCTCGGCAGGGGGATTTGAGGCTTTTTTGAGAAGCGCTGCTGAGCGGCTTGCGGGTGTGATGCAGAGGGTGCTGAGTGAGTAGGGTTTGATGAGGGGTTATGCGGATTAGGGCTAAATTCTGGCTCGAGTCGGACCAGGGGGGGTTTTTGCTGGGGCCCGGTACCCTGCGGTTGCTGCTGGCTGTGGAGGAGCGGGGTAGTTTGAAGGCGGGGGCCCGGGCCGTCCGCTTGGGTTACCGGACCGCTTGGGCCCGGCTCAATCGCGCCGAGAAGGCCCTGGGCTTCCCTCTGGTGGAGCGGCGCTCGGGGGGGGAAGGGGGTGGTGGCAGTACCCTTACGCCTGAGGCTTTGGAGCTGGTAGAGCGGTACCGGCGCTTTGTGGAGGGTTTGGAGGAGGAGCTGGAAGTTCGCTTCAGGGAGGTTTTTGGCGACTGGACCGCGAAGGTGCCCGTAGAGGCGGCTAAATAGCCCTAGGGAAGAAAACGTGCTAGCATGGCCCGGCAAGCGGCTCCATAGCCGGTTTCGGCGGGTGGGACTGCGGGAGGTGGGGATGTTCAGGAGCGCTGTGGTGTTGTTCTGGTTTTGGCTGGGCCTGGCGATGGCCCAAGGCGGGCCGGTGGTGGCGGTGGTCGGGCCGACCGTTATCACCAAAGGGCAGTTTGACCTGCAGTTTGGCCTTTTTGTGCGGGACTTGTTGCGCCGGCAAGGCCAGCCCTACACCCCTGAAGCGGAGGGCCTCTTCGTTCAGCTCAGGCCCCTCTACCTAAGGCGGATGGCCCAGGACCGGGCGGTGATCCTGGCCGCTGAGCAGGCAGGGCTTGCGGCCCGGGAAGAGGCCGTGCGCAGGGCTGTTGAGGAGAGCCAGGCTGAGTTTGAGAGCGAAGCCGAGTTTGCCCAGGCCTTGGAGGAGGCGGGGGTACCAGGCCTGGAGACCTACCGCGCCTTGGTCTATGAGGTGTTGACCTATGAGGCCTACCTCGAGCACCTTGGGGCTCGCCTGCAGTTCAGCGAGGGGGCGCTTAGGGCGCTTTACCTGCTCTCCAAATCCCGCTTTGAGCTGCCCCGGCGCTACTGCTCAGCCCATATTCTTCTGAAGACCGCGCAGGAGGCCCGCCGGGTTATCCAGCGCCTGGCCCAGGGGGAGAACTTCGCGGATTTGGCCAAGGAGCTCTCCCAAGACCCCGGGAGCCGGGCGGTAGGGGGTAGCCTGGGCTGCGAGCCTCGAGGAACCTACGTGGCCCCCTTCGAGCGGGCCCTCCTGGGCCTGAAACCGGGGGAGGTTACCAAGACCCCGGTGCAGACGGAGTACGGGTTTCACGTAATCCAGCTCTTGCGGGTGGAACCCCCCGGGCTTCAGCCTTTTGCGGAGGCTCGAGGTAGCCTGCTTACTTCCCTGAGGGATCAGGCCCTGCAAAGCCTGCTTACCAGCGTCGTTCAGCGGACCCCCATTCGGCTTTTCCCGGAAAACCTCTAGTCCCCCTGCGGAAAGCTCCGCCCCTACCGATCGGCGCATCTCGAAGGGCTGGGACCCGCTGGAAGGGCAATGGGTCCGCCCTGGGTGTTGACACGGTATACCAATACACCGTAGACTCTAGCCCAAGATGCTCTTCGCTTACCTATCCCTAGCGGTAGTCGGCCTAGTGATTATTAGGCCGGCGGGGGATACGGTTTAGCGCAGCCAGCAAGCGCATCCTGAAGCCCCCCGAGCCCCGGGGGGCAGCTTTTTGGGGGAGGGATCATGAACGGAGCCAAAGCCATACTGAAGGCCTTAGAGATGCAGGGGGTGGAGATCATCTTTGGGCACCCTGGGGGCACCATCATGCCGACCTACGATGCCCTGTACGACTCGCCCATCCGCCACGTGTTGGTGCGCCACGAACAGGGCGGGATTCACGCTGCCACTGGCTACGCCCGGGCTTCGGGACGGGTGGGGGTGGTCATGGCCACTTCGGGTCCCGGGGCTCTAAACCTGGTCACTGGGCTGCAAGACGCTCTGATGGACTCTACCCCGGTGGTGGCGATTACCGGCAATGTGCCGCAGCACTTGATTGGCACCGATGCTTTCCAGGAGGCCGATGTGGTGGGCATTACCCAGCCCGTTACCAAGCACAATATGCAGGTGCGAAACGTCAACGATATCCCCCGGGCTATAGCCGAGGCTTTCTACATCGCCTCTACAGGCCGCCCCGGCCCGGTGCTCCTGGACTTCCCCAAGGACGTGCAGCTGGCTGAGTTCACCGGTAGTTTTGATGTGAAGATAGACCTGCCCGGTTACAAGCCCACCTACAAGGGGCACCCGCGCCAGATTGAGCGGGCCTTGGAGGCCCTGAGCCGCGCGGAGAGGCCGGTGCTGATGATCGGTGGGGGCGCCCAGCATGCCTCCGCTGAGGTTACCGAGCTGGCCCTCAAGACCGGGCTACCGGTGATCCCCACCCTGATGGGTTTGGGGGCTTTCCCTGGAACCCATCCGCAGTGCCTGGGTATGCCCGGGATGCACGGCTCGGTGGCGGCCAACCGGGCCATCCAGTACGCCGATACCATTCTGGCCATCGGGCTTCGCTTTGACGACCGGGTAACCGGGAAGATTTCCCGCTTCGCGCCAAACGCCCACACCGTGATCCACGTGGACATAGACCCTGCGGAAATTGGAAAGCTGGTCAAGACCTCGATTCCGGTGGTGGGGGATGCCAAGTGGGTGGCGGCTGAGCTGGTCAAGGGGGCCAAGCGGCTTAACCTCAGCAAGTGGTGGGCCCAGCTCGAGGAGTGGAAGAGCAAATACCCCTTCGCCTGGAAGCCCAAGCCCTACCTGCAGAGCCAGGAGGTCATCCAGGCCTTCTGGGAGGCTACGGGGGGCCGGGCCATCGTGACCTCCGGGGTGGGCCAGCACCAGATGTTCGTGGCGCAGTTTTTCAAGTTTGACCGCCCGCGTACCTGGATTAACTCCGGGGGCCTGGGCACCATGGGGGTGGGCCTGCCCTTCGCCATCGGGGCGGCCTTGGCGCGGCCGGATGAGCTGGTCATTGACTTTGACGGCGACGGCAGCTTCCAGATGACCCTGCAGGAGCTGGCCACCCTCAAGAAGCTCAACCTCAACGTTAAGATCGTCATCCTCAACAACGGTTTCCTAGGCATGGTGCGCCAGTGGCAGGACCTCTTCCACGCCCGGCGCTACAGCGAGGTCTACCTGGCCGACTCCAACCCCGACTTTGCCAAGCTGGCTGAGGCCTACGGGATTCCTGGTTTTACCTTGACCGACAAGGCCCAGCTGCAGGAGGCGGTCAGAGAGGTGCTGACCCAGCCCGGCCCGGTGCTCTTGGAGGCCCGGGTGCACCACGAGGAAGGGGTCTTCCCCATGATCCCTTCGGGTGGGGCCGCCGAGGATATGATCATCGAGAACCCCAGAGAGGCGGTGGCCGGGGACTAACCCCAGGGTCGAGGAGGTTTTGGTATGCGGCATCTGGTCTCGGTTTTGGTGCAGGATCACCCAGGCGTTTTACAGCGGGTGGCCGGCTTGCTCGCCCGGCGTGGGTTCAACATAGAGTCGCTAGCGGTGGGGCGCACCCATCAGGAGGGCCTCTCGCGTATATCCCTAGTGGTTTCAGGGGACGATGCGGTTTTAGAGCAGGTGGAGAAGCAGCTCAACCGCCTCATAGAGGTTATCAAGGTCACGGACCACGCCGAGCCCCACGTTGAGCGCGAGCTGGCCCTGGTCAAGGTGAATATCGCCGGGATGGAGGAGCGCATGGAGGTCAAGGACATCGCCGAAGCTTTCCGTGCGCGCATCGTGGATGTGGCCAAACGCTCCATCATCTTTGAGCTCACGGGCGACTCCACCAAGGTGAGCAATTTCATCGAGGCCCTGCGGCCTTACGGGCTTTTAGAGGTCATGCGCACCGGCGCTGTGGGGATGTCTCGCGGGGAACAGGTGCTCAAAGTACGGGAGAAAAAGGCGGTCTAAGGTGGGCTTGGCCCACCTTTTGTTGTGAGGGGTGGAAGATGAAGATCTATTACGACCAGGATGCGGATATTGGCTTTATCAAGGAGAAGACGGTAGCGATCTTGGGCTTTGGCTCCCAGGGGCATGCCCACGCCCTGAACCTGCGCGACTCGGGGGTAAAGGTGGTGGTGGGCCTGCGGCCGGGGAGCCGCAATGAGGAGAAGGCTCGTCGGGCGGGGCTCGAGGTGCTCCCCGTGGCTGAAGCGGTGCGGCGGGCTGACGTGGTGATGGTGCTCCTGCCGGATGAAACCCAGGGGGCGGTGTACCGGGCGGAGATAGAACCCAACCTCAAGGAAGGGGCGGCCTTGGCCTTTGCCCACGGCTTCAACATCCACTTCGGCCAGATTAAGCCCCGCCGTGACCTCGATGTCTGGATGGTGGCCCCCAAGGGCCCGGGCCACCTGGTGCGCTCGGAGTACGAGAAGGGCTCGGGGGTGCCCTCGCTGGTGGCCGTCCATCAGGATGCGTCGGGTTCAGCCTTCCCTACGGCGCTGGCCTACGCCAAGGCTAACGGCGGCACCCGCGCAGGGGTGATCGCCACCACCTTCAAAGACGAGACCGAGACCGACCTCTTCGGCGAGCAGACCGTGCTGTGCGGTGGGCTGACCCAGCTCATCGCGGCGGGCTTTGAGACCCTGGTGGAGGCGGGCTACCCCCCCGAGATGGCCTACTTCGAGTGCCTGCACGAGGTCAAGCTGATCGTGGATCTCATCTACGAGTCGGGCTTTGCCGGGATGCGCTACAGCATCTCCAACACCGCGGAGTACGGCGACTACACCCGAGGCCCCATGGTGATTGACCGGGAGGAGACCAAGGCTCGCATGCGGGAGGTGTTGCGGCAGATTCAGCAAGGGGAGTTTGCCCGGGAGTGGATGTTGGAGAACCTGGTAGGCCAGCCCACCCTGGAGGCGGGCCGCCGGTACTGGAAGGATCACCCCATCGAGCAGGTAGGCCCCAGGCTCAGGGCCATGATGCCTTTTCTCAAAGCGCGCTTCTCCAAGGAAGAGGTCAGCGGTTGAGGTAGGGGAGGTTTCATGCGGCACATCCGAATTTTTGACACCACCTTGCGGGACGGTGAGCAAAGCCCTGGGGTAGCCCTCTCGCTCCAGCAAAAGCTGGAGATTGCCCAGGGGCTGGCCCGGCTTAATGTGGACATCATTGAGGCGGGCTTTCCGGTCAACGGGGCCAGCGAGTTTGAGTGCGTGTCCCGCATTGCTGCTGAGGTCAAAGGCCCGGTGATCTGTGCTTTGGCCCGCACCCACAAGCTCGACATCGAACGGGCCGCGGCGGCCTTGGAGAAGGCCGAGAAGAGGCGGATTCACGTGTTCACCAGCGCCTCCAGGGTGCACCTGGAGTACATGCTCAGGAAGACCCCTGAGGAGATTCTGGAGATCTCCGACGCCATGGTGCGCTACGCCCGCCAGTTCACCGACGATGTTGAATTTAGCGCGCAGGATGTGATGCGGGCGGACATAGACTTCGTTTTGAAACTTTACGACACCGCCATCAACGCTGGGGCTACCACCATCAACATCCCCGATACCACTGGGTATGGGACCCCACAGGAGTACGGAGCCCTCATCCGGCGCATCAAGGAGGAGGTGGTGCGGGGGCGGGATGTGCACATCTCGGCCCACTGCCATGACGACTTGGGCCTGGCCACGGCCAACGCTCTGGCCGCAGTGGAGAATGGGGCTACCCAGATTGAGTGCACCATCAACGGCATCGGCGAGCGGGCCGGGAACACCAGCTTGGAGGAGGTGGTGATGGCGCTGTACGTGCGGCGCGACCACTACCAGGCCTACACCCAGATCAACACCCGGGAGCTCTACCGCATGAGCCGGATGGTGGAGCGCTACACCGGGATGGTGGTGCCGCCCAACAAGGCCATTGTGGGGGACAACGCCTTTGCCCACGAGTCAGGCATCCACCAAGACGGCGTCATAAAGAACAAGGAGACCTACGAGATTATGAACGCCGAGCTGGTGGGTCGTCAGCCAGCGGTGTTGGTCCTGGGCAAGCACTCTGGCCGGGCAGCGGTTAAAAAAGCCCTGGCCGACCTGGGTTACAAGCTGGACGACGCCCAGCTCAATGCGGTGTTTGCCCGCTTCCGGGAGATTGTGGAGCGCAAGGGTCCCATTGAGGCAGAGGAGTTGCGGGCCCTGGTGGAAAGCGAGTCGGTGACCACCCCTCATCTTTTCCGCCTGGAGCGGCTTCAGTTCTTCTCCGGCTATGGGATGCTGCCCACCGCTACGGTGAGCCTGGAGACGCCCAAGGGCCTCGTGACCACCACCGCAATTGGCGATGGCCCGGTGGACGCGGTGTACAAGGCGCTCTCGGAGGCTATCGGCTTCAAGCCGGAGCTCGAGCTCTACCGGGTGGAGGCGGTCACCGGCACCACCGAGGCGCTGGGCGAGGTGACGGTCAAGCTCAAGCTGGGTGAGGTGCTTGCCACCGGCCATGGCGTGTCCCCCGACATCATCGAGGCCTCGGCCCGGGCCTACCTGGATGCGGCCAACAAGCTGGCCACCGGCCAGTCGGCACGGCACCCGAGGTCGCTAGAAGAGGTGCAGCGCTCGGGGCTGGGGAAGTAGGGTTGGCCCCCGGGTGCCTGAGGTTCGGCGAATGCACCCTCGCGGCGGACTTCCCGCGCTCCCGGAGGCCCTGACGGGCGATATGGCCAGCTTTTCAGCGCCGACGCGGGGACCGGAGGGCTGTGGCTGAAGACCCTGTAGCGGCCATCTTTGTGGTTGGTCTGATTTTGAGGGGGTAGGGCTTGATTGAGATTCTGGATACCACCCTGCGCGACGGCACCCAAGGTGAGGCGGTGAGCCTTTCCTCGGACGACAAGGTTGCTATTGCCAAGCGGTTGGCGGCCTTTGGGATTCCCCTCATTGAGGGCGGCTGGCCTGGTTCTAACCCCAAGGATGCGGAGTTCTTTGCCCGCATGAAGGGGGTAGACCTGGGGGAGACCCAGCTTTGCGCCTTTGGCTCTACCCGGCGCAAGGGGCTGCGGCCCGAGGAAGACCCCTCAGTGGTGGCCATGGTGGAGGCGGGTACCCCGGTGGTTACGGTGGTGGCCAAGAGCTGGGACTTCCACGTGCTTCACGCGCTGGAGGTCTCCTTGGAGGAAAACCTCCGCATGATCGAGGAGACCTACCGCTACCTGGTAGAGAAGGGAAAGCGGGTAATTCACGACGCCGAGCACTTCTTCGATGGCTACAAGGCCAACCGGGCCTACGCGATGGAGACGCTGGAGGCCGCGGTGCGGGGAGGGGCCGACACGCTTTGCCTATGCGATACCAACGGGGGTAGCCTTCCGGAGGAGGTCTACGAGATCACCAAGGCTGTGCGCGAGGCCTTCCCTGGGCTGACCATTGGCATCCACCCTCACAACGACGCCGAGCTGGCGGTGGCCAATGCCCTGGCTGCGGTGCGGGCTGGGGCGACCCATGTGCAAGGCACCATCAACGGCTATGGGGAGCGCTGCGGAAATCTGAACCTGACCAGCGCAATTCCCAACCTGATGCTCAAGTACGGCCTCGAGCTGAAGGGGCTCAGCAGGGCTAAGCTGACCCAGCTTCGCGAGGTTTCCCACTTTGTGGACGAGCGGGCCAACCTGACCCCCAATCTCCGGGCCCCCTATGTGGGGGATGCGGCCTTCGCCCACAAGGGAGGTATTCACGTCTCAGCGGTGCTCAAGGACCCCCGCACCTACGAGCATATCCCGCCCGAGGTGGTGGGGAATACCCGGCGGGTCTTGGTATCCGACCTTTCGGGCCGAAGCAACCTGCTGGCCAAGCTGGCCGAGGTAGGGGTGGAGGTGCCCAAGGAGGCCGCGGGGGCGCTTTTGAGCGAGGTGAAGCAGCTCGAGCACGCCGGGTATGCCTTTGAGGGGGCCGAGGCCAGCTTCTACCTGTTGGCCCATCGCTTGCGGGGGGGCGTGATGCCCTTTAGTGTGGAGGGCTTTACGGTCTTCGTGCACGTGGCCGACGCCGACCCCGAGACCCCCACCTGGGCTGAGGCTACCGTGCGGGTGCGGGTGGGGGACACGCTGCAGCACACCGCGGCCGAGAGCCAGTACGGCCCGGTCTCCGCCCTGGACAAGGCTTTCCGTAAGGCGATTGAGCCCTTTTACCCGGAGATTGGGGAGATTGAGCTGTCGGACTACAAGGTGCGCATCCTCTCGGGCCAGGAGGCGGGAACGGCCTCGGGGGTGCGGGTGATGATTGAGATGCGCCGGGGGGGGGAGCGCTGGAGCACCGTGGGGGCCAGCAAGAACAACCTGGAGGCCTCCCTCAAGGCCCTCACCGATGGGTATGCCTACCCTTTGGTGAAGGACCAGCCCGTCTTCAAGGGTTGAGGGGCCCGCCGGGGCTGGGCCTACTCTTGGTAGCCTCGCAGGGCTGCTTCCTCGGCGGGGATGCGTACCCTCAGGAGCAGCCAGGCGTTGAGCAGGCTGGTTACCAAGGCGGTAATCCAGGCGTTGAAGATGAGCGGCAGGGCCACGAGCTCGAGGGAGACCGCCAGGTAGTTTGGGTGGCGCAGGTAGCGGTAGGGTCCTTCCTGGATCCGCCTTCCCCCAGGGACAATGAGAATACGGGTGTTCCAGTAGGGCCCCAGGGTGGCAATGGCCCAGTAGCGCAGCCCCTGGGCCAGCAGGAAGACCGCCAGCCAGAGCCCCCACAGGCCGGAGGGCTGGCCCCGCCACAGGCCCTCCAGGACCCAGCCCATCAGCCAGCCCAGGTGTAAGGCGAAGAAGAGGGGATAGTGCCCCTGCCCGTACTCCTTGGCCCCTCGAGCCAGGGCCCATCGGCGGTTGCGCTCGGCCAGCCATAGCTCGGTGAGCCGCTGCAGGGCCACGAAGCCCACCGCCAGCCAGAGGGTTACCAGAGGAGCACCACCCCCTCAGCGGCAAACCCCGGGCCCAAGGCGAGCAGCACCCCAGGGCCAGGCGGGGGTGCCCCGCGCATCTGTTCGGCCAGGACGAAGAGTACGGTGGGGCTTGACATGTTGCCGAATTCCCTGAGCACCGCCCAGGCCACCTCCAGGCTCCCGGCGTCTATCCCCAGACCCTCCTGGTAGGCCTGGAGCACCTTGGCACCCCCAGGGTGCAGCGTCCAGGCCCCGATTTCCTCCGGGGATAACCCGTGCTGGGCTAGCCCTTCCCGGACCAGGGCGGGCAGGTGGTTTCGCACCAGGGCCGGTATGCTCCTTGAAAAGCGCACCTTGAGGCCCTCCTCCACCACATCCCAGCCCATCACATCGTAGCTTTGGGGCATTAGCTGGCTGAAGCCCCCCAGAACCCGGGGTCCAGGGCCTTCCCCCATCCCCAGCAGGACCGCAGCCGCCCCGTCGGCGAAGAGGCTGGTGGCCACCAGGTTGCTCTTGCTCAGGTCGCCCTGCAGGAAGGTCAGGCTGCAAAGCTCCACCGCCAGCAGCAGCACGGGCCGGTTGGGGTAGAGCCGGGCCAGGTCAGCGGCCCGGGCCAGCCCTGCGGCTCCTCCGGCGCAGCCCAGGCCCCACAGGGGTAGCCGCAGAGCCCCCAGGGGAAGGCCGAGCCGCTGGAGTAGGTGGGCTTCTAGGCTGGGGGTGGCGATGCCGGTGGTGGTGACAAGCACCACCGCCCCCACCTCCTGGGGAGGAACCTGGGCTTTGGCAAGGGCTTCTTTGGCCGCCCTCTCACAAAGCCCAAGCGCTACCTCAAACCAGACCTGGTTTTTCTCAGCAAAGCTCCGGGTCTGCCTGAACCAGTTCAGGGGGGCCGACAGGTGGCGCTTGACAATCCCGGTATTTTCGAAAACCGCCAGCATCCGCTCCAGGCCCACCATCGGGGAGAACAGCGCCTCCACCGCCTGCCGCACCTCAGCCTGGGTCACCGCGTGGGGGGGTGCGGCGGTGGCTACGGCCAGGACGCGTGGGAGGTCCATCTAGTCCTCCTCAGGGGTGCTGCAGGAGTCCCGGAAGACGAACTGGGATAGGCGCTTGCGCTGGTGGGACTGCCAGTCTATGCGGGGTCTCGGGGGCTCCGGGGGTAGGTAGCCCAGGCGGTACAGGGCCATGAGCTCGAGGTTCTCTGGCACCTCCAGCAGCTGCTTGACCTCCTCCCAGGCCTCGGGCACCTCCATGGGCGTGGAGATGAACTGGATGCCCATGCCCAGCTCGACCGTGGTCAGCCAGATGTTTTCAATGGCCATTCCAAGGGCCAGCAGGCTGTAGAAGCCGGACAGCTCCCCGGGCCGATACTCCTCCTTGTCCAGAAGGGCCGCCAGCAGGAGGGGGGAGCCTGCCACCAGCCTCCGGTTGTCCTCCCCCAGGATTTCGGGAACCCGCAACAGCCGCAGCAACCTGGTGGCCCAAGGGCGCATGGCCTGGCGGGTGAACGGGCGCAGGAGCGAGGGCAGATGGTCAATTAGGATGCCGTCCCGCCTTTCCTCCATCTCCTTTTGGCTGAAGCGGAAGTAGCGGCGGTAGCGCTCAAAAAAGCGGCCATCGGCGATGAGCTGCCGCATGGTGCGCCCCCCAATCTCGGCGATCTGCTCCCGCTTGGCCGGGTCTTCGATGAGGACAAAGCGCCAGGGTTGGGAGTTGAAGTGGCTGGGGGCCCGGCTGGCCGCCTCCATCAGGAGGCGCTGGTGTTCCTTGGCCACGGGCCTATCCAGAAAGGGGCCGTTGGTGGTTTTGCGTTTGTTTAGGACTTCCAGGAACTCCATAACTACCCCCAGGCCGCGAGCAGGTACCCCACCAGGCCCACCGCCGCCAGGGTGGGGTGGAGCCAGGTATGGGGCCGGGCTTTGGGAAAGACGCCCAAGCAGGCTACGGTCAGCAGAAGCCAGGGTTCGCGGGCCAGAAGCAGCGCCGCCGCTGCGCTGACGAAAACCCCCAGGTAGAGCAGGTGGTGCCACACACCAAAGCGGCCCAGGCCGAGCTGGGCCAAGAGGCCTACCATCAGGTTGGCCAGGTAGAGGGCTAGGCCCAAGGAGAGCCAGGGGGACATCGATCTCAGGTTAGCAGAGATCCCCTCAACCTAGGCGAATCTCCGGCAGGCCCGCCACCAGGTGCTCATCGTGGGTGGCCAGAAGGAGGGCGGTGCCAAGCTCTTGGGACAGCGAGAGCATCAGCGCCATCACCCTTTCCGCGTTGCGCCGGTCGAGGCTGCCGGTGGGCTCGTCGGCTAGGAGGACCTTAGGCCGATTGTAGAGGGCTCGAGCCAGCGCCACCCGCTGGCGTTCCCCTCCGGATAGCGCTTTGGGCAGCAGGTGAGCCCGCTCTCCGAGGCCCACCCGCTCTAACAGCTCCAGGCCCCAGCCGATGTCCACGCGGTCCGCCAGGTAGCCCGGCACCAGCACGTTTTCCAGCGCGGTAAGCTCAGGCTGTAGGTAGTGGTGCTGGAAAACCAGGCCAATGGTGTGAAGGCGCCGCTGGGCTAGCTTTTCCTCGCCTTCCTGGCGGATGCTCCTGCCTTCCCAGCGCACATCGCCCACCTGAATCCTCAAAAGCCCGGCCAGAAGGTGCAACAAGGTGGTCTTGCCGCTTCCGGAGGGCCCCAGCACCACCCGCGCCTGGGCCCTTTGCAGGGTGAAGCTCAGCCCCCAAAAGAGCTCCACCTCGCCGTAGCGAAAACCCAGCTCCAGCGCCTCCAAAACCGGGGTGTTACCCGCTATTGGCAAACCGTTACGCACCCTTGTAGAGTGTACCTGATGTTGGTGGACACCCAGGTGCTGGCCAAGACCCCTCTATTTCACAAAGTGCCGCCGCAAGCCCTCGAGGTTGCCCGCGAGGCCTTTGTGACCCGCAACTACCCGGCCGGGAAGAAGGTGTTTGAGGCTGGGGATGTGGGGGCCGCGCTCTACATTGTGCAAAGCGGCCAGGTGCGCATCTACCGGACCTACCTGGATGGCCGGGAGCGGATGTTCGCCTACCTGGGTCCGGGGGAGGTCTTCGGTGAGATGAGCCTGCTGGACGACCAACCCCGCAGTGCCTCGGCCGAGACCACGGTGGATTCGGTGCTTCTGGTGCTGTACCAGGACGCCTACTGGAGCCTGGTGCGCAAGTGGCCGGAGATTCTGCACAACCTGGCCACCATTCTCGCCCGTCGGCTCCGCGAGGCCGACCTCGAGCTGGAGGTCCTCTCCTTTGAGGAAGCCCGGGGCCGGGTGGCCTATGCCCTCACCAAGCTGCGCAAACAGCGCTATGGGGACGGAACCCGGATGAAGCTCACCCACCAGGAACTGGCCCAGCTTTCCGGTACCAGCCGCGAGACGGTGACCCGGGTGCTGCACGCCCTGCGGGAGGAGCAGCTGGTTCGGGTGGGTCCTGGGTACGTGGAAATCCTGGACCCTGCGGGCTTGGAAGAGGTACTCTTCGGCCTTCGCTAGCCTGGGGACCCTATGCGATTGCGGGTGGACTTGCTTCCCCAGGAGAACTTGAGCTACATAGACGTGGTCCTGGTGGTGGACGTGATTCGTGCGACCACCACGGCCTCGGCCTTTCTGGAGGCTGGGGCTCGAGCCCTCTACCTTACCCCAAGCCTGGAGAGCGCTCGAGCCTTCCGCGACGAGGACGTGGTGCTGGCAGGGGAGGAGGGGGGCGTGAGGCCTGCGGGCTTTGATTACGGCAACTCCCCCCGCGAGGCCCAGCAGGCCCCGGTGGGCGGCAAAATCGTGGTGATGAGCACCACCAATGGCACCCGCACCGCCCACCTGGCAGCCCGAAGCGCCAAGCATGTGCTTCTGGCCTCCCTGTACAATGCCCACGCCGCGGCTCGGTTGGCCCATCAGCTCGCCACGGAGGAGGTGGCCGTGCTTTGCGCAGGCAAGGAGGGGCGCATCGGCCTTGACGACGTGTACACCGCCGGTGTGCTGGCCGAGTACCTGCAGATCATGGGCTCATACGAGCTGGAGGATGGGGCCCTCATCGCCCTCACCACCCGCCGCACCTACCCCGACCCCCTGGAGCCCCTGCACCTCTCTGCCGCGGCCGCGGCCTTGCGCCAGGTGGGTCTGGAGGCTGATGTTCCCTTTTGCGCCCAGGTGGCTGCCTCCCCTGCGGTGGGGATGTTGGTGGGCCGGGTAGGAGAAGCCCTCATCTTTGAGCGTGCCCAGCGCCCGGGCAACAGCGGCTAGGTAGAGCCGTCGGTTATGAGGCGGGTCGCCATCCTGGGGGTGCCGATGGACCTCGGCCAAGGCCGCCGAGGGGTGGACATGGGCCCTAGCGCCATCCGCTACGGCCGTCTTCAGGAAACCCTGGAGGCCCTAGGCCACCGGGTGGAGGACTACGGCGATGTCCGGGTGCCGGTGGTGGAAAGCCTGCGCCGGCAGGGCCAAGGGCCGGGAGGGATGGCCTACCTCGAAGCCATTCGTGCGGCCTGCTTGGAGACCCTGGAGGTGCTGCGCCAGATGCCCCCGGAGGTTCTACCGGTGGTGCTGGGCGGCGACCACTCCATTGCCATGGGTTCGGTGGTGGGGGCTAGCCGGGGCGAGCGCGTGGGGGTTATTTGGGTGGACGCCCACGCCGACTTCAACACCCCCGAGACCAGTCCCAGCGGCAACATCCACGGCATGCCTCTGGCCCACCTCTGCGGCCTCGGCGATGCCCGTTTGGTCAACCTGGGGGGTCAGGGACCGGCGGTGCGGCCTGAGGATGTGGTGCTGATTGGGGTGCGGAGCCTGGATAGGGGAGAGGTGGGCCTGCTGCGGGAACGGGGGGTGACGGTCTACACCATGAAGGAGGTGGACGTGCTGGGAATACCCGCCATCGCCCAAGCGGTGGTCGCCAAGATGCGCGGGCTTCCCAGGGTTCACCTATCCCTCGATGCGGATGCGCTCGACCCAGAGATAGCCCCGGGTGTGGGCACCCCGGTTCCCGGAGGCCTTACCTATCGGGAGGCCCACCTGCTGATGGAGCTCTTCTCCGATGCCAACCTGGTGACGAGCCTGGACCTGGTGGAGGTCAATCCCATCCTGGATGTGGCCAACCGCACCGGCCGGACCATGGTAGAGCTGGCCGGTAGCCTTCTTGGGAAGCGGATTTTCTGATTGGTTGGCCCGTGCCGCCCCGCTCAGTCGTTATAGTGGGGCAGGTATGGCGGAGATTCGGATGGACAGCGAGGGTTGGCAGGCGGTCATCGCTGAGGCTTTTACCTTTGAGAATGCGGCCCGGCTTGCCCGGGCCTATGCGGCCTACCTGCTCGAGCAGGGGGGGCGGAGGGTGGTGGTGGGCTACGATACCCGTTTCCTGAGCCCCCGTTTTGCTGAGCGGGTGGCTGGGGTGCTCTCGGCAGAAGGCCTGGAGGTGTACCTAGCCAAGACCTCTCTGCCTGCTCCGGTCCTCTCCTTTGCGGTTCGGCACCTGGAGGCCGATGGAGGGGTGATGGTTACGGGAGGGGGCCGGCCTGCTGAGTACCTGGGCCTGGCCTTCAGGGACCGGGAGGGGGCTTCCCTTGCTCCCGAGGCTCTGGCCGTTGTGGGGGAGCGGGTTCAGCCGACTGCTTTGGAGAGGGAGGGGACCTACCAGACCTTTGACCTGCGGCGGCCCTACTACCAGGCCCTGCTGGCCCATCTTGACCGGGAATCTTTGGGAGCCTACGAGGGGGTGCTCTACCACGAGAGCCTGGGCGGGGCTACTGGAGGGTGGGTTTCGGGCTTCGTCAAGGAGGCTGGTCTTCGGCTCGAGCTGCGCGAGTTGCACGCAGTTCCTGACGTGCTTTTCTACGGTGTGGTGCCCGTCCCTGAGGCCAAGAGCCTCTTCACCGCGACCACCTTGCTTCGGGCCGAGCAGGATCCCACCTTTGCGGTGGTCCACGATGGGGATGGGAGCCGGCTGGGGGTGGTTCTGGCGGGAGGGCGGCTTCTCTCGGCAGAGGAGGTTTTTGCCCTGTTGCTCTACCACCTGCATCAGAAAGGCTTGCGCGGGCGGGTGGTCTCTGGCTTTGGCGAAGGGGGGGTGCTGGGCCGGTTGGCGGGCCGCTTGGGCCTGGAGTTTGAGACTGCCTCCAGCCCCACCGAGGTGCTTCGGGCAAGGGGGGCGCTTTTGGCGGGGGAGCCCTCAGGGCGGTTCTGCTTTGGCCCCCATCTGCCCCAGAGCGACGGCCTGCTGGCCGGGCTTTTGCTCCTAGAGATGGTGGCCCAAAGCGGGCGGAGCCTGGGCCAGCAGCTTGAGGAAATGGGCCTGTCGGCAAGCCCCAGAGGGTAGAATAGGGCCCGGCATGAACCCCAGTGTGAGCGTAGTGGTGCCTGCCCGCAACGAGGAGGACTACATCGGCCCCTGCCTGGAGTCCATCCTCGCCCAAGAGCCCGGCCCCGATGAGGTCATTGTGGTGGATAACGGCTCCACCGACCGCACCGCCGAGATAGCTCGGAGTTTTGGGGTGCGGGTGGTCTATCAGCCCCAGCCGGGCCTGCACATTGCCCGTCAGACCGGGCTCGAGGCCGCCAGCAGTGAGGTGGTGGCCGCCACCGACGCCGACTGCCGGGTAGAGCCCGGCTGGGTGGCTGCCATTCGGGAAGCCTTTTGCGACCCCCAGGTGGTGGAGACCTACGGGCCTCTGGAGTTTTACGATGCGCCCCTTTTTGACCGCTTGCTTTCCCGCTACGGCTACCCTCTCTTCCTGGCCCTCATGGATCGGTTGGGCCAGCCCAACGCTGCAGGGGGGAACCACGCGGTGCGTCGCCAGGTAGCCCTGGAGGTGGGCGGCTACGACGTGCCCTTCGGTGAGGACATGCGCCTTATGCAGAAACTCAGGCAAAGGGGCAGGATTGTCTACACCCCTAAGGCCCGGGTCCTTACCTCAGGGCGCAGGCTCAAGCGGGGGCGGTGGAAGATGTACGGCGTTCACCTGAGGAACATCTGGGCCCGTCTGCGTGGGCTACCGCAGGACTATGGTCCGGACTACTACGCAGACCGGGAGCGCCGGTAAGGCCGGGAGGCTGGATGGAGCTCCTGCTTTTGGGTTTCTTGCTGCTGGCCCTGTACGTGGGGGCCGATGTGCTTCACCGCTGGATGGGGGTGGGGGCCATCGCTTGGGGCGACCGCAGCCGCCCCCAGCTGGCCCTTACCTTTGACGATGGGCCGGGGCCCCACACCGAGGCCATTTTGGAACGGCTCCGGCATCACGGCGTGAAGGCCACCTTCTTCGTTCTGGGGTCCCAGGTTAGGGCGTACCCCGAGCTGCTGGAGAGAATCAGGGCTGAAGGGCACCAGGTGGAGTCGCACGGGGAGGTGCACCGCCCGGCCTTCTGGCTCCTGCCTTGGCAGGAAGCCCGTCAGGTTCGAGCGGTTCCGGGCCGCTATTACCGCCCACCCCACGGCATCCACACCCCCTTTACCCGCTTCCTGGCCCGCCGAGCTGGAAAGAGTGTGGCCCTTTGGGATGTGGAGTCGCGTGACTGGACATCGGCAGACCCCAAGGCCCTGGCCGAGCGGGTGCTGGTCTGGGTGCGGCCGGGTTCGGTGGTGCTCCTCCACGACAACGAGCGTTTCCCCCAGACTCTGGCTGTCCTGGACGAAATCCTGCCCCGCCTGAAGGAGCTCGGCTACCAGATGGTCCGGCTTGACGAGTTGGGGGCCCGTCCCTTGACCTGGCGCGAGGGGTTGATGCGGGCCAGCCAGGGGGGGCACGAGCGCTACTTTCGCAAGAACAGGGTTATGCGGCTGGGGTTGGGTCCCTTTGATTACCTGGCGGTGAGCCCCTGTGCCTTCCCGGGGCCCAGCCAGCCGGGGCTTCGCAGGGGTGAGCCCAGCCTCGAGGTGCACCTTGACTCGGTGCGCACCCCGGCCATGACCCAGATGCAGCTTCTGCGTGAGGGTCGGCGGGGTTTTACCCTGCTTGCGGAGTACCTAGAGCAAAGGCCGGAAATCCGCGGGGTTTGGGGAATATCCCAAGCGGCCACCGCGCTGCGGGTGTTTGGTTTCCACCTGGCCCCAGTCACGCCCTGGCAACGCCTGGTTTACGGCACCGCCAGCACGTGGTTTTTGTGGCTTTACCGGGGTGAGCGGCCCAAACGGGGCGTGCCCATTGCCCAGCTGGCCTACAGCCCTCGCGAGGAGTTTCTGGCCCGTTGGAAGCGCCCCCCCTAGGAAGCCCAGGCAAAAAGGCGTATCCTGTTCCCCTGGAGGAAAGGATGGAGAGAGGAACCCTGCGGGTCAAAACTGGGTTTGCGGAGATGTTCAAGGGGGGCGTGATCATGGATGTGGTCAACGCCCAGCAGGCCGAGATTGCCCAAGAAGCTGGTGCGGTGGCAGTGATGGCGCTGGAGCGCGTTCCCGCCGATATCCGTGCCCAAGGGGGCGTGGCCCGCATGTCCGACCCCAAGCTCATCAAGGAAATCATGTCGGCGGTTTCCATCCCGGTAATGGCCAAGTGTCGGATCGGCCACTTTGTGGAGGCCCAGATACTGGAGGCCATAGGGGTGGACTTCATCGATGAGTCGGAGGTGCTCACCCCCGCCGACGATGCCTACCACATCGACAAGCACGCCTTCAGGGTGCCCTTTGTGTGTGGGGCCACCGACATTGGCGAAGCTCTGCGGCGCATTGGTGAGGGGGCGGCCATGATCCGTACCAAGGGCGAGGCCGGCACCGGAAACGTGGTGGAGGCGGTACGCCACGCCCGCAAGGTGCTGGGGGGTATCCGCCAGATTCAGGCCACCCCCCGGGAGGAGCTCATGACCCTGGCCAAGAGCCTGGGAGCCCCGTACGAGCTGGTTCTCTGGGTCCACGAGAACGGCCGCCTGCCGGTGGTGAACTTTGCCGCTGGAGGGGTGGCTACCCCAGCCGATGCCGCCCTTATGATGCAGCTTGGCATGGATGGGGTTTTTGTGGGCTCGGGCATTTTCAAGTCGGGGGATCCCCGCAAGCGGGCCAGGGCCATCGTGCGGGCGGTGGCCCATTACAACAACCCTGAGGTGCTGGCCGAGGTTTCCGAGGACCTAGGTGAGCCTATGGTGGGCATCAACCTGGACTTCCTCACCGAGGAGGAGCGGCTGGCTAAGCGGGGCTGGTAGGCACCCCGCCGCTCCTGGTGCTGACCAGGGCCTGCCAGTAGCGCTCTAGGCTCTCGCTCAGCAAAGCGGCGGAGCCGGCCCGGTAGGCCGCGGCGACCCGCTGCCCAAAGGCCCTGACCAAGCGGTCGGGGTGGTTTTCCAGGGCGCTTTGGGCCTTTTCGGTGAGAACGACGCGCACCTGGGGGGGGCGGGCCGGGGCCTCAGGGAGGCTGAACCAGTAGGTGGCCTGGTCGGCCGGCACCACCTGGAGCCCTCGCTTGCTGAACCACGAGGCCCCCTGGGGATGGACGTACACCCGGGCCTTTTCCCTTAGGGCCCGCTCGAGCCCCTCCCGCAGGGGAACCGGGACTGCCCAGACCTCTCCCAGGGATGCTTCGGGGGAGGCCGGCCGGTAGGCCGCGGCCCGGAGCTCCAGGTTCTCCTCCCCGTTCCACCGGTTGAGGACCAGCTCAGCGGCGAGCTCCAGGGGGTCCGGCAGTTCCTGGCAGCTGTCGCGCCACTTGACCACCCTCAGGCCCCCCAGGCGGAAGGAGAGGTGGCGGCCTTCCCCCAGAAGGCGCACCCCCTCTGGGCGGCCCCGCAGGTAGAAAAGGGGCTTGGGGTTTCCCTCCCCGGTAGGCTCGAGGAGGGCTACGGCCCGGTGCAGCGCGGCCAGGTCCTCGCCGTCCAGCCAGCCGTCCAGTTCGACCTCCTGCACAGGGGTAGGAAAACGGCCCACATACTCCTGTATGGAGCGTTCAAACGCGGGGATCTGGTCCTCCTCAATGGCGAAGCCCGCTGCCTGGGCGTGCCCGCCAAACCGCTTGAGGTGGGCCTGGGCGTGGCGCAGGGCCCCCACTGCGCTGATGCCCGGGGTGGAGCGAACCGAGCCCTTGCCCTGGGCGATGATAAAGACCGGTTTGTAGTGCCGTTCCAGCAGCCGGCTGGCCACAATGCCCATCACCCCGGGGTGCCCTGTGGGGTCGTGGACGACCAGGGCTGGGAGGCTGGGGTTGAGGTGAGCCTCGATGCGCCTTAGCATCTCCTCCTCGATGCGCTGCCTTTGGGCGTTGAAGCGGGAGAGGGCCTCGGCTAGGGAAGGGGCCTGAAGGGGGTCCTCGGTGGTGAGCAGCTCGAGGGCCACCCCGGCCTGGCCGAGCCTCGAGGCGGCGTTGATGCGAGGGGCGATGCGGAAGGCCACCTCTTCGGCGGTGTACTCCTGGCAGTGCGCGGAGGCCAGCTCGCGCAGGCCCAGGTGCGCGGAGTCCCTGAGGCGGCGCAGCCCCTCTTGGACCAGCGCTCGGTTGAAGCCCTGCAGCGAGGCTACGTCGGCTATGGTGCCGATGGCCGCCAAATCGGCGAACTCTAAGGGAGGTGCCTGCCCCAGGCTCTGGTAGACCTGCCACAGCAGCAAGAAAGCCACCCCCGCCCCCGTAGGGTGGGCCCCCTCGAGGTCTGGGGTGAGGGCAGGGTGGACGACCAGGCCTGGGGGTGGGTTGGGGCCGGGGGAGTGATGGTCGGTGACCAGCACGGAGACCCCGTTTTCCACCAGCTCCTTGAGCTCGGCGTGGTTGGTAATCCCGCAGTCTACGGTGATGAAGAGCTCGCAGGCCTCCAGGTGCTCGGGGATTCGCTCCATCAGGACGCCATACCCCTCCTCCAGCCGGTGGGGAATGAAGGGATGGACGTTGGCGCCCAGCCGCCTGAGCCCCTTGATGAGGATGGCCGTGCCGGTGAGCCCGTCGGCGTCGTAGTCGCCGTGTATCCGGATGCGCTCGCCCTTCCTCAGGGCCGTGATTACCCGCTGGGCTGCCTCCTCGAGGCCCCTTAGGGGCAGGAGCCTGAGCGGAGGGGTAAGGTCTTCCTTTCGCCGGAAGCCCCGATTCCAGAGCACCGCCGCGGCCAGCGGGGGAATTTCCAGCCCCTCCACCAGGGGGCGGAGGTGCTCTGGGGGGGGCCAGGGGCGAAACCTCCAGTTCATTGCCCAGACCGGTCGGGAATGACGGGGATTTCCTCAGGGTGCTGCCTCTTTAGGGCTTGGAGTTCCTCCCGCACCTGCTTGAGCTCCCGGCTACGCCGGTAGAGGGCGGTCTGGGCGTTCACCCAGCCCGAGAGCACGTAAAGCCCCATGACCAGTAACCCCAGGCTAAACGAGGCCAGCACCAGGAGGGCCACATGCACCGGGCCCCAGGGGGTTCCCAGGAGGAGGTTGGGCTCGAGCACGTACAGCCCCCAGGTGAAGGCCACCACCCCCAGCACAACGGCGAAGGCCAGACTGCTCAGCAGCTTCATACCGGAAGTTTACACCCAGCGGCCCAGCTCAACCCGGCCCTCGTAGAGGGCCTTGCCCACAATAGCCCCCTCCACCCCCAGGGTCTTCAGTGCCCTCAGGTCTTCCTCCCCGGCAATGCCCCCGCCAGCGATTAGGAAGCCCGGCCAGGCCGCGCGCACCTGGGCGATGGTTGCTAGGTCCAGGCCTTGCAGGGTGCCATCCCGACGCACATCGGTGTAGACCAGGGTGCGTACCCCCATGGCCCACATCCTTTGGCAGGCCTCCAGCACGCTAAGGTTGGTGGTCTCAGCCCAGCCGGAGACCACCACCGCCAGCCCCCGCGCGTCCAGGCTTACCGCGATTCGCTCGGGACCTAGCTCGGTCAGCATTGCCTCCAGCACCTCTGGGGCCTTCACCGCCACGGTACCCACCACCACCCGGCTGGCCCCCAGGCCCAGGATTTCCCGCGCTGCCTCCAGGCTGCGCACCCCACCCCCCACCTGGAAGGGCACCGAGACCCGCTTTGCGATGGCCTTCAGCGCCGGGCGGTTTTCCCCCCGGCCAGTAGCTGCGTCCAGGTCTACCAGGTGCAGCGCCCGTGCCCCCTGGCCCTGCCAGTGGAGGGCAGCCTCCACCGGGTTTTCAAAGTAGACGGTTTGCCGCTCGGGGTCGCCCTCGTACAACCGGACCGCCCGGCCAGCTTGAATGTCCACGGCAGGAATTACCAGCACCAGCGGATTCTACCATCCCGGGAGGGGCCTATTTGACAGGGCCACGGTAGGGTAGACTTCTAACCGCGTTTATGTCCGACCTCCTAT
The DNA here is from genome assembly GCF_025060375.1 of Meiothermus sp. Lineage (GTDB taxonomy): Bacteria > Deinococcota > Deinococci > Deinococcales > Thermaceae > Meiothermus. The sequence goes on along the minus strand of NZ_JANXCG010000093.1, from coordinate 19,545 downwards.
CCTCCCTCAACCCGGCCCAGCAGGAGGCTGTGAAGCACTTTGAAGGACCGGCCCTGGTGGTGGCAGGGGCGGGTTCGGGGAAGACGCGCACGGTGGTTCACCGGATTGCCTACCTGATGCGCGAGCGCCGGGTCTACCCCAGCGAGATACTGGCTGTGACCTTTACCAACAAGGCCGCGGGTGAGATGAAGGAGCGGCTGGTGCGGATGGTGGGGCCACAGGCCAAAGAGCTTTGGGTAGCCACCTTTCACGCTGCCGCGGTGCGGATTCTCCGGGTGTATGGGGAGTATGTGGGCCTCAGGCCAGGCTTCGTTATTTTCGATGAGGACGACCAGAACGCCCTCTTAAAGGAGGTGCTCAAGGAGCTTGGGCTGGAGGCCAGGCCGGGGCCGTTTAGGGCCATGCTGGACCGGATCAAGAACCGCGGAGAGGAGCTTTCGGCCTTCCTTAGGGAGGCGCCGGACTACATTGGAGGGGTGCCCAAGGAAGTGGCCGCCGAGGTCTACCGCAGGTACCAGGAGGCCCTGAAGGTCCAGGGGGCGGTAGACTTCAACGACCTGTTGCTGCTTGCCATCAAGCTGTTTGAGGACCATCCCGAGGTTTTGCACAAGGTGCAGCAGCGGGCCCGCTTCATCCACGTGGACGAGTACCAGGACACCAACCCAGTCCAGTACCGCCTGACCCGGCTGTTGGCCGGGGAAAAGCCCAACCTGATGGTGGTGGGGGACCCTGACCAGAGCATTTACGGCTTTCGAGCAGCGGACATCCACAACATCCTTCGCTTCACCCAGGACTACCCGGAGGCGCGGGTGATCCGCCTGGAGGAGAACTACCGCTCGAGCCGCCCCATCCTTCAGGTGGCCAACGCGGTGATTGAGAAAAACGCCTTGCGTTTGGAGAAGGTCCTGCGCCCCACCAAGGAGGGGGGTGAGCCGGTGCGGTTGTACCGGGCCCCCAATGCCCGCGAAGAGGCGGCCTTTGTGGCCCGCGAGGTTGTCCGGCTGGGCGGCTACCAGGGTATTGCGGTGCTCTACCGTACCAACGCCCAGTCGCGCCTTTTGGAAGAACACCTGCGGCGGGCAGGGGTACCGGTGCGGTTGGTGGGGGCGGTGGGTTTTTTTGAGCGGCGCGAGGTCAAAGACCTGCTGGCCTACGCCCGGGTGGCGGTCAACCCTGCGGATGGGATTAACCTCCGCCGCATTGTCAACACGCCCCCCCGCGGCATAGGGGCCAGCACGGTGAGCAGGCTGGTGGATTATGCCCAGAAGGCTGGCCTCAGCCTTTACGAGGCCCTTTGCGCCGCCCAGCAAGTGCTGAGCCGGCCCCAGCCGGTGCAGGCCTTTGTCGGGCTTCTGCAGGAGCTGATGGAGTCGGCCTTTGAGAGCGGCCCAGTGGCCTTTTTCCAGCGGGTTCTAGAGGCTACCGGTTTTCGTGAGGCTCTGCGGGAGGAGCCCGACGGGGAGGACCGGCTGCAAAACGTGGAGGAGTTGCTCCGGGCGGCGCGCGACTGGGAGGAGGAGGAGGGGGGGAGCCTGGCCGACTTTTTGGACGCGGTGGCCCTTACCGCTAGGGCCGAAGAGCCTCAGGGCGAGGCTCCTGCCGAGGCGGTGACGCTTATGACCCTGCACAACGCCAAGGGGCTCGAGTTTCCCACCGTGTTCCTGGTCGGCCTAGAGGAAAACCTCCTTCCCCACCGCAACAGCCTGAGCCGGCTGGAGGACCTAGAGGAGGAACGTCGGCTTTTTTATGTAGGCATTACCAGGGCTCAGGAGCGGCTCTACCTCTCCTATGCTGAGGAGCGAGAGGTCTACGGGAAACGGGAGTACACGCGTCCGAGCCGATTCCTAGAGGATATTCCTCGGGAGCTTTTGCAGGAGGTGGGGGCTTTTGGTGAGACCTCAGCCGCTCCATCCCGTCTTCCCAAGCCCGAGAAGCCTGCCCAGGGGTTTAGAGGGGGTGAAAAGGTGCGCCACCCCAAGTTTGGTCAGGGCACCGTGGTGGCGGCCATGGGGGAGGAGGTGACGGTGATGTTTCCCGAGGTTGGCCTGAAGCGGCTGGCCCTGAGGTTTGCTGGGCTCGAGCGGCTCGAGTGAACCGCGCGGCCGGTGCTTGACCCCCAACCCGTCAACCAGGGATGTTCATATGAGCGGGCCTCGCCTCTGGGGGTTGATATACTGGGCCCGGATTGCAGACTGCGGGGTAGCGGTAGGTGTCCAGCGCAGCGAACCGGCTCGTGCTTTTGGGGGCTCCAGAGTTGTGGGTTGGAGGGGAATGCCGTTCCTTGCCCACACGCAAGCTCTGGGGCCTCCTGGCCTACTTGGCCCTGGAGGGACCCCAAGACCGCGAACACCTGGCCAACCTCCTTTGGGAGGGCCCCGGCGCCCGGGCTAACTTGCGGCGCGAGCTGGTCCGTCTAAGGCAGACTGGGGTGAACCTCCTTGCCCAGGGCTCCCGGCTGGCCCTTCCCGAACTGGAGGTGGACGTGGTGGCCTTTCTCAACCGCTACGCTACCCGATCCTACACCGAGGCTTTGGAGCTCTGGCGGGGGGAGTTCTTGGAGGGGATTCACCTGCTGGAGGCCCCCCAGTTTGAGGAGTGGCTGGAGTTCAGTCGGGCGCGGCTTGCCGAGCGCTACGAGGAAGCCCTTTTAGCTCAGGTGCTGGCCCTGGAGAAAGCCGGGAGATTTAGCGAAGCCTTGGCGCTTCTGGAGCGCCTACTCCGGCGCAACCCCTTCCTGGAGATGGCGCAGGAGGTGGCCTTGAGGCTCTACGCCAGAACCCACCAGCCCTCCCGGGCCCTGGCCCACTTCCGTGCCTACACTGAGCTTTTGGAGCGGGAGGTGGGATTGGAACCCCCCAGGTCCCTCCGCGCCATGGCCGAGGCCATTGCTAGGGGTGAACCCTTACCCGAGCCCTCCCCCCACTTCACCCTGGATCACCCCCCTTTGGTGGAGCGGGAGCTCTTGTGGGCCGCCCTGGTACAAACCTCCGCCCCGCTGGTTCTCCTTCTGGGGGAAGCTGGGGTGGGCAAAAGCCGCCTGGCTTCCGAGTTCCTTCAGACCCAGCGGGGCTTTCGCCTCATCCGGCAGGAGCTCCAGGACGTCCAGGTTCCCTACGGCGGCCTGGCTGCGAGCCTGAGGCACCTATGGGAAGGAGGGGAGCGCTTCGCTGGGTTGGAGGAGTGCTGGCTCCTGGAGGCTGCTCGCCTGGTTCCCGAGCTCGCCCCGGCCTCCCCCCCGCGCTACAGCGGACCGGAAGCCCAAGCAGCGCTCAGCGCCTTTCGGGAAGGGCTTTGCCGTGTGCTTCTCCACGGCCTTCCTTCTGGAGGCTGGGTTCTTTGGGAGGACCTGCACTACGCCGATAGCGCCAGCCTGGAGTTCCTACCTTACCTGGTGCGTAGAGCAGCGTCGGCTGGGCTTCGCGTTATGGCCACTGCGCGACCCGAGGCCTACCGCCCAGAGGCTCCCTTGTTCCGGGCCGTGGCCGCTTTGGAGCGAGAAGGCTTGACCGATGTCCTCCATCTGGAAAATCTCAGCGAGGGAGGCGTTTTGCAGCTTGTGCGGAAGCTTTCTGGCATGACCTCAGGGGGTGTGCTCTTTGCCCGCCGCCTACACCAGGCCACCGGGGGCAACCCCCTCTTCCTCCTGAAAACCCTGGAGCATCTCTTCGATAAGGGGCTCCTCTGGGCAGAAGGGGGTGCCTGGCACACCCCGTACGATGAGGAAACGGGCGATTACCGGGAGCTTGACCTACCGCAAAGCGTTCAGGAGGAGGTTTTGCGTCATTTGCAGGGCCTCGAGGCTACCGAGGTGGCCGAGGTGCTGGCGGTGAGCGGCCGTCCATTGGACCCGGGAAGCTTGAGGGCCCTTCTGGGTGGGGACTTGCTTGGTCGGGTGGCAGTCTTGGAGCGGCTAGAGGCTGCCGGGCTCGTAGAGGCCACCCGGGAAGGCTACCGCTTTCGGCATGACCTTTTTCGCCAGGCGGTGCTCAAGGCCCTCTCCCCAGCCCGCGCCCGGGCCCTCCACAGCCTCTTGGCAGACCAGGCCCTGGCCCAGCAACAGGGGGGAGAGGCTCTTTTCCACCTGGAGGCAGCGGGCCGCTACGCGGAGGCTTGGCGGTTGGCCCAGCGGCTAGCCCAGGAAGCCCTGGCCCGCCAAGCCTTTGCCCAGGCTGAGGGGCTATGGCGGCGGGCTCTGGAGGGGTTTGGGCGTTCCTCGGGGACCTGTCAGGAGGAGGCGGAGCTCCTTTTGGGTTTTGAGCAGACCCTTATGGTTCTCTCCCGGCTCCAGGAGCAGGCCTCGGTACTGGAGCGCCTAGAGACCCTGGCACCGGTCCTGCCCCTGGAGCAACAGGCAGAGGTGGGTTTTCGCCGGGTGCGCTTCTTGGCGATGCAGGGTCGCTGGGGTGAGGCCTTGGCCTTGGCGGAGGAGGTTCTGGCCCTATGTCCCCATCCCCGCACCCGCCTCTACCGGGCGGATGCCTTGGCCAATTTGGGCCGGAACGGGGCCCTGGAGGAGGCCTTGGCGGTATGGGAAGAGGCCAAGGATTGGAGCCTGCGGGCCGAGGCCGCCTATCTACTGGCCAAGGTAGCGGTGGTGCAGGAGGACGACCGGGCCCTGGAAGAGTGGCTGGGCCGTCTGGCCCGCCTGGGGAGCTTGGGGCTGGCCAAGGTGCGGCTTCAACAGTTTATCTGCGCTAGGGCCTTGGGCCAGGGGGATTTGCTCCGGGTGGAGACCACGGCGCGGGACGCTCTGGCTCAGGCCGAGGCCTTGGGCTACCGGGACGCCCTGGGCGTTTTTGAGAATTTCCTGGGGATGGCCTTGGCCCGACGGGGGCGCTTGGGCGAGGCCCTGCAGGCCTACCGAAGGGCGGAGGGTTACTTTGCCGAGTTAGGTCGCTTTCACTTCCTGGCAGGGGTGAGGATTAACCGAGCGGGGTTGCTCCTGCGCCTAGGGGCTTTTGGGGAGGCTGAGGATACGGCCCGGGCGGCGCTGGCTACCTTTCGCGAAACCCAGGAGCCTAGGGGTGCTTCCGAGGCCCTCTTGGTCCTGGGGCAGGCGGCCCTGTGGCAAGGGAACTGGCAGAAGGCGGAAGAGTGGTTTCGGGAGGGTAAAGCCTTGGCTGAGGCAGCAGGCTTGAGGCAAAGTGCCCTCGAGGCCACCACCGACTTGGCGGCGAGCCTCCTCCTACAGGGCCAAGCCGCTGCTGCGGAGTCTCTCTTGCGCCAGGTGCTGGCCCAGAAGGCCTCGGGCCCCAGTGAGGCCGCCTGGTTGGCCCTAGCCCTCCTTCGGCAGGGGCAGGTAGAGGAGGCCCATGAATGGGCCTGCCAGGCTTATGGGGCCTTGAGGGGCTACAGCGGCTTTCTGCCCGACCTCTTGCCCCTGGCCCTTTTGGCGGTGCGTCGGGCGCTGGGCGAAGAAGGAGGGGAGGTGGGGAGGGAGCTGTGCGCCCTGCGGGAAGCTCAGCTGGCCGCTGCGCCCAGCGAGTACCGGGAGAGCCTTGCGGCCTTTCACCGGCTGCAGGACCGCCTCCTGGCCTAAGGCCCGGGTGTTCGTTTGAGTGAGTGGAACGCCCCGGGCAGATGTGTGGAGGGGGTCCTCAAGGCTGAAGGGGTTCGGCTGGGGACTGCCCAAGGCAAACAACCCACCCGAGGCTTACGGGGCCTTCAGTACCCTCGCCCTGTGGCCTTGGTTAGCATCAGCTTGAACTCGTGGGGGCTGGTGGCCGAGGCCTCAGCGTCTTCCAGGCTGATAAGCCCCTGCGTGTACAGCTCCACCAGGTGTTGGTCAAAAGTCTGCATACCGCGCAGGTTGTCCTGCATCATTGCATCCTTGATCTGGGGGGTTTTGTTTTCGTCCTTGATGAGGTCGCGCACAAATGGGGTGGCGAGCAGTATCTCCAGGGCCAGCACCCGCCCCTGGCCGTCGGCCCGTGGCAGCAGGCGTTGGGAAAGGATGCCTAGGAGGGACTCGGCCAGGAGAATGCGAATTTGCAGGTGTTCGTGCAGGGGGAAGAAGTCGATGATGCGGTTGATGGTGCGGATGGCATCCAGGGTATGCAGGGTGGAGAGGACCAGGTGCCCGGTCTGAGCGGCCATGATAGCAGCCTCCACAGTTTCCCGGTCGCGCATCTCGCCGATCAGGATCACATCGGGATCTTGCCGCATGGCGTATTTGAGCCCCGAGGCAAAGGAGTCGGTATCCACGCCTACTTCTCGCTGCACCACCAGGCTTTTTTTGTGCCTGTGCAGGAACTCGATGGGGTCTTCGATGGTGATGATGTTCTTGGGGTAGTTTAGGTTAATGTGGTCTATTAGGGCCGCGAGCGTGGTGGACTTGCCCGAGCCGGTGGGTCCAGTTACCAAGACCAGGCCGCGCTCTTTGGAGGCCAGGCCTTCCATTACTGGACGGGGAAGCCCCAGGGCTTCAAAGCTGGGGATATTCTCCGAGACCACCCGCATCACCAGTCCTAGGCTGCCGCGCTGGTGCAGCAGGTTGCAGCGGAAGCGGGCCAGGCCTGGGATGGTGTAGGCGAAGTCCATCTCCTTTTTGTACTCGAGCTCCTCCAGTTGAAGGGGACTCAGCAGGCTGCGCACAATCTGCTCCACGTCCGCTGGGGAGAGAGGTTTGCCCGTAAAGGGCTTGAGCTTGCCGTCAATGCGCACGGTGGGGGGTGCCCCGGCCTGCAGGTGGATGTCGGAGGCTCGAGCTTCCACCATGCTGCGTAGCAGCTCGGCGATCGGGGTGGGGGTCTGAAGGGTGCCCATGGCTTCCTCAGGGACGGCGTATGAGTGCAGGATGGGTATGGCCTGTCCCACCCACGAGTATAGTCCACCCTGAAGCCCCCCCTATTCCAAATGAACATGGATTCGCTTGGGCCTTGGCGCGCTGGGGAGGGGCCTAATAAACTTGGGGCACATGGGAAAGAGGCGCCGACAGGAAAAACTAAAACGCAGGGCCCAGCAGCGCGTGCCCCTTACCGGTCGGGACATGTTGCGGCTGTTTCCGGGTCTTTTTTTCCGCGCTCTGGTGGTGATTATGCCCCTCTCCCTGCTCATGACCTACCTGGGGGCAAGTGGGGTGACCCTTTTCAACAACTTCTGGGTGCAGATGGGGGCCTACCTGGCGGCCTACATTGTTTTCAACCGCTTCATTTTCGGCCCGGTGCGCAACTACCGGCCGTCCCAACCTAAGAAGTAACCCCGGTGTCTGCGAACAGAGGTGTGGAGAGATATTTCATGCCGGAGTCGCAGGCGATGGTGAGGACCCGCTTGCCTGGGCCCAGTTCGCGGGCTACCTGAAGGGCGGCCCAGATCATCCCGGTGGCGCTCATGCCCACGAATAGCCCCTCCTTTTGGGCTAGGGGTTTGGCCAGTGGGAAGGCGTCCTCCTCCAGCACCTGAATCACCCGGTCCAGCATGTTTACGTCCAGGTTGGGCGGGATGAAGCCAGGGCCCATTCCCTGGAACTGGTGGGACCCCATCTGCCCCCCAGAGAGCACGTTGCTGCGGGCGGGTTCACAGGCGATGATCTGCACCTTGGGCAGCCGTTCGCGCAGGTAGCGGCCCACCCCCATGATCGTGCCGCCGGTGCCTGAGCCGTACACAAAGGCGTCCAGGCGGCCCTCCATTTGGGCAAAGATTTCCGGGCCGGTGGTCTCGTAGTGGGCCCGGGCGTTGGCGGGGTTGTCAAATTGGTTGGGCATAAAGGCTCCCTTTTCGGCTACGATTCGCTCCGCCTCTTCGATGGCGGCCAGCATCCGGCGGCTGGGGTCGGTTAGGATGAGCTCGGCCCCGTAGGCCCGCAGGATGCGCTTGCGTTCCTCGGACATCTGGGCTGGCATGGTCAGGATAAGACGGTAGCCGCGGCTCGCCGCCACCATGGCCAGCCCGATCCCGGTATTGCCGCTGGTGGGCTCCACGATGAGCTGCCCTGAACCGGGCTTCAAGATGCCCCGCTCCTCGGCGTCTTTGATGAGGTACCAGGCAGTGCGGTCTTTGATGGAGCCGCCGGGGTTGTTTCCCTCGAGCTTCACCCAAACCTCGGCCATGCTGGGTTCCACGATGCGCTTGAGCCGGACCACAGGGGTTTTGCCAATGACCTGCTCCACGTTCATGCCTAGAGCATAGGGCATGAAGGGCCTTTTGCGTTTCACGCAGACCGCACTGGGATGGTTTATACTTACCTATCTCGCGTGGATGCCCTCGGGTTTCAGCGGGAAAGGAGTGCTTATGACTGCGAGCAAAGGCCAGGTGGTCTCCATCCGCTACACCCTGCGTGTGGACGGGGAGTTGGTAGACCAGGGGGAGCTGGACTACCTGCACGGTTACCGGAACATCATCTCGGGGCTGGAGGAGGCCTTGGAGGGTAAGTCGGTTGGGGATCGGGTGGTGGTTTCGGTCCCTCCGGATAAAGGCTATGGCCCCTACGACCCAGACGGGGTCCAGGTGGTGGAGCGAAGCGCCTTTCCCCCAGGGTCAGAGGTGGAAGAGGGGGCGGTGTTTTACGCCGAGGACGCGGACGGAAACCCCGTGCCCTTCACGGTGCTGGGGGTAGAGGGCGACAGCGTAACCATAGACTTCAACCACGTGCTGGCGGGGGAGACCCTCGAGTTTGACGTGACCCTGACCGGCGTGCGTCCAGCCACGCAAGAGGAACTCGAGCACGGCCACGCCCACAGCCCACACGGCCACACCCACTAGCGGCGGCTTTCCGTAGCTAGGCGAGCAGGGCCTGCAAGAGTGGCTGGCCCTGCTCGAGCCGGAAGTGCAAAAAGCCGCTTCCCGACCGGAATAGCACCCACAGCTGGCGGGTGTCCTTCAGGCGCATGAACAGCGGAAGGGCGTACCGGGCCTCGCCCCGCTCAACCCGGGTGTCGCCCAGGGTGTAGGCGATGTAGAAGTCCTGCGGGGTTTGCATTAGGTTGGCGGTGTAGAAAAGGGTCAGCTCAGCCCACTCCTCTTCAGCGCGCACCAAGGCTTCCCAGACCAGTTCCTGGGCCTGGTCTGGGGTGAGGCGTTGCTCCTGGGCAGGACCCAGCCGGGCGTAAAAGGCCGCGGGGAACCGCTTGAACTCGTAGTAAAAGCCGCCCGGTCCGTGCGACCAGCGCACAATCTCGTTTTCACCCAGGCTGCCTTGGGCCTTTTCCCGGATGTATTCGCGGGCTAAGGAGAGGCCTTCTAGGTTGGGGGTCTCTCCTGTCTCTAGGCTTTGCAGCAGGATGGGTTGGGGGTCTATCTCTAGGTAGGTCATGGGCTTAGTTGGGGGGAAACTCCCCGTCGGGTAGCCTGTGTGGGGCAAGGGCGCTTGTCCCCGATGTGCAGGGCCGCGATTCCCCCGGTGAGAAGCCGGTAGTGGGTCTCAAAGCCGGCCAGGCCCATCATTGTAGCCAAAGTGGACGGGTCGGGGAAGCGCTCCACCGATTCGGGTAGGTAGCGGTACGCCTCCGGGTTGCCCGATACAGCGCCGCCGATTAGGGGAAGAATGCGGGTGAAGTAGAGCCGATAGAGGATGCCTAGGCCGCCTTTTGGGGGTGGGGGGAACTCCAGGATGCAGAGCCTGCCTCCCGGGGCGATCACCCGGTGAAGCTCGGCTAGGGCCCGTTCGTGGTCGGCAAAGTTGCGAAATCCGAAGGCGATGGTCACCAGGTCAAAATGATGGTCGGGGAAGGGCAAGGCCAGCGCGTCGGCCTGGACAAAGAGAATCTCCAAGCCAGCCCTTTTGGCCTTTTGGCGGGCCAGCTCGAGCATCGGCGGGGCAAAGTCGCCGCCGGTAACCTGGGCTTGGGGCGCCAGCCGTTTGAGCAGAAGGGCCACGTCGCCGGTGCCGGTGGCCAGGTCAAGAATCCTCCTCGGACCTCGCTCCAGCGCGGCCTCCACCAGGGCTCTTCGCCAGCGCCGGTCCACCCCTGCCGAAAGGATGCGGTTGAGCAGGTCGTAGCGGGGGGCAATCTCTGAGAACATCTGCCGGACGGCACGGGCTCTTTCCTCCGTTGGGTCGCGCACGGGAAAGAGTTTAGCACGACCCCAAGGGTTTCGCCCGGAGCGACGTGAGGATGGCCGGGAAGCTCAGTAGACGTCCTCGGGTTTTTTCTCCATCTTGCCCGTCAGCCAGTAGAGAATCCGCTCCGAGACGTTTTCTAAGTGGTCTCCTAGGCGCTCGTAGCTGCGGGCCACCCGGCTTAGGGTAAGGGCCTTGGTGATGGTGCGGGGGTCTTCCATCATGTAGGTCAGCAGTTCCCGCGAGACCTCTTCGTAAAGGGCGTCGATCTCGTCATCGCGGCGGAAGACCTCTTTAGCCGCCTCCAGGTCGCGCTCGGCGAACGCTTTAGAGATGAGGTCCAGCATCAGGGTCAGGCGGCGCCCCATATCCGGCAGGGTAACGTAGTTTTTCAGGGGGGGCTCCTTGGAGAGGAGGACCACATCCTCGGCCACGTGGGCGGCATAGTCCCCGGACCGCTCCAGGTCGGTCAGGGCTTTGATAACGGTGAAGGCAAACCGGAGGTCGGAGGCCACCGGCGCCTGTCGGGCCAGCATGCTAATTACCTCGGCCTCCACCTCCAGCTCCAGGGCGTCTACCTGCTGGTCCAGCCCGATGACCTCCTGGGCAAGCTGGGGGTCTTGTTTGCTCAGCGCGTGGGCGCTTTTTTCCACCATCTCGCGCACCAAGGAGATCATGCGGATGGTCTGTTCGGTGATGTGGTTGATTTCCCGGTCCAGTTCCTGGCGCATAGAGTTCTCCTCATATAGTCTACACAGGGGCTTTTGTGCTTTGGCTCTCTGGGTTGAGGCTGGTTTTTGAGGGGAAGATCAGGCCGAAGGCGTTGCCGTTTTCCAGGGGGCGGCCATAGGCCCTGCCCCCCCAGCCTGCGGCCAGCCTGCGCACCAGCGCCAGGCCGAGCCCGGTGCCCCGCACGTTGGCCGCGTGCACGCCGCGCTGCCCGGCTTGGAACAGGCGCTCAAACTCCTTCAGGGGTTCTCCCTCATTGCGCACCTCGAGCCTCACCCCCTCCAGGACCTCCTCACTCACCACCTGAATTTCCCTGCCAGCACCGTACTTGAGGGCATTTTCCAGCAGGTTGAGCAGGGCCTGGTAGACCGCGTCCGGGTTGGCCCGCACCGTGTGGGGTGTGTGCCAGCGTATCCAGGCTGATTTCTCGGCCAGCAGGGGGGCCAGGAAGCGCTCCAGCCGACCCTGGAGCTCCTCCAAGGCGAAGGTTCGCTCTAGACCGGGTCGGCGGGAGAGTGGCAGGTCCTCAACCAGCCGGCGCAACCGCTGGGCTTCCTGGTAGAGCATCTGAAGGGCTTCCTGGGCCTCCTTCCCCTTCAGGCCACCTTGGAGGGCCTCCAGCAGGGAGAGCATGCCGGCTACTGGGGTGCGGAACTCGTGGGCCAGGGTTCGGCTTGACTCCTCCAGGGCCTCCAGGCGGTTTTTTTCCTCGCTTTGGTCCCAGAGCAGAAGCACCCCGGGCAGTGCCTTGGCCCAAAGGGTACGGCCGCGGCTCTCAATGGTGGCCTCCCCTCCTATTCGGCAGAGGGCTTCCAGCCTGTGGTCCCGCAGGGCCAGAAGGAGGGGGCGCCCCACCACCTTTTCCCGCTCAACCCCAAGGAGGCGGGCTGCGGTAGGGTTCAGGTAGAGCACCTGGTCGTTTTGAAAGAGCAACACCCCCTCCCGGGCGGCCTCCCAGGCGCTGTGCAGGAGAGGGCCAAGGCTCATGCTACTCCTTGAAGCGGTAGCCTACGCCCCGCAGGGTTTCCAGGAAGCGGGGGTTTTTGGGGTCCTCGTTCAGCTTGTCGCGGAGTTGGGCCACATGCTGGTCTACCGTGCGGGCGGTTCCCAAAAACTCCTGGCCCCAGACCCGCTCCAGCAACTCCTCGCGGGTATAGACCCGGCCGGGGTGCCGGGCCAGAAAGGCCAGAAGGTCAAACTCGCGCCGGGTGAGCTCAAGGGGGTGCCCTTCCAGGAAGGCCTGGTGCCGCTCCAGGTCAAGGGAGAGGGGGCCCCGTTCAATCCGACCGCTTTTGCCCACCCGGCGCAGGAGGGCCTGCACCCGGGCCACAAGCTCGGGGGTAGAGAAGGGCTTGGTCAGGTAGTCATCGGCCCCCCGGGTCAGGCCCTCTACCCGGTCCCCTTCCCCTGCCCGGGCGGTGAGCATCAGCACGGGCAGGCTCTCGTACCGACCGTCCCGGCGCATCCTCTCCAGAAGCCGCACCCCCGGTTCATCCGGCAGCATCCAGTCTAGGATGACCAGGTCTACCAGGGCCAGCCTTTCCCAGCCCTCCTGGGCGGTGGCGGCCTCCAGCACCTGGTGGCCGGCCTTGGCCAGCGAAAGCCGGAGCCCCATCCGAACAGAGGGCTCGTCCTCTACCAGGAGCAGTTTCGCCATCAAGCAACAGTCTAGCGCTCCCTTCGTCAGGCCGGTGTCATGCCCCATCGGGCAGGTTTTGGTATGCTGTGCCGCTATGAGCCTGCCCCATCTTCCGCACCAACCGGGTTGGATTGAGGTAGTGGTTGGGCCGATGTTCTCGGGTAAGTCGGATGAGCTCATCCGCCGGGTCAAGCGGGCCCTGTTTGCTCGCCAGCGGGTGATGGTCTTCAAGCCCAGACTGGACACCCGCTACCACGCCACCGACGTGGCCAGCCACGATGGCCGGCGCATCGAGGCTGTGGCGGTGCGGGACTCGGCTGAGCTTCGGGGCCACCTCACCGAACCCCTGCCCGATGTGGTAGCGGTGGACGAAGCGCAATTTTTTGACCCCGGCCTCCTGAAGCTGGTGCTCGAGCTAGCCGACAGGGGTGTGCGGGTTATCTGCGCAGGGCTGGACATGGACTTCCGCGGGGAGCCCTTTGGGATCATGCCCGAGCTTCTGGCTCGAGCGGAGTACGTGCAGAAGCTGTTCGCGGTCTGCCCGGTCTGCGGGGGGCCGGCCACCCGCACCCAGCGCTTCGTAAACGGAAAGCCGGCCCGCTACGACGACCCGGTGATATGGGTGGGGGCTGCCGAGAGCTACGAGCCCCGCTGCCGCCGCTGCCACGTGGTGGTGAGGCCGGAGGTGCAGGAGATACTGTGAGAACTGTGCCCGGAAGGGGCTCACTTTTTGCCCTTGCGAGCGGGCTTTCGAGCTTTGAGCAGCACCAGCTCCAGCACCCCTCCTTTGAGGGAGGCTTGGGCTTTGTTGGGCACGATGGGCTCGGGTAGGCTCAGGGTTCGGCGGAACAGGCCCAAGGGGCGCTCCTGGCGGATGTAGCGGCCCTCCAGAGGGTGCCGCACCCCGGCTAGGGTAATGGTCTGCCCCTGCTCCTGTAGCTCCAAGTCGTCGTTTTTTACCCCTGCCACATCTACCAGGATGCGGTACCGATCGCCCTCGTCCAGGATGTCCACCGGAGGTACCCACTCACCAAGGGCCTCCTGCGAGCTGAAGCGCCGCGAGAGCTCGTCTAGTTGCTGGCGGATTCGCTGGAGCTGCTCGAGGGCGTCGTAGCGTTCTATGGCCATAGACCTGAGGATATCATGGTTGGGCCTGGAGGCGTTATGGTGGAGCAGGCAGTTGTTCCGGTGCTCACGGGGCCTACCGCCACCGGCAAAACCGAGCTCTCCTTGCGCCTTGGGGAAGAGTTCCCCATAGAGGTGGTCTCCGCCGATGCCAGCATGGTTTACCAGGGCATGGATATCGGTACTGCAAAGCCGAGCCTTGAGGAGCGGCGCCGGGTGCCCCACCACCTCCTCGATGTGGTGCTGCCCAGCCAGCCCTTCAGTGTGGCCGATTACGTAGAACGGGCCGAGGCGGCCATCTCGGAAGTCTGGTCCCGGGGGGCCATCCCGCTGGTGGTGGGGGGCACGGGCTACTACATACGGGCCCTCTCCGAGGGTCTACACGAGCTGCCCCCGCCCCACCCTGGGCTTCAGGCCGAGCTTTGGCGCGAGCTGGAGGAGCGGGGAATGGAGACCCTGCTGGCCGAGCTGGAGGCCAGCAGTCCGGCCGATGCCCGGCGGGTGGGGCGCAACCCCCGCCGTCTGGTGCGGGCCCTGGAAGTGCTCCGCCGCACTGGGGTTCCTCCGGCTCAGCTTCCCCGGCGTCAGCCCGCCTTTCGCTATCGGAAACTGGTCCTGTGGCCGGATTGGGCCTGGCTCGAGCCCAGGATTGCCCGTAGGGTAGAGCGGATGTTTGCCCAGGGGCTGGTGGAGGAGGTAGCGGGGTTGTTGCGGGCCTACCCCAGGATGTCCACCGCCCTGCAGGCGATTGGCTACAAGGAGGTGGCCGCCTACCTGCGGGGGGATCTCGGCCTAGCCCAGGCCAGGGAGGCGGTGTTCCAGGCTACCCGGGCCTACGCCCGGCGGCAGTACACCTGGTTTCGCAAGGAGCCAGGGGAGCCGGTCTACCTGCCCTGGGGTGGGGAGGAGGCCTGGGCGGGGGTGCGGGGTTGGTTCACCCAGGGCCCCTGGTGGGGTGGGTGAGCCGATTCCCTATATCATGGGGGCCGTATGCTGGCCCAGGAGATTGCAGAGCTGGTCCGTTCCGGGCAGACCACACCAAGCGAGGTCCTAAACGCCTACCTGGCGCGCATTGAGCGGCTCGAGCCCCAACTTCGCGCCTTCATCCGTCTCAACCCCCGGGCCCTCGAGGAGGCCCGCCAGGTTGAGGGGCGCCTTGGAGCGGGGGAGGTTCTGCCCCTGGCGGGGGTCCCGGTGGCCCTCAAGGACAACATCTGCACCCGTGGTCTAGAAACCACCTGCGCCTCGAGGGTGCTGGCCTCCTTTGTCCCCCCCTACGATGCCACGGTTGTGGAGCGGCTGCGCCAGGCCGGCGCGGTGGTGCTGGGCAAGACCAACATGGATGAGTTTGCCATGGGCTCCTCCACCGAGTACTCGGCCTTCGGCCCTACCCGGAACCCCTGGGACCCGGAGCGGGTGCCGGGGGGCACCTCGGGGGGCTCGGCGGCCGCGGTGGCCGCGGACCTCGCACCGGTGGCCCTGGGTACCGATACCGGGGGTAGCGTGCGGCAACCAGCGGCGTTTTGCGGCGTTTACGGTTTCAAACCCACCTACGGGCGCATCTCCCGCTACGGGGTAGTGGCCACGGCCAGCAGCCTTGACCAGGTGGGCACCCTGGCCCGCACGGTAGCTGACCTGGCCCTTCTCACCGATGTGGTGAGCGGTCCTGACCCCCGCGACAGCACCAGCCTGGAGGCCGAGCCTCGCTTTGCCCAGGCCCTGGGGGCCTCCGTGCGGGGCCTCACCGTTGGGTTGGTCAGGGAGGCGCTGGCAGAGGGGAACTCCCCCGGGGTGCTGGAGGCCCTGGAGCGCTTCCGGGCGGTGATGGAGGGGCGGGGCGTGCGCTTTGTGGAGGTGAGCGTGCCCACCCTGAGGTATGCCCTGGCCGCCTATTACATCGTCAACACCGCCGAGATCAGCTCCAACCTGGCCCGCTACGATGGTACCCTCTATGGCCTTCGGGTGCCCGGGGAGGACAGCGTGGCGACCATGATGCGCAGCCGCGAGAAGGGCTTTGGCCCAGAGGCTAGGCGGCGTATCCTGATGGGGACCTTCGTCCTTTCCGCAGGGTACTACGCCGCCTACTACGGCAGGGCTCTGCGGGCTCGAGCCCGGCTGAAGATGGATATGGAGGCGGCCTTTAGCCAAGCCGACCTGCTCCTTACCCCCACCAGCCCCACCCCAGCCTTCCGCTTGGGGGAGAAGACCGGCGACCCCCTGGCCATGTACCTGGCCGATGTGGACACGGTGGCGGTCAACCTGGTGGGCCTGCCCGCGATGAGCCTGCCCGCGGGGTTTGAGGGCCATCTTCCGGTGGGACTTCAGCTCGTGGCGCCCCCCATGCAGGATGAGATGCTCTTCAGCCTAGCCCAGGCCTTTGAGGAGGCCACCGAGCGCCAGTTTGCCCGGCAGGCCCCCCTCTGAGTGTTAAGGTGCTGTGCCTCGCAGCGCCCTGTCATGGGGCTGTGAGCTGGGGTATACTCCCTCCGAGACGCCGTAAGCAAAGCCCTACGGAGCGTTGCGATGAGCCCCACCCACTACCGCCTCTCCACCCGTCTGGCCCGGCACCTTCGCGGTATTGGCTTCCCCCAGACCGAGCCTGCGTTGGCCGAGGTGCTGGTGGCCCCTGGGCTGCCGCGGGGTGGATGGGCCCAGGGTTTGCTCAACGACCTCCTCGACGGTCGTTTTGAGCGACGGGAGGGAAGGGTGGGGCTTTGGGAGTGGAGCTACGGGTTCCCTCCTCAGGGGGAGCCGGTGGTGGTGCTGGATGTGGAGACCACTGGGCTTTCTCCGGAGCAGAGCGAGATTGTTGAGCTGGCCCTAATCCGCTTGGAGAACGGTCGCCGGACGGTTTTCCACCGGCTGGTAGACCCGGGTGTTCCCATTCCCCCCTTCATCAGCCGGCTCACCGGGATTCGCAACACAGACGTGCGGGGTGCTCCAGATGTGTACGCCGTGTTGCAGGAGGCCTGGCCCATGCTGCAGGGGGCTACCCTGATCATCCAGAACGCCCCTTTTGATCTGGGGTTTTTACGCCCACGCTTGGGGCGGCTGGGCTACAGGCTGGACAACCCGGTGGTGGACACGATGGACTGGGCCCGCAAGGCTTTGCCTGCCCTGAGCAAGCGAGGCCTGGATGCCCTGGCTTGGGCCTTTGACCTGGAAGTTCCAAGCCGTCACCGGGCTTTGGGCGATGCGGAGGCCACGCTGCAGGTGGCCTACGAAATGTACTATATGCTTACCGCCGGGAAACCCAGGGCGGTTGGCCAGTTGGCGCAGAGAAGCTTATGATCGCGCGCTACGTCCTCACCAGTGCTTGCCTTCACAGTGGAACCATGAACCTCATCCAACCGCTGCGGGTGTACCTACGGGGAAAGGAGCAGGTGCTTTTGCGCGATGAGGAAGGTGAGACCTACGAGGGGCGGATTAACTGGCAGCAGGGGCGTCTGGAGGGCTTGGCGGCCTACTACGCCAAGCGCCGCTTGGGGGTCAACGACCGAATCGCGCTCCACCTAGAAGGGGAGATGATCCTCCTGGAGGCCCTCACCCCCTCTGCCAAGCCGCCCCGGCCCCGCCTGCCTGAAGAGCGGCCCAAGCCCCAGCCCGACCCCGTCCCTGAGAAGCGGGTCCGGGTAACCCCTTACCCGAAGGAGGTCATCTTTCCCTACCAGCCCCTGCCGCTGGAAGTACCGGCCTTTTCCGCTGACCTGGAGGCCCTGGGGTTTGTTCGGGAGTCGGCGGGGGCCCCCTGGGTTTTTCGGGCCTCTTTGGGCCGACGCACCTTCCATTTGGCCTTGGCCAAGTTTGGCGAAATTCCCTCTCGGGAGCTTCTGGCCTACCGCCAGCAAGGGCGGGTGCAGTACGCCGCCATTGTGGCTGGGGAGTCGGTGAAGGAGGAAGCCCTGGCAGAAATCGCCTCTGTGCGCCCTTCGGGGTTGGCCCAGGTGGGCTTGGGCTACGTCTCTCCAGAGGCCCTGCAGCGCTTGGTGCGGCTCAGGAGCAGGTTTCCTGTGGGGCCGCTGGACGTGGAGCGTCTGCTTAGGGAAGGGCGGGTGGACTTTGAAGCGGTGCAGCGGCTCGAGGGCGACATTTTCGGCGTGCTGCACGAGCGCGGACACTTTTCAGCGGTGTTAACCCTGCTGGCCGATTACCCTCCTCAGCAGGTGTTTCTTCTGGCTGACCTGATGCCCGCAGCCCGGGAAATGGGCCTGGAGGCCGACCATCTGCAGGGCATTCTGGAAACCCTAAGCAGCCCTCCTTTCCTGCTCCTAAAGCGGCTTTCGCCAGGGGAGTTTCTTATGCGGCAGTCGGTGGAACAGGCGCTTTCCGACTGGGTGGAATACGCCCAAGCCATGCAGCGCCGCTTACAGGGGGTTTTGCGGGAGTAGCTAGAAGATTTTTTTGAGCTCGGCCTCGAGGATTGATGCAGCCTTCTGGCTGATGGCGAGGCGCAGCTTTATCAGCAGTCGGCGGGCCCACTCCTCCAACTCGGCCAGGCTCTGCTTGGTCTCCAGTTCCGGAAGGTACTGGACAGCCTGTTCCCCTAAAGCAGCCTGTAGAGCTTCGCGGAGCTGGATTCGAGCGGCTTCCAGGGGGGACGGGATGGATTCCCCTGCCTCGCGGTCCTCGGCCACCAGCTCCACCAGGCCCTGGGCGCAGAGTTGCTTCAGGATTTCGCGAACCAGGTCCAGGGCCAGGCCACTTCGCTGGGCCAGGAGGATGTCGCTCACCTCTTCACGGCACAGGCTGTAGACGAGCCGCTGCTCCCGGCTCAGGAATACACCGAGCGGTTTTTGGGTCTGTCGGTAAATCCGCATCAGGCTTCTACGGCCGCCAGCACAGCCTCCACCAGGCGCAACACCAGCCACACGAAGACCGCGCCCAACAGCAGAATTAGGCCCATGATGAGCAGGAGGGAGTCGGCAGGCCGCCCCCAGGTCAGCAGCCCGGCCGCCAGGTAGCCTAGGGCGAAGAGCACAATAAAGGAGTTGAGCTGGGTCAGCCGCTCGCCGATGATTCCCCCGGGGACCCGGCTTTTCATGCGGAAGCCGACGTACGCGTTGTATAGCATCAACGCGAAGCCTGCAAACAGGATAAGTTGTAGCACCCCAGCCTCCTTAGGGCTGATTCTACTACTACTTGTCGTAGGGCTTTCCTACTGCCGCGGGGGGGCGGCTTCGCCCGATGAAACCAGCCAGGACCATCATGGTCAGGACGAAGGGCAGGGCCTGAACCAGGGTAGCCGGCAGGAGGTCTCCGCCTTGCAGCTGGATGGCCAGCGCCTGGGCAAACCCAAAGAGCAGGGTGGCGCCGAGCACCCCCAGGGGGTGCCATTTGCCAAAGATGAGCGCGGCCAAGGCGATGAAGCCGGCTCCGGCGCTCATGGCCCGGATGAACTGGTTCAAAAATCCGATGGATAGATAAGCCCCAGCAATGCCGGCCAGCACCCCGGAGAGAACCACCGCAGTGTAGCGCATGCGGATTACGTTGATCCCCATGGTCTCGGCAGCCTCAGGGTGCTCGCCCACTGCCCGCAGGCGGAGCCCCCAAGGGGTTTTGAAGAGCACCCACCAGACCACAGGAACCAGAAGAAAAGCGAAGATGACCAGGATGCTGCCGGGCCCTAGGCCCGCGTTAGGTAGCCGATTGACCACTTCCTGGGAGGTTGAGGTGTTGTTGTAAAGCACCTGCAGGACGATGGAGGGTGCGCCTAGGGCGGCGATGTTGATGGCGGTGCCCGAGACGATCTGGTCGGCACGGTATTTGATGGCGGCAACAGCGTGGATTAGGCCAACCAGGCCGCCCATCAGGGCCCCTGCCAGGAGGCCCACCCAGGGAATCCAGAAGGCCACCTCGCCCCCCGTGGCCACCTCGAGCCGGTTGACTGTGATGGCCGCCGCGGCTGCCCCAAAGAGGATCATGCCCTCCAGAGCAATGTTGACCACCCCGCTGCGCTCCGAGAAGAGGCCGCCTAAGGCGGTCAGCAAAAGTGGGGTGGCCTGACGTAGGGTTGAGAACAGAAGTGCGATGGCAATTTCCATAACGCCCTACCTGA
>NZ_JANXCG010000042.1 GCF_025060375.1 Meiothermus sp. | reverse complement strand
CCCGAATCGCACCGCCCCGAAGCCCGCCCTGAGACCACAACCCGGCTTTCCTGGCGGGACCCCCGCGTCCTGCCCCTGCTGGCCGTGGGCCTCAGCATCAGCCTGGCCTCCGTGGCCATGGAGCAGACGGTGGCCTTCCTGTTCCAGGACCGGCTGGGGCTCAGCCCGGCCCAGACCGCCCAGGCGGTGGGCCTGGCCCTGGTGGTGTTCGGGGTGGTGGGGGTGCTGGTCCAGGGGGTCTGGGTGCGAACGGTCAGGTGGTCCCCTCGAGCCCTGATCCTGCTGGGACTGCCCCTTTCGCTGCTGGGCTACATGGGCTTGGTATTCGCACAAAGCTTCGCTGGGCTTACCGCCGCACTGGTGCTGCTGGGCCTGGGTACCATGGCCAGCCCAGGGCTGAGCGCGGCCCAGTCGCTGGCCGTCTCCGACCAGGAACAAGGAGCCATAGCTGGCCTTTCCAGCGCGGCCCAAGCCCTGGGCAGGATGCTGGGTCCCACCCTGGGCACCGGCCTCTACGGGCTCTCCCCCGCTTACCCTTACGTTTTCTCCGCCCTCCTGATTGCCATAGCGATGCTCTTCTTTCTGAGCCGGCCTAAGCTGGCTCGTTAGACACCTCAAACCAACGCAGCCAGCGAGCCCTAGCAGCGAACTCGGCCTGGTGGGGAAAGGTCTGGGCCTGATGGTAGGTCTCAAGAGCCTCCTGGGTCTCCCCGGCCCTGGCCCAGGCCAGGGCGATTGCCCTGAGACAGCCCCACTGCCCCTCCTCGTCCCCCAAAAAGCGGTACACGGCCAAAGCGCGGGAGAACAGGGGTATGGCCTGCTGACTATCGCCCTCGTACAGGTGGGCTATCCCCCATATAAACAGGCTTTCCGCCCAAGCGCGGTTGTCACTCCGGCAGCGGGCCAGGTGTTCCGCCTGGCAAGCCAGCCTACTGGCCTTGGGGGGGTACTCCTCCAGAGCGCACCAGGCCTCCTCCAGAAGTTGTCTCAGGCGTTCACGCGTCGTCGCATCCACGGCACCCATAGCCACACGCCAGGCTAGCAGCCCTTTCGCAATTGCCCGGGCCATTCATCACCCACCGGCTTCACGTAACGCTCACCCCAACCTCATGGGGCATTCTGCGATAGGCTAGGAGCATGCTGGAGTCCCTCAGAAGCCTTCTGCCGGGGAAGGTAAGTACGGCGCCGGCTGACCTGGAAGCCCACGGCAAAGATGAGGGCTACCCCCTCAAGCAACCCCCACTGGCGGTGGTCTATGCAGAAAAGCTCTCCGATGTCCAAGCCGCACTGGCCTGGGCGCGGGAGAATCGGGTTCCGGTCATTCCCTTTGGCGCCGGGACCAGCCTCGAGGGGCAGCTCATACCCCAAGGACAGGCCCTCTCCCTCGACCTATCCCGAATGAACCGCATTCTGCAAATAGCGCCCGAGGACTTCCTGGCGGTGGTGGAACCCGGCCTCACACGAAAGGCTCTCAACGAGGCGCTCAAGGGCACCGGCCTCTTCTTCCCGGTCGACCCCGGGGCCGACGCCAGCCTAGGGGGGATGGCTGCCACCAACGCCTCCGGAACCACCACCGTGCGGTACGGGGGTATGCGGCCTAACGTGCTGGCCCTGCAGGTGGTGCTGGTCAACGGAGAGGTGCTGGAGCTTGGGCGAGGGGTGCGCAAGACCAGCGCGGGCTACGACCTGAAGGACCTGTTCATCGGCTCCGAGGGTACCTTGGGCGTCATCACCCGTCTGACGCTGCGGCTTCACCCCCTGCCCGAGCACGTTCACACCCTCCGGGTTTTCTTCGGGGAACTAGAGGCCGCTGCCCAGGCTGCCTACAGCGTGATGGCCAGTGGCCTGCCGGTAGCGCGGCTCGAGCTGGTGGACGCAAGGGGTATTGCAGCCATCAACCGCTACTTGGAGCGGAACTACCCGGAAAAACCCGCTCTTTTCGTGGAGTTCCACTCCTCCACCCGCGAGGCCCTGCAGGCCGAATCTGAGCTGGCCCTTGGGCTCATGCAAGCGGCTGGAGCCCTAAGCGTGAGCACAGCCTACACCCAAGAAGAACGCACCGCCCAGTGGGAGGCCCGGCACCAGGCCTACTGGGCCTTGGTCAATCTCTACCCCGGCAAGGCCTACCTCTCCACCGACAGCGCTGTCCCCCTCTCCAAGATGCCTGCGCTGGTAGCCTACGCCAGCCGCCTGTTGGCGGAAATGGACCTGCCGGGAAGTATCCTGGGGCATGTGGGGGACGGCAACTTCCATAGCCTTGTGGTTTTTGAGCCAGGCGAGGCAAAAGCCGAGGCCTTCTCCGAGCAGCTGGTGGAGCACACCCTGGCCCTGGGGGGCACCTGTACCGGAGAACACGGAGTGGGGCTGCGCAAGAAGAAATTCCTCCCCAAGGAACACGGCCCTGCCCTCCTATGGATGCGGCAGATTAAGCGGCTTTTCGACCCGGAGGGCCTGCTCAATCCAGGCAAGATTTTCGACTGAAAAAGCCCCGCACCTCGAGCCGGCCAAAAGCTCAGCAAGGCTTTTCAATCCGGCAGTCCACGCTCTCGGATGGGGAGGATCAGGCCGAGACACCTAGTTCCTGAGGCCAAGACCGGAGGCGCAGTGATAGCTGAGCAGCTTAAACTGGTTCTGAAAACCGTCCGAACGCCGCGACATCCAGATACCCACGTCGTTGTGGCGGGACACCACCTGCCTGAGCTCTCCGCCTGCCCGGCCAAAGGCATCGGTGTAGAACACCTCTGGGCCGCCCAGGTTGTACCAGTAGACCGGGCCGTGGTAGGCCTCACGGTTGCAACCACGCAACCCCTGAAACCCCTCAAAGACCTCCTCGGTGTAGTGCAGCTCGTTCACATTGGAGGGATTCATGGTGGTGATGGGGTCAAAAGCAGCGGTGGAGACCACCACCTCTACCTTCCCGGCCAAGCGGAGCTTAAAGGTCCAGATCTCGTAGAGCGACCCGGGACTCTTGCCGTGGCAACCACTTCCCGGAAGGGTCATCACCACACGACCGATGTCGTTGCTGGGGTCTGCATCGTTCAAGGTGGGGTCCCGCGCGCAGATGGAGCCCACCAGTCCTGTGTCGGCCATACCCTGCACGCTCACCCGGTGCCCACTGGGGGCCACCAGGTCAAAGACCAAGGAGTGGTGGCGTACGCTGTAGCGGCGCACCCCACCGGTGCCCATGTGGGCCACGATGCGGGTACTGGTTAGGGCCACCCGACCCTCGTCGTTTTGGACGCCCTGGTTGGCCACAAACACCTTAAAGCCCTCATGGGCCTCGGGCATTCCCGCTACCTTACCCACATAGCCGAAGGGCGGCAGCTCGGGGTTGGCCAGGCTGGTCCGGGGGTCGTCCCCGTGATCGTGGTCAAAATAGCACCCGTACTCGGGGTCTACCTGAGGGTGCCAGGTCGGGTAAAGCTCCCCATCCGGGCCGCGCACGGTATGGCGGTTGTGCACCCATTCTGGGCAGAGCTGCCCTGCCCTAGGCATGGGGGGCTGAAGCGGCGCTTGGCAGGCATGAAGAAGCCCTAGGGCGGCCAGGAGAAAAAATCCCCCTCGCATCGGAATCCCCTCTAGCCCAGGGTACTTCGTTTTACCAAACTAGGGTTAATCGCTTCTTCAGAAAAAATTTAGTTAGCGCGGGGTGGCCCGGGCCTCAACCCAAACCTCCACAGGGTCATTTACCCGCAGGAAGAGCAGGCTGGGCGGGGTAAGCCGCCATTCCGAAAAGCTGGTGTTGAACCCCCCCGAGAACCGATAGACACTCCCCTCCTGTAAAAGCCTCCCCCGCACCCGCACCCCCCGTCGAACCCCGCTGATTTCCAGGATGCCGCTGAGCACCGCCTCCTCTCCCAAAAGCACAATCCGCTCCACCTCGAGGCAGCTTTGGGGGTAACGGTTCACATCAAAAACCCCTCGAGCATCGGCATCGCGCAAGGGATTGCCGGAATCAAAGCGGGCCAGATCGACGCAAACCCGGCCCGAGGCCGCACCGGTCTGCCTGTCCCAACGCACCACACCCTGAAGGCTGGTGTTGGTACCCTCCCAGCGGCCCAAGGTATAGCTTGCGGCATAGGTAACCCGCCCCTCCACAGCGTAGGCCGGGGCTTGCGCCAGCGCCAACCCCTCCAGGAGGCCCAGCAGCCAGGCCAGGTACCCCAACCTTACCCCCCTCATGCACACTTCCTTTTCTACACTAGGGCCAGGGGCCCCAGCCTTACCGTAGGACAGAACCCCATTGGCCCTGCGATAATGGGAGCATGCCAACCCTCTACCACATCGGCTTCGGGCTCGAGGACCTGGGCGACCCCCGGCCGAGCCTGGCCCTGCTGAGCGGCGACCCACAGCGGGCCCACCAGATTGCGCACACCCGGCTGCAAAAAGCGCGCACCCTATCCGAAAACCGGGGCCTCAACAGCTACCTGGGGCTCCTTCCCAGCGGCAAGCCCATCCTCTCCGCCACCAGTGGCATGGGCGCCCCCAGCCTGAGCATCGTGGTCAATGAGCTGGTCCAGCTAGGCATCCGAACCATCATCCGGGTAGGCACCAGCGGCTCCATCCAGGAGAACGTGCCCCCAGGCAGCGTGGTGATTTCCAAGGCCGCCCTGTGCCGCCAGGGGGCTGCCAACGACATAGCCCCCCCAGAATACCCCGCCAGCGCCGATCCCTTCCTGACGGTGGCGCTGGTGGAGGAGGCCCAGCGGCTCGGCATTCCCTACGCGCTGGGGATCACCGCCTCGGTGGATACTTTCTACGAAGGCCAGGAGCGGGTGGGCTCGGCCAACCCCTACCTTTTGCGCAACCTCCAGGGCATCACAGAGGAATACCGTCGCCTGCGCGTCCTCAACTACGAGATGGAGGCGGGAACCCTTTTCAAGATGGGGAATGTCTACGGCTTCGCAGCGGCCTGCGTGACCGGCGTCATCGCGCAGCGCACCCGGGCAGAAGAACCCCTCCTAGACGCAAAAGGGCTGGCCGTGGAGCGGGCCATCGACCTAGCCATAGCGGTGGCCGAGCGCTTTGCCTGAGTCTGGGCTTTATGTAACGGGAGGGATTTCTAATCTAGGTTTCATCTGCACCCCCGCCATCTCCCCCTGGGGCGTGCCCAAGGCAAACCCAGGGGGAGGTTTAGATGTGGGCTTCATTAGGGAAGATTAAGACAACTTGACGTAACCCACACTTCCGCGTTACTTATTGCACCTGATGCCGCTGCGCCGACACCCCGTACGCTACACCCTCTGGCTGGCCCGCACCGGCGCGGCGCCCAGGAGCTTCTCCCTGCCAGCTTGGGTTCCCCTGGTGGTGTTGGGTGTGCTGCTGGGCTGGAGTGGCCTGAATCTTTGGCTCTGGCAGCGCACCGCCGAGATGCGCAACCTACAGATCCAGCTCGTCAGCCTCTCCGAACAGGCGCGCAAACTCAACAACCAGCTCGCCGCAGAGCGTACCCGTAACAACGCCCTGAGCCAGGACGCCAAGCGCATCCTGAGGCAGCTGGAGGTGCTCGAGCAGGAGATCAACACCCTGCGTGAGCGGGCAGGCATGCCCAAGATCAAACTGACCCCTACCCGCAACCAGGGAGGAGGACAAGGGGGTGCTGGGGTACCGGCAGGCCTAGAGGAGGTCCTGAAATACGCGGCCCAGCAAGCCGAAAACCTGGGCGAACAGCTCAGCGAGGTCTCCCCCGCCCTCCACGAAACCCTGCGTCGCGAGGCGGCCACCCCCTACGGCTACCCTCTTCGGGGGTACACCCGCATCACCTCCTACTTCGGCTACCGGCGCAACCCCTTCGGCTGGGGCTTTGAGTTCCACAACGGCGTGGATTTCTCGGCCCCCTACGGCAGCCTGGTGCAGGCTACCGGCGCTGGGGTGGTGGTGGAAGCAGGCTGGAAGGGACCCTTTGGCCTGGCGGTGGTGGTGGACCACGGCTACGGCTACCGCACCCTTTACGGGCACCTCTCCAACATCCTGGTACAGCCCGGAAACCGGGTGGAGCGGGGCACTGCGCTAGGGCGGGTGGGCTCCACCGGGCGCTCTACCGGGCCGCACCTGCACTACACGATCTACCGCTACGGGAGCGAGGTAAACCCCAGCCGGTACCTGGACTAGACCTCCTGACCCGATCCTCTCCCGGCTCCTCACGGAGCATCCGACCGACCCATTTGGGGTATGATGCGGGCAAACTATGGCAGTGTTAGGTGGACGCAGACCCAATCCGGCCGTACTTACCTATCTGAGCGAGGGGAGCGAGATCGAGGGCAACCTCAAGACCAGCGGTAGCGCTCGCATTGACGGACGGGTCAAAGGCTCGGTGATCGTGGAGGGCGACCTGGAAATCGGCAGCAATGCCCAAATTGAAGGGGAACAGGTGCGGGCTCAGAACATCATCGTACATGGCCAGGTAAACGCCCAGATCACCGCTAGTGGAAAGCTACATATGACCAAAACGGCCCGTGTGGAAGGGGATATCCGGGCCATGTCGCTGGATGTGGAGGCCGGGGCGGTCTTCGTGGGCCGTAGCCAGACCGGTGAACTACGGGCCCTGCCCCAGGGCACCAAACCGGGGAGCTAGGCGCGGTAAAATATCACGCGTACCCCTTTCTGCCAGGGATTATGTTAGGGCCATGGCCAAAGGGCTCCGCCCCTTCTGCTTAGCCCTCACCTTCCGGATGCCGCTTTGGACTGCAGCCTTGTCCCTTTTGCTGGCGGCCTTGGGGATAGCACTGCTCAGGGAAAAAGCCGCAGGCGAGCGGGCCCAGCTCCTGGCCCTGCAGGCCGAGGTTCGCCGGCTCTCCCTGGAGCTCGAGGCCGAACGGAGCCGGAGCCAGGTCTACAGCGCAGAGGTGGCCCAGCTCCAACAAAGCTTGGCAATCCTGGAAAGAGAACTCAACCGGCTGCGGACCAGGGCCGGGCTACCCGAAGTCTACCTGAAGCTCACCCGACTGACCCCGCCCCCCTCCGAAGCGCCCCGCGGTGCGGGAGAGCCCGCCAAGCTGGGAGAGCTGCTTCTGGACCTAAAAAACCAGGTGATCAGCCTTTCGCTGGAATTGGAGGCCACCGCCCAATCCCTTGACAACCCCTTGCCTCCCGACCCCTGGCCAAGGCAAGGCGCTGCCCACAAGAGGCCCACCACCCTAGACCGCACCCCCAGCGGCCTTCCTCTCCCCTTTGAGGCTCGCCTTACCTCCGGCTTCGGCTACCGCCCCAGCCCGTTTGGCAACCTGGCCTACGAGTTTCACAACGGGGTGGACCTCGCAGCCCCTGAGGGCACCCCGGTCTACGCCACCGCCGCAGGGACCGCAAGCGAGGTGGGATGGAACCCCCTCTTCGGTCTTATGGTGCTGCTGGACCACGGCAACGGCCTGCACACCCTCTACGGCCACCTCTCGGCCAGCTACGTAGGCCGGGGAGAGCAGGTCTCCCAGGGACAGCCCATTGGGGCGGTGGGCTCCACTGGGCGCTCCACCGGCCCCCACCTGCACTACAGCGTCTACCGCTACGGGGTGGCGGTAGACCCCCTACCCTACCTCACTTCCAGGCGCTGAGCCTCCTCGTAGAGGGAGGCAACGGGAGCACCGCTCTCTCGGCGGGCTGAGCTATGCAATGCTTGCACAAGGCTTGTATAAGCTACGGCGATTTTTTGTGAAGGCTTACTTATTTAAGCACCAAGGACGCAAGCCCAAAACACCGCCAGCTGCCCTTGGAGGAGGGAAGCCCAGATGATTGGGGCCAACACGCTCATCATCACCGGTCAGTATCTGCTGGTCTACAACGTGATGTCGCTGACCATAGCGGCGATGCTGGCCTCCAGCCTGTTCTTCCTTTTCGCCAGAGCGTATGTGGCTCCCCGCTACCACCTGGGGCTTTACCTCTCCACCCTAGTGGTGTGGATTGCTGCCTACCACTACTACCGCATCTTCCTGAGCTGGCAGGGTGCCTACGAGCCGGGTGAGGGCGCGCAGGCCGGGTTCTATCCGTCCACCAACGAGCCCTTCAACGACGAACAACCTTATCTCTCGGTGTTGATGTTCACGCTGGGTTAACCGGGTTAGATCTCCCCCAACAACGCTACACGCTGGTTCTGGGGCACCCTCTCCAACCGCGCTTCGGCAAGGCTACAGCTTCGGCCTGAGCACCCCGCAGAGGCGGCGGCGACCCGCGGGCTCCCCCCTGGCATCCCAGGGGGGTTTTTGTACCGCGTCCACACTGGGGGGGGTTTAGTCTGGAGGAAGGCTGGGGTATAAGATAGGGCGTTATGGCCTTAGAGCGGCTTTTTCGCCGTCGCCGGGCCCAGGGCGAGGCCAGGGACATCCCTGAGCTTTGGGCCAAATGCCCTAAATGCGACGCGCAGATCTACAAAAAAGACCTAGAGCACAACCTCTACGTTTGTCCCAAGTGCAGCCACCACCTGAGGATGCCCGCCAGCAAACGAATTGAAATGTTGGCCGACCCCGGGAGCTTCGAGGAAACCACCCGCCTCAGGCCCACTGACCCACTGGGCTTCGTGGACACGGAACCCTACCCCAAGCGGCTCGAGCGCTACCAGAGGGAGGCGGGGCGACCCGACGCTATTGTGGGTGGGCGCTGCACCATCGGGGGGGTGCCGAGCATCCTCCTGGTCATGGACTACGCTTTCGCAGGAGGTTCCATGGGGAGCGTGGTGGGGGAGGAGATTACCCGGGGCATCGAGCAGGCTGCGCAGGAGGAGCGAGCGGTGGTCATTGTGGCTGTCTCGGGGGGCGCCCGGATGCAGGAAGCAGCCCTTTCCCTGATGCAGATGGCCAAGACCACCCTGGCCCTGGATCGCCTCTGGGCCAGGAGGCTACCCTACGTCTCCATCCTCACCGACCCCACCACCGGCGGGGTAACGGCCAGCTTCGCTGCCCTCGCGGATGTAATCTTCGCTGAGCCGGGGGCGCTCATCGGCTTTGCTGGGCCCAGGGTCATCAAGCAGACCATCCGCCAGGAGCTTCCCGAGGGATTCCAGCGGGCCGAGTTCTTGCTCAAGCACGGCATGGTAGACCAGGTGGTAGACCGTCGTCGGCTGAAGGCCCAGGTAGCCCAAGTCCTGGGGCTCCTTCACCCCGCAAGGGTGCGGCTCTAACCCTTTCCTGGAGGTCTTCATGCCTTTAGAGTTCGAAAAACCCATTGAGGAATTGGAAAGCAAAATCGCTGAGCTCGAGGGTTTTGCCGCGAGCAGCGGAGTGGACCTCTCGGATGAGATAAGGGGACTCCGGGAGCGGCTAGCCCGGCTCAAAAGCGAAACCTTTGCCAACCTCTCTCGCTGGGAGCGGGTGCAGATTGCTCGAGCCCCCGGCCGACCCACCACCCTGGACGTCATTGCGCAGCTCATGACCGATTTTGTGGAGCTCTCAGGGGACCGCACTTTCGGTGAGGACGCTGCGGTGGTGGGCGGCCTCGCCCGCTTTGAGGGCTCCACTGTGGTGGTGGTGGGCCACCAGAAAGGCCGCGACACCAAGGAGAACATCCGGCGCAACTTTGCCATGCCCCATCCGGAGGGCTACCGCAAGGCTATGCGCCTTATGGATATGGCCGACCGCTTTGGGCGCCCCTTCATCGCTTTCATCGACACCCCGGGGGCCTACCCCGGCATCTCTGCTGAGGAACGCGGCCAGGCCTGGGTTATCGCCCAAAGCATCCAGCGCATGGCCCGGCTGCGGGTGCCGGCCGTGGCGGTGGTGCTGGGGGAGGGGGGCTCAGGGGGAGCGCTGGCCATTGGGGTGGGCAACCGGGTGCTGATCATGGAGAACGCCTGGTACTCGGTCATCTCCCCGGAGTCCTGTGCGGCCATCCTGTGGCGCGACGCTCGGGAAGCGGCCAAGGCTGCCGAGGCGCTCAAGCTCACCGCCCCCGACCTGCTTGCCCTGGGCGTCGTGGACCGGGTTATCCCTGAGCCCGACGGCGGGGCCCACCGCAACCCCCAGGCCGCCCTGGCCAACCTCAAGCAAGCCCTGTCGGAGACCCTGGCGGAGCTAGGGGCGCTTAGCCCCGAGGCCCTGCTGGAGGACCGCTACCGCCGCTTCAGGGGGTTGGGGCAGTTTTTGGAAGGTTAGCCAGGAGGCTCAGGGGCTCCGTAGCTAGAACCCGCAGGGCCTTGCGCCTTCGGCTTTTCAACTCCTTGAGCTCGAGCCGCTCCAGCCTGAGCCGGTTCAGGGCGTAGTCCAGGTAGACCGCCTGAGCCTCCGGAGCAACCCCTCCCAGCACCTTGCGCCGGACCAAAAAGCGCTCCGGCTCCAGGGCCTTGAGGAGCTCCGGGTCACCCACGCCGAGGTGGCTCTGTAGATCGTCCAGGCCCAGATCGGCCACGGTGCGGCCCTGGCTGCTCAGCGCCCGCAGCATCCCCTGCACCCGGGGGTAGGCCTCGGCCAAGGGGAGGTACCTGTGGGAGACCAGAACATCCACCAGCTCCGAGGCCAGCACGCTCCGGTCGCGCAAACCCTGGGCCAGCACCTCCGGGACGAACCGACTTTCCTGCAGGGCCACCCGCAGCAGGGCCACCGCCCCCTCAGCAGCGTAGAAGAGGCCTTGCAGTGGCTCGAGCACACCGGGCCCGTGGTCGTTCACATCGCCAAAGGGGGTGCTGTAGTTGAGGTGCCCTAGAACCACAGGTCCCCCCATCAGCTCAGCCAGAAAGGCCCGAACGTGCTCCAGGACCACCGGGTTGACCTTCTGGGGCATGATGGAAGACCCCTGGCTGATCCTCTCCGCAACCACGAACCCCCCCTGTTCGGCCCAGAACAGAAGGTCGGCCACCAGCCGGGAGAGGCTGGCAGCCAGCCCCGCCAGGGCGTGAGCGATTTCCAGGGCCCAGTCCCCCGCCGCGATGGCATCGTAGGTGTGTTCCAGAGTTCCGCCAAAACCCAGCCACTGGGACAGGGCCTTGCGGTCCACCGGGTAAGGGCTCCCGGCTAGGGTAGAGGCACCCAGAGGGCACTTATCGGTGGTCATGAAGGCCGCCCGAAGCCGCTGGTAGTCGCGCGAGAGCAGGTTCTCCACCCCGGTGAGGTAGTGCCCCAGGGTGGTGGGCTGGGCCGGGCGGTGGTGGGTGTAGGCGGTAAGAAGGGTCTGGCGGTGGGCCTGGCCTAGGTGCAGCAGCTCGCGCCTCAGGTCCGAAAGGGCGGTGAGGACCCGGAGTGTCCGTTCAGCGGCGTAGGCCCGGAAGACCGTGAGGTCGAGGTCGTTGCGGGAAAGCCCCCGCCGAAGGGCCCCCGCTACCTCAGGGCCGAACCGCTCCCGCAGGTTGTGGTCGATGGTGAAGAAAATGTCCTCGAGCTGGCCGCTGAAGCCGGGCACCGGCTCCTTGCGCAGCACCGAGAGGGCCCAGGCTGCCTCCTTGGCTTCGGCAACCCCGAGCCTGGCCAGGCCCAGCGCATAGGCGGTGAGGGCGTCAAAAAAGTGGTCGCTCAGGTGCTCGCGAGCAAAGCGAAAGTGTCGCCCCAAAACCCAGCGGCGGTAAAGGTTGTGCCAGCGCATAAGCTCCCCTCAGGTTACATCTGCCAAGGCCTTAGAATGATTCAGGCGGCGATTAAGAAACCCACACCGCCCCCTAAAGCGGTGGAAAGCAGGTTGGTGAGGCCGTTGCCCCAGCGAAACCGGTCTTCCCCCAGCCCCAGCAGGGTATCGGCCACCGCCCCAGCCACCCCCCCCACCACCACCGCCAGCGGGGGGACCCCCAGCCACAGGGCCCAGGGCAGGTAGAGCAACGCACCCAGCAGCAGGGCCAGGCTGCCCTGAGCGCTCACCGCTGCGTTGGTACCTGCAGGCACCCAGCCCCTGAGGGGATGCCAGGCCTGCCGTGCCCGGCCGCCCACCTCGGTGGCCAGGGTATCGGCTGCCGCCGCGGCCAAGGCCGAGAGGAAGAAGGCCGGTGAACCCAAAAGCAACCCCAGGGCTGCCGGAAGCCCGTTGGCCAGAACTTGGCCTGCCGTGCGGCCCATCCTGTCCTGGCTTCTTGGGTTTATCCGGCTGGCCAGGCTTCCCAGCGCCACCAGGTAGAGCACCGCCAGGGCCGCCGGAAGCCCCCCCACCCCCAGGGGAATCCCCCCCACCAAGGCCGCCGCCCAAGCCGCCCCGGGCCGGAGCCAACCCGCCCGCTCGGCCAGAAGGCCCACCCCAAGGGCCACCCCCAAGGCCAGGATGAAGCCGCCCACCTAGAGCACCTGGGACCAGTTCACCGTCCGCACGCTGGGCACGTTGCGCAGCCGCTCATCCAAAAGCCTCTGCTCGGCCTCGCTCAGGTCTACCCGGGTGCTGATGCGGAAGAGGGAGGAAAGGGGGGAGGTGGGGCTCGAGGTCACCCCCATCGCGCTTTTCCCCAACGAAGCAATCGCGTCCATAATGTCCCGAAGGAGCCCGGCCCGGTCGTCGGCCAGCACCTCGAGCTGCATCACCCGACCCAGACCCTCCCAGCGGGCCGGCACCACCCGGGCCGCGTCCTGCTCCATCAAGCGGCGCATGTTGGGGCAACCCATCTTGTGGATGGTAACCCCCCGCCCCCGGGTGATGTAGCCCAGAATGGCGTCTCCCTTGGCTGGCTCGCAGCAGCTGGCCAGCTTAATGGGGGCTTGCAGATCGGGCTCCAAACGGATGCCAAGCCCATTGCTAAGGGGCCGGGGGCGCGGAGGCGGCGGCTCGGACCTGGGCAGCAGGAGACGGGCCACCTGCTGAGGGGCTACCCGACCCCCTGCGATGGCCGCATAGAGGTCCTCGGGGGCTGGGCTTTTGATGAGCTTTCGGGCCACCTCCTCGAGCTGGCTCTCCAAGGGCTTGGGCAACCCCCGCCGCTTGAAGTACTTCTCCAGCATCCGCATCCCCTTCTCCAGGGTTTCAGCCCGCTCAAAGGCCCGGAAGAACATCCGGATTTTCTGCTTGGCCGAGCGGGTCTTGGCGTACTCCATCCAGTCCTTGGAGGGGTGGGCGGTCTTGGCGGTGAGAATTTCTACGATCTCGCCGTTTTGCAGCTCGTAGCTAAGGGGCACGATACGGCCGTTGACCTTGGCCCCTACCATGTGGTGCCCCACCTCGGTGTGGATGTGGTAGGCGAAGTCCACAGGGGTGGAGCCCTTGGGCAAGTTGATGATCTTGCCCTTGGGGGTAAAGACGAAGACCCGCCCCCCCAGGAGCTCCTTCGTCACCGCCTCTACGAAGTCGCGCGAGCTGCTAAACTCCTGCTGCCAGTCCTGGATGTTTTTGAGCCAGCCCACCCGCCGCTTCAGCTCCTCGGGGTCGGTCAAACCCTCCTTGTACAGCCAGTGCGCGGCAATGCCGAACTCGGCCACCTGGTGCATCTCCCTGGTGCGGATCTGCACCTCCAGGGGGAGGCCGTTCACGGCTATGACGGTGGTGTGCAGCGACTGGTAACCGTTGGGCTTGGGTACGGCGATGTAGTCCTTGACCCGGCCAGGGATGGGCTGCCACAAGGCGTGCACCAACCCCAGCACGTGGTAGCAAACCTGCTTTTCACGCAGGGCGTTTTCCTCGGTGTTGGGGCCTTTTCTGGGTTCCAGGATGACCCGAAGGGCCAGGAGGTCATAAATCTGCTCCAACGCCTTGCCCTCCCGCTGCATCTTCTTCCAGATGGAGAAGAGGTGCTTGGTGCGGCCGGTGACCTCGAAGCGCTGAACCGACTGCCGAAGGATAAAGTCGCGCGACAGGGCCTGCTCCAGCTTCTCCCGAGCCGCCTGCACCGCCGCTTCCCGCTCTGCCCGGTGGCTCCTGAGCCGGGCCTCCAGGCTGGCGAAGGCCTCGGGCTCGAGGTAGCGGAAGGAAAGGTCCTCCAGCTCGAGCTTGACCTGCCCAATCCCCAGCCGGTGAGCCAAGGGCGCGTAGATTTCCAGAGTCTCGCGGGCGATGCGCTGCTGTTTTTCGGGGGGCATGTGCTCCAGGGTGCGCAGGTTGTGCAAGCGGTCAGCCAGCTTGACCACAATAATCCGCACGTCCTCGGCCATAGCGATGAACATCTGCCGGAGGTCTTCAGCGTGCTTCTCCTCAGCAGGCTTGTCCTCTTGAGCGGCGTGGGCCAGCTTGTAGAGCTTGGAAACCTTGGTCTCGCCCTCAACAATCCGCCGCACCGCTGGACCAAAGCGCTCCTCCAGCTCCTCCGGCCGCACCTCGGTATCCTCGATGGTGTCGTGCAGAAGACCGGCCATTATGGCCTCGGCGTCCAGCCTCAGCTCGGCAAGGATCTGCGCCACAGCCACCGGGTGGGTGATGTAGGGCTCCCCACTCCTGCGCTTCTGCCCTTGGTGGGCCAGGTAGGCAAACTGCAAAGCCTTCCGCACCCCGGTCTGCGCATCGGGCGAAAGGTAGTGAAGGTGGGAAGCTAGCCCCTCCCAAAGGGCCTCCACAGACAGGGGCTCAGCCGCGGACGTAGGGGTGGAGATTTCAGGGGTATGTGGGGTCATGGCAGGAAGCTCGGCCCGCCTTCCGTCGGGCCCCCAGGTTGGCCTCCTTCAGTCTACCATGGTCTCCTTGACCGCCCTATGACCAAGGTAAAATCGGCCCCATGAGCAACCCCAGGCCCCTTCTGGCCCTAGGCGACCTCACCTGGGACGTGCTGGCCAAGCCCGACACCCTGCTCCTGCCCGGGGGCGACACCACCGGGCGGGTTCTGCTAATGGGAGGGGGCAGCGCCGCTAACGTAGCGGTCTGGGCGGCGCGGGTGGGCTACCCCAGCACCTTTGTAGGGGCGGTGGGCCGCGACCGCTTCGGTGAGTTCGCCGTACAGGAGCTGGAGGCCGAGGGGGTAGCCCCCCACATCGTCTGGAAACCCCATACCCCTACCGGGGTGATCCTGGTGCTGATTGACGCGGCCGGCCAACGCTCCATGCTCACCTCTCAGGGGGCCGACTTTGAGCTGCGGCCAGAGGAACTGCCCGTAGAGGTCATCCAACAGGCCGAGCACCTGCACATAACGGCCTGGTCGCTCTTCACCAACCCGCCCCGTCAGGCAGCCCTGAGAGCGGTGGAGATGGCACGGGAGGCTGGGCTCAGCGTCTCCTTTGATCCAGCCTCGTTCC
Organism: Meiothermus sp.; assembly: GCF_025060375.1. Taxonomy (GTDB): domain Bacteria; phylum Deinococcota; class Deinococci; order Deinococcales; family Thermaceae; genus Meiothermus. The sequence continues at coordinate 63,623 of NZ_JANXCG010000042.1, read as the reverse complement.
AGATGATCCGGGAGATTGGCCGGGAGGAGTTTCGCCGCATAACCCGGGGCCTTCAGCCGGACTTTGTCTTTCCCAACCTCGAGGAGGGGCAGGCCCTAACCGGGGCCCGTAGACCCGAGGAGGTTCTGGAATCCCTGCGCGGGCTCTATCCAGAGGCTATGCTCCTGCTCAAGCTGGCCGCCAGGGGGGCCCTTATCCTGGATGGGGAGCGGCTCATCCGGCTGGAAGCCACCCAAGACCAACCGGTGGACGCTACTGGCGCTGGAGACTCCTTCTGCGGGGCCTTCCTGGGCCACTACCTGCGCTCCCGCGACCCCCTGGCCGCAGGGCAGCTCGCGGTGCAAGTCGCAGGCTGGGTTATCGCCCGCTTCGGCGCCCGCCCCCCGGTAGACGCTGAGCTGAGGGGGCGGCTCGAGCACTACGGCTATCGGGTCCCAGCGTAAGGGCCTAGGGGAGAATGCGCAGGCCCAGGCGGGGCGGTTCGGTAGGGTAAAGGTCCTTCAGGGCCACCACCCCCACCCGGGTCCCCCCACGCCGGCCGCTGAGCTGAGCGGCCAAGTTGGCGAACTCCTCCAAGGGAATCCCCCCTTGGGCCAGCTTTTCGGGAATCCACCCGGCCCCACTCAGGCGGTTCTCAACCACCTGGCTCAGGACGTTGAACTTCCGCCGGAGCTCCCCTGAGCTGGCCGGGAGCAGCAAGATGGTGGAGGCCAGCACCTCGCCCTCGGCGAAGACCTGTTCCCGGGCCCGGTACTCAATTGCCACCAGCACCCGGCCCTCCGGGTCCACACCGCGCACCCTGGCGAGAAGCAGCCCCGGCCCTGGGTTGACCAGCTCAGGCACCTCCGCCACCTCCATACCTCGAAGCCCGAGCAGGCGTACGCGGTTCTCAGCCCGCCGGGCTACCTCGAGCAAGGCCGCCTGTTCCCTTCCCGGCAGCACCGGCTCCTCCGCCAGCAGGTTCATCCGCAAGGCCTTTTCCAGCCCGGCAGCGATAACCCGGTTACGCTCCTTTGCCTGCTGCGCATCCCGCTGGGCCTCCAGAAGCCTGGCCCGCAGGTCCGCATTCTCCCGCTGAAGGCTCTCGAGCTGGCGCCCCAGGCTCTCGTCCGGCGCTGGGGCTACCGGGACCCTTCCCAGCACCGCGATATCCCCCTCCAGGTTGCGCTTCTCCTGCTCCAGCTCGCGCAGCCGGGTCTCGAGCGCCTGGGTCCAGCGGCGAAGCTCCCCAAGCCGCTTCTGAGCCTCCTGTCGGGCCAGCTCAAACCGGCGAAGCTGCTGCTCAGCCCGCTGAGCCTGGGCCCTGAGCGTCTCCCGGTCTGACAGGAGACGGCTGTTCTCGGCCTGCAGGGAGGCCTTCTCCCTCTCCAAGCGCTCCCGCTCCCGCAGAAGGTTGGCTCGAGCCTGCTTCAGCTCTTCCAGAGCCACCCGCTGGGCCTGGCCCTCGGCCTGCAACCTCTCCAGCTCCTGGCGGAGCCTCTCGCGCTCCACAAGCACCTCTTCAAGGTCTTGGCGGGTCTGGCGCTGTAGCTCTACGTTCTGGCTAAGCTGCCGGGCCAGAAGGGTAAGGCTCCGCTCAAACTCGTCGCGCTCAGCCTTGAGCTGCTCGTACTGGGCAAAGATGGCGGCCGCCCGGCTTTCCAGCCGCCCCACCTCGGCGCGCAGCCGGTCGCGCTCCTGGCGCACAGCCTCCGCCTGAAGGATGGTCTCCCGGGCCTCCCGCACCACCAGGAAGAAAGCCCCGAAAGCGCCCAAGGCAATGAGCACCCCAGTGACCACCGCCACCAAAGTGGCCGTGGTGCGGGGCCGCAAGCCCAGGAAACGCCAGTGGCGCTTGCCGACTCGCTTGGCTACCAGGTCGCCCACATAGGCCACCAAGCCCGCCACCAACACCAGCAGAATCAGAATGGCCCAGAAGGTCATAGCGCTTCGCGGTCGCAAGACCAAGCCCCAAATGGGGCTTACAGCTCGTACTCGTCGCCCAGGTAGTGGGTGCGCACCCCCGAGTCGCGGGCAAAGGCCTCTGGGGTTCCGTGGAAGGCCATTCGGCCGTCGTACATGAGGTAGATGCGGTCGGCAATGGCCAGGGTCTCCCGCACGGCGTGGTCGGTGATGAAGATGCCTACCCCCCGCCGCTCACGCAACTCGGAGATGAGCTTCTGAATATCGCGAACATTCTTGGGGTCTACGCCGGTAAAAGGTTCATCCAAAAGGATGAAATCGGGGTTGGTGCAAAGCGCCCGGGCAATCTCCAACCGCCGCCGCTCCCCACCCGAGAGGGTGTAGGCGTATTTGTCCTTGAGGTGGGCAATGCCCAGTTCCTCCAGGAGGGCCATAGCCCGCTCGAGGCGCTCCTTCCTGGCCAGCGGCTGAAACTCCAGCACTGCAAGAAGGTTCTCCAAAGCGGTCATACGCCGAAAGGCCGAGGGTTCCTGAGGCAGGTACCCCAGGCCCAGCCGGGCCCGCTTGTACATGGGAAGACGGGTCACATCGCGCCCACCCAGGCGAATTTGGCCTGCGTTGGGCTCTATAAACCCCACCAGCATGTAAAAAGTAGTGGTTTTTCCGGCTCCATTGGGGCCAAAAAGGGCCACAATCTCACCCCGGGTAAGCTCCAAGCTTACCCCCCGCACCACCTCCCGCCGACCATAGCGTTTGATCAGGCCGCTGGCCTCCAGACGGGTAACGGAGGAGGGTCTGTTGGAGGCTGCTGGTACTACCGCTTCCATCCATCTTCAAGGTAGCATCTCCGCCTAAGCCGGCTGTGAGAGGTCTGACCCAAAACTTGGTTCCTCCCCAGCCCCGAAGCCTGCTATCCTTTTGCCTATGGTCGTGACCCGCATCGCACCCAGCCCTACAGGCGACCCCCACGTGGGCACCGCCTATCAGGCGCTGTTCAACTACGTCTTCGCCAAGCAGCACGGCGGGAAGTTTATTGTCCGGATAGAGGACACCGACCGCTCCCGTTACAACCCTACCTCCGAGCGGCGCATCCTGGAGATGCTGGAGTGGCTGGGCCTCTCCCCCGACGAGTCTCCCCTCAAAGGAGGGCCCAACGGCCCCTATGTGCAGTCCCAACGTCTGCCCATTTACCATCAGCACGTGCGGATTCTGCTGGAAAAAGGCGCGGCCTACCGGGCCTTCGACACCCCGGAGGAGCTGGCCAGGGCTCGCGAGGAGGCCCTGCGAGCGGGGAAGCAGGAGATGGGCTACAACCGGCGCTACCGCGACTACCCCCCCGAGGAGGCCGAGCGGAGGGCCGCTGCTGGGGAACCCCACGTGGTGCGGCTCAAGGTACCGCTGGAGGGAAAAACCATCGTGCACGACCTCTTGCGGGGACCGGTGGAGTTTGACAACGCCACCCTAGACGACAAGGTCATCCTGAAGGCCGATGGGTACCCCACCTACCATCTAGCGGCTATGGTGGACGACCACCTGATGGGCGTGACCCACGTAATCCGGGCCGAGGAGTGGCTCACCAGCACGCCCTTTCACATCCACATCCTGCGGGCTTTTGGCTGGAAAGAGCCCGTCTGGTGCCACACCCCCCTCCTGCGCAACCCGGACAAGTCCAAGCTCTCCAAGCGCAAGATGGACACCAGCGTAGACAGCTATCGGGCCCAGGGCATCCTACCTGAGGCCCTGCTCAACTACCTCGGCACCATGGCCTGGAGCATGCCTGACGGCCGGGAAATCTTCAGCCTTGAGGAGATGCTGGTCCACTTCCGGTTGGAGCGCATCCGGCTGGGAGCCCCAGTCTTTGACCTGGAGAAGCTCCGCTGGATGAACGGGAAGTACATCCGCGAGGTGCTAAGCCTGGACGACCTCGCCGAGCGGGTCAAACCCTTCCTGGAGAGGGCCGGGCTCACCTACCCCTCCGAAGACTACCTGAAGCAGGTGGTTGAGGTTATGCGGGCCCGCTTCGAAACCCTGCAGGAGTTTGTGGACAAGTCCATGTACTTCTTTAGCGAGGCCTACCCCATGCAGGAAAAAGCCCTGGCCAAGCTGAGGGAAGGGGCTCAGCTCTTGCCGGAGCTACACGAGCGGCTCCAAAAGGCCCCAAACATGCTGCCTGAGACCACCGAGCCCCTCCTGAGGGGCTACGCCGAGGCTAAAGGGATAAAAGCGGCCCAGGTCATGCAGCCCCTGCGGGCGGCCCTAACCGGCTCCCTGGAGACCCCAGGAATGTTCGACCTGCTGTTCCTCCTGGGGAAGGAACGGGTGCTGCGGCGGCTCGAGCGGGCCATCGAGCGGACTAGGGCCTCATAGGCCCACCCGCCGAATAGCCTCCACCGCCTGGGGGTTCTCTAGAGCCGAGAGGTCGCCCGGACTTTGCCCCAGGTAAGCGGATCGGATCACCCGCCGCATCACCTTGGCGTTGCGGGTTTTGGGGAGGTCGTCCACGAACAAAACCCGCTCTGGCCTCAGAGCTTTACCCAGCCGAGCGGCAATAGTGTCGGCAATGGCCTGGGCCAGCTCCGGCCCCTCCTGATACCCCGAGCGCAGCACCACGAAGACCACCGCTACCTCTCCCTTCACCTCGTGAGGCACACCTATAGCCGCTGCTTCCTTCACCGCCGGATGCTCCACCGCGGCGCTCTCGTACTCCGCGGGGCCCACTCGCTTCCCAGCCACCTTTAGGGTATCGTCGCTGCGGCCGTAGATGAACCAGTGACCTTCCTCGTCCAACAAAGCCCAGTCGCCGTGCACCCAGACGTTCTCAAAGCGGCGCCAGTAGGTGTCCAGGTAACGCTCGGGGGCGTTCCAAAAGCCCTTGGTCTGCCCAGGCCAAGGTTTTAGAACCGCAAGCTCCCCCACCTCACCCCGCACTGGACGGCCTGAGGCGTCCAACACCTCGGCGTGAATTCCCGGTACTGCGGTGTTAAAGCCCATAGGCTTTATGGGCCGCCAAACGGTACAGCCTAGGATACCCCCCCCAATCTCTGTTCCGCCGGAGTAGTTGATGATGGGCAGCCGGCCGCGGCCCACGGTGTGGAAGAACCATAGGTAAGGCTCCAGGTTCCAAGGCTCTCCAGTGGACCCCAACACCCGTAGCCTGGAGAGATCGTGCCCCTGCACCGGGGCATCCCCCAAGGGCATCAACGCTCGCACCAAGGTGGGCGAGAGGCCCAGGTGGGTTACCCCGTGGCGCGCGCACAGCGCCCAAAGCCGGCCCGCATCGGGATAGTCCGGAGCTCCTTCGTATAGCAGCACCCGGGCCCCCAGGGTGAGGGCCCCCAGGATGGCCCAAGGGCCCATCATCCAGCCCATGTCGGTGAACCAAAAGAGGGTCTCCCCCTTCCGCAGATCGAACAGGTGGGCCATGTCCTGAGCTGCTTTCAGGGGGAACCCCGCGTGGTAGTGCACGGTCCCCTTAGGACGCCCTGTAGTTCCGGAGGTGTAGATGAGCATGAAGGGCTCCATGCTCTCCACCGGTAGGTAGGGGGCTTCCTCGGGTTGAGCGGGGACCTGCTCATCCCAAGCCACCTCGCCCGGGGCCAAAGGGACATCGCCGAACCGGCGTACCACCATCAGCTTCACGCCTGGGGAGAGCCGGGCTGCAGCCCGAGCGTTCTCCAACAGGAGCACCCGGCTGCCCCGTCGGTAAAAACCATCCGCGGTGATGAGCAGCCTGGCCCCAGCATCCTGCAGGCGGGTAGCGGCGGCCTCAGGGGCGTAGCCCGAAAAGATAGGGACGAAGATGGCGCCAACCCGGGCTACAGCCAAAGCCGCAATGGCGGTCTCGGGAAGCATCGGCAGGAAGAGGCCCACCCGATCCCCCTTCCCAACCCCTAAAGCCCTGAGCGCATGGGACGCCTGGGCCACAGCCACCTCCAGCTCCCCGTAGGAGAGCTGCCGTACCTCGCCGTCCTCACCCTCCCAAAGAAGGGCCAGCTCGCCAGGGCGGTCTTCAGCGTGGCGCAGGGCGTTTTGGGCTAGGTTGAGCCTGCCCCCCACAAACCACTGGGGCCACTGAGGCCCCTGGGAAAGGTCCAGCACCCGTTCGTAGGGGATGGACCACCGCAGGCCCAAAAGCTCCAAAGTGGCCTGCCAAAACCGCTCTGTCTCCTCGATGCTGAACCGGTAAAGCTCCTCGTAGCTATCCAGGCCCAGGCGCTGCAACAGGGCCTCGATGTGACTGCCAGTTGTGTAGGCGTCGGAGGGAAACCAGATGGGCTTGCTCATGGATGGCCTCGCGTCCAGCTTAGGCTAAGTTTACCCCGAGGCCTCCCAGCCTCAGCGCTTACGAAACAATCGGAAAATTCCCCGGCTCCGTTGGGGCTTCTCCCCTTTTTCAGCCTTGCTCGGTTGAGCAGGAGGTGCAGGTGGAGACTGAACCGTCTGCAAGAAGGCCTTCAGGGTGGCCCGGATAGCCGGGTCCTTGGCCAGCAGGTTGCGCAAGATTCGGTCCAGATGAGGCGGCAGGTGGGTCGGCGGAGGAAGCTTGTGCAGGTGGGCGTAGGTCAGCTCCTCTAGGCTCTCTCCCAAAAAAGGCCTTTTCCCCACCAGGAGTTCAAAGGCCATCACCCCAAAGGAGTAGGCATCGGAAGCGGGGGTAGCTGGCTCCCCCAAGAACAGCTCGGGGGCCATGTAGAAGGGGCTCCCCGCCCGCTCGAGGGGCTTAGGGTTCTCCCGGGTCTTGGCCACCCCAAAGTCGCCAAGCTTAAAACGGGTCCCATCCACAAAGATGTTGGAGGGTTTCACGTCCTGGTGCACAATCCCCCGTTCATGCAGGTACAAAAGGGCCTGGGCTACCTGGGTAAGGCAGTCCAAGGCCATCTCACGGCTCAGCGGGCCCTTCTTGAGAAGGTCCTCCAGCGTTCCGTCGGGGAAGTACTCCAGCGCCAAAAAAGCCCCCTCCCCCTCGGGCCTGCCCGAGAGGCCCCGCACCAGGTTGGGGTGGCTCAAGGTGAGGGAGAGGGCCACCTCTTGAGCAAAGCGCTCGGTCAAGGCCTTGTCCGTGCGCACCTCCCGGCGCGGCACCTTCAGGGCCACCTGGGTGCCGTCGGGCGCGCGGGCCAGGTAGACCTGGGAGGAACGGCCCAGGCCCAGCAACATCTCCAGCCTGAAGTCTTGACGGGTGAGGCGACGGTAGTCCATGCTGTCCGCTAATAACTAGCCCTAGAGGGTCATGCGCTCCCCTGGCAGCAGGGCCGCTCCCCCGATTCCAAGAACCCCCGCCCGGTTCACAAAGGCCGTCCCGTCCTGTGCGATGGGGGGAAAGGTGTTGTAGTGAACCGGCAAAACCTGCTTCGCGCGAACGAGCTCCAGAGCCTTTAGGGCATCCTCGGGGCCCATGGTGAAGTGGTCCCCGATGGGGAGTACGGCCAGGTCGATGGCGTAGGAGGACAGCAGGGCCATGTCGCCGAACAAGGCCGTGTCGCCTGCGATGTACAGGCGCTTTCCGGCCAGCTCGAGCACACATCCTTGGGCCAGCCCCCCATACGTGCCATCGGGAAAGGAGGAGGAGTGCCAGGCCGGCACCCACTTGAGCCAGCCCCCTGCAAAGCGATGGGTACCGCCCAGGTTCATGCCTACCCCCTTGGCCCCCTGCCGTTCAGCGTAGGCCACGATCTCGTAGTTGGAGACGATGGGGGCTCCGGTACGCTGGCTGATGGCCACGCTGTCCCCGTAGTGGTCGCCGTGGGCATGGGTCAGGACAATCAGATCGGCCTCTATCTGGTCAGCGGCGAGGGCCGCCTTAGGGTTTCCGGTGAGGAAGGGGTCTACCACGATGCGGGTGCTGCCGTCGCTGATGAGCAGCGCCGAGTGTCCCAGATACTGAACCTCGAGCATAGTGCCACCTCCTGACGCCTACCCAGTATAGGCCCGTCGCGCAAAAAGGGTTTACCCCCCCTCCGCCAGCCGCTGGAGCACCCGCTCCACACTGCGGTCAAAGGCCACCTCGGCCATCCGGCGCAAGGCCCGCCCACCCCACTTCTCCCCCTCGGGCAGCTTGGCGTGAACGCGCAGGACAAGCCGGTAGACCAGCCCGTCCTCTACCGCCTGGCCTTCCCCCGCGAGCTCGGCCCAGAATTGGAGCGGCTCCGGTAAGGGCAGGGCCACCAGGCGGGCCACCGGCCCCTGGGCCTCTATACGGCTGCGAAAAGGGAGCTGGATTTGGCCCAACAAGGGGACCTCAGCCAACAAATAGCCCTCCACCAGGCTTCCCCGACGGCTCAACGCCCCAAAGGGCGGCTTTCCCGCGAACACCCGTTCGGGGGCCCACAGGTTTTCTGGAGGCCCACCGAGGCGCAGAAGGAAGGATTTCTCCAGGAGCATACACTACCCATCCTAAATTGGCGCTCAGCTCACCCACTCCACCCGCACCTGCCCGGCCTGGGCCAGCCGCTCGATCTCCTCATCGGTAACGTTGCGCAAGCGGGAAAGCCGGGCAAATTCCGGGGTTGCCGAGGCCAGGCCCACCCGTACCACCAGCACCTCTTCGCCCTCGGCCTTCCCGATGCGCCAGACCAGATGGTTGCCAAGCCGCTCGAGCAGGTCGTTCATGCCCTAAGCCTACCCGGAGAGGTAGGCTGGGTAAAGAGCACCTGTCGCGGTAGACTTGGCCCGTGGAAGCCATTGTGCTGGCAGGGGGCAGCCCAGAGGACCCCCTAGCGAGAAGGTTCGGCGTGGCCAGCAAAGCCCTGCTGCCCTACCGGGGCCGCCCGCTGGTGGAGCAGACTCTCCAGGCACTTCACCGGGCCGGTTTAGAGGTGGTGCTGGTGGGCCCCCCAGCCCCTTTGTGCCCCTCTCCGAAAGCGCACCTGGCCGACCAGGGGGGCCTCCTGGCCAACCTCGAGGCGGGCCTGCAGGCCGCTCAGGGAGAGAGGGTGCTGGTGTCCACTGGCGACATGCCTTTTCTCAGCGCAGAGGCGGTGCGCTGGGTCCTGCAAAACGCCCCCGAGGCAGGTTTCGTCTACACCATTGTAGCCCGCTCTACCATTGAAGCCCGCTTCCCCGGCATGCGGCGCACCTATGCGCGGGTGCGGGAGGGGGTTTTCACCGGAGGGAACATCGCTTTGCTGGACAAAAGCCTTTTCCGAAGGGCTCTACCCCTTATCCAGCGGGCCTTAGCGCTGCGCAAGCGGCCTCTGGCCCTAGCCCGGATGGTCGGCCTGGGGACCCTGGTGCGGGTCCTCCTGGGCCAAGCCGGCATCCCAGAGCTCGAGCGGCGGGTCTCCCAGATTCTGGGCCTGCCGGCTCGAGCCCTCCCCACCCCCTACGCCGAGGTGGGGGTGGACCTCGACAGGGAGGAGGACCTGCGCTGGCTGGGTGTAGACTAAACCAGGATGCGAACGGTTCGTGAGTTGCGCTTGGCCGGTCTGATCGCCTACCTGGCCGCTTTGGTCTCGGGGCTTATGGCATCGGGGCTGCTGCACCTGGCCTTCGGTGGGCGGGGGCAGTTTGGCTGGGAGGGCTTCAACTTCCTGGGCATCCTGGAGGGGCTGGCCTTCCTGTTGGTCTTCACCCTCACCCTATGGCTGGCCAAGCGGGCCGTGCGGGTGAGCACCACCACCCTGCTCTCCGCCGGGCTTTTCGCCCCAACCTCGGCCCGCAAACTGGCGCGCCCTGTGCCGGTTATCAGCGCGCTGCAGTCCTTTGAGGGGAACATCGCCGTGCTCCTAGAAGGGGGCCAGCCGGTGGGGGTCATTGGCATCGCCGACTCATTGGTGCCCTGGGACGAGGCCCCGGTGGTAGCCGGCGACATCGCGGCCGGCGAACTGGGCTCCTTGTTCCGCCAGCACCAGATCGTCTTTGTGGCCGATGGCAACGAAATCCACGGCATGATCACCCGCGAACGCTACTTCAGGTACCTGGGGGCCCCCTAGATCTGTCCAAATAACCCAAGCAGGCCTTTCCTCTGGCTTATGCTTTGGGTGTAGGGCTTGGAGAGATCATGAGCAAAGCTCTGGACATCGTAGACCTGCTCAACCTGGCCGTAGAAAGGGGCGCCAGCGACCTGGTCATCACGGTCGGCCTTCCCCCCATGATCAAGCTGGACGGGGAGTTTCACCGCACCGAGTACGAGCCGCTCACCCCCCAGGAAACCCGCCGTCTGACCTACGCGCTCATGGACGAGAAGCAACAGCGGGTGTTTGAGGAGGAGAAGGAACTCGACTTCTCCTTCAGCCTTCCGGGCAAAGGGCGCTTCCGGGTCAACGTCTTTCTCCAGCGGGGCAGCGTGGGGGCGGTCTTGCGGGTGGTGCCCTCCCACGTCAAGGGCTTCGAGGAGCTGGGGCTACCCAGAAAGGTCGCTGAAATCGCGCTGAGCCCCCGCGGGCTGGTGCTGGTGACGGGCCCCACCGGATCGGGCAAGTCCACCACCTTGGCCTCCATGATTGACTACATCAACGAGCGCAGGCCCGTCCACATCGTGACCATCGAGGACCCCATCGAGTTCTTCCACCGCCACAAGCGGGCCATCATCAACCAGCGGGAGATCGGCTCCGACACCCACAGCTTTGCTAAAGCCCTGCGGGCGGTGCTGCGCCAGGCCCCCGACGTAATCCTTGTGGGCGAGATGCGCGACTACGAAACCATCGCAGCGGCCATCACCGCTGCTGAAACCGGCCACCTGGTGATGGGCACCCTGCACACCAACAGCGCCCCCGAGACGATAGACCGCATCATTGACGTCTTCCCGGAAGCCCAGCAGGAACAGGTGCGGGTGCAGCTCTCCAACAACCTGGTTGCGGTGCTCACCCAACAGCTCCTGCCTAAGGCCTTCGGCGGAGGGCGGGTGCTGGCCTACGAGCTGATGATAGCAACCCCCGCGGTGCGGGCCCTCATCCGGGAGGGCAAAAGCCATCAGCTCATGAGCGCAATCCAAACCGGCGGTCAGCACGAGATGATCACCATGGATGCCTGCCTGGCTGACCTCTACAGGCGCAAGCTGATCAACTACGAAACGGGCCTCTCGCGAGCAATAGACCCGAAGGAATTCGCCCGACTGGCCGGGGCAGGCGGTGTGCCCCAGACCCCAGCGTCCCCTCGCCGCCCCTAGCGGGCCGACATCCCAAACGTTATCTGAACGTTCGGGGCGTTAAAGGCGCGACCGGCTCCCAAATAACCCTTACCCTTGGAATCGAGCGACAGGTGCCGGAGCACGGCAGCTACCAGGTTCTATGGCGCAAGCGAGGGTCTTCCAGGTGCTCAAAAGTCGGGTCGCCCAAAACGCGGCTGCGCTGTACGCGGTGCAGTTCCTGGCCTACCTGCTGCCCCTCATCTCCCTACCCTACCTGGCGCGGACGCTCGAGCCGCACCACTTCGGCCTGGTGGCCTTTGCCCAGAGCTTCGCCAACTGGCTGGCGGTGGTGGGGGAGTACGGCTTCAACTACTCGGCCACCCGCTCCTTGGCCCGCCAGCGCGAGCGCACCGACGCGGTAGGCGGCATCGTGGCCTCGGTCATGGGGGCCAAGCTGCTGCTGGTCTTGGGCATGGCGGCCATCACCCTCGGAACGGTACTCCTCATCGAAACCTTTCGCAACCACGCCGACCTAGCCCTTTGGGCCTTACTGGTGGCTGTTTCCATCGCCTTGAGGCCCACCTGGTACTTCCAGGCGGTGGAGCGGGCCTGGGTGGTAGCGCTAATGGAGGGCCTGATTCGGGTGGGGCACCTGGTGGGCATCTTCGCCTTCGTGCGCGGCCCCCAGGACGCGTGGGTAGCCCTGGCCGCCCAGGCCATCGCCACAGGGGTAGTGGCGGGGCTCGAGCTTTACCTGATGTACCGCGAGGTTCCCCTGAGGCTCCCCAGCCTGCCCCTGAGCTGGGTAGCCCTGCGGGTAAGCTGGAGCCTCTTCCTCTCCCGCGCCTCGGACAGTCTTTACACCTCGGCGAATGGGCTAATCCTGGGCCTCCTCAGCACACCCTTGCAGGTGGGCATCTTCGAAACGGGCAACCGCCTGGTCCGGCCTGGGCTCTCCATCCTCTGGCCCCTGGCCCAGGCCATCTACCCCCGCATCAACCACCTGATGCGACGGGATGCCGAGGCCGCCATGCGGCTGGGCCGGCTCGCCCTTTGGGCCACACTGGGCATCGGTCTGGTGGGGGGAACGCTTCTGGCCCTGGCAGCGCCTTTTCTGGTCGGGCTCCTCTTCGGCGAAGCCTATGAGGCCTCTGTGCGGGTTCTCCAGGTGCTGGCGTTGCTTCTGCCCGTAGTGGCCTTTGGCTACTCCCTCTCCATGCAGTACATGTTCCCCCGGCAGATGGACCGGGAGGTGATGTACTCGGTGGCAAGCGCAGGCCTGCTCAACCTGTTGCTGGCTGTGCTGCTGGCCCCCCGTATGGGGGCTTTGGGCATGGCCATCGCGGTGGTCTCGGCGGAGGCCTGGGCGGCCCTGTTCCGCTTCTCCGTGCTCAAGCTGAGGGGGGTTCTATGAAGCGGCGGATCCTCTTCTACCTTCCCGTTCTGGGCTACGGCGGGGTGGAGCGAGTCACCCAGCACCTGGCCCAAGGCTTGGCCAGCCAGTACGACATCATCATCACCGGCCAGGGCGCCGAGTCCGACCACCTCCTGGCCCAAACCCCCCTACCCCCAAATGTAACCCTTCTGCCTGCGCCCGCTCGGCGCTCGGCGATGCAACACCGGGCCATCCCCGCCCAGGCCTTGCGGCTGATTGGGATTATCCGGCGCCACCGGCCCCACCTCCTGGTCTCGGCCTGGCCGCGGGTCCACCTCACCGTGGGCCTGGCCTACCGGCTCCTGCCCAGCCCCCAACGGCCCCGCTGGGTGCTCACCGAGCACAACGAGATCCAAGGCTACCTGGGAAAGGGGTGGCGGGCGGCGCTCAAGGCTCGGCTGCTCCAGCGCTGGACCCACCAGGCCGACGCCCACGTGGCGGTCTCGCAGAAGGTGGCCCAGCTCTCCGGGGCCATCTACCCCAAGGCCCGCTTCCGGGTCATCTACAACCCCGCCATTACCCCGGAGCTCGAGCGGAAGGCCCAGGAGCCTATAACCCACCCATGGTTCCAAGGTCAGACACCGGTGGTGCTCTCGGTGGGTCGGCTGGAGGCCATGAAGGACTTTCCTACCCTGCTGCAGGCTTTCCGACTGGTGCTCTCGCAGGTGCCCGAGGCCCGGCTGGTCATCCTGGGGGACGGCGTGTTGAGAAGGGAGCTCGAGGTCCTGGCGGATAAGCTGGGCCTGCAGGACAAAATTTGGATGCCCGGTTTCGATCCCAACCCCTACCGGTACATGGCCCGGGCCACGGTCTTCGCCCTGTCCTCAGCCTACGGAGAGGCCTCGCCCATGGTGTTGAGCGAGGCCATGTACCTGGGCAAACCGGTGGTCCTGACCCGCTTCGCCACCGCCTCAGAGTTCGTGGACCCAGAGCAGAACGGGCTGTTGGTGGAGGTCGGCAACCCTGAGGCCCTAGCCCAAAGCCTGGTGCGGGTGCTGCAAGACCCGGCGTTGCAAAGGCGCCTGGGCATCCAGGCCCGCGCCAAGGCGCAGGCCCGCTTCTCCGTTGAGCAAGCGGTACGAAACTATGCTTTGCTGTTTGAAGAGCTGCTGGAAGGTGCTTAGGGGGAAGCATGCCCGAGGGACGAATCGCCATCTACCTACCCTCCCTGCTGGGGGGCGGGGCCGAGCGTTCCATGCTCAACCTGGCCGTTGGCATGGCCCGTCAAGGCCTCCCCGTGGATCTGGTGCTGGCCGAAGCCACAGGCCCCTACCTATCGATGGTTCCACCCGAGGTGCGGTTGGTAGACCTCAAGGCCCGCCGCGTGCTCCGGAGCCTCCCAGCCCTAACGAGCTACCTGCGCCAGACAAGACCCTTGGGGCTGGTCTCAGCGCTTGACCACGCCAACGTGGTGGCCCTGTGGGCCCGCCGCCTGGCCAAGGTGCCTACCCGGGTTGCAGTCTGCATGCAAAACACCCCCAGCCAAGATGCCCGGCACGCCTCTTCCCTGAGGGGTCGGCTACTGCCGCTGGCCATGCGGCTTTTCTACCCCTGGGCAGACGGCATCGTGGGCGTTTCGCAGGGGGTGGTGGACGATTTTGTCCGCCTCACCGGCATCCGCCAAAGGGTGCGGGTCATCCACAACCCGGTGGTTACCCCCGAACTCCTCCAGCGGGCCGAGGAACCCCTCGAGCACCCCTGGTTCCAGCCCCAAGAGCCCCCGGTGCTACTGGGGGTAGGCCGCCTGACCCGGCAGAAAAACTTCCCCAACCTGATCCGGGCCTTTGCCGAGGTGCGCAAACGCCGACCAGCGCGTCTGGTCATCCTGGGGGAAGGAGAGGAGCGCGCCTCCCTGGAAGGCCTGGTGCGCTCCCTCGGCCTGGAGGGCGAGGTGGAGCTGCCGGGGTTCGTGCAAAACCCCTACGCCTACATGAAAAGGGCAGGGGTATTCGTCTTGTCCTCGGACTGGGAGGGGCTACCCACGGTGCTCATCGAGGCCCTGGCCCTGGGCACACCGGTGGTGGCCACCGACTGCCCCAGCGGCCCGCGAGAAATCCTCCAGGGCGGACGTTGGGGACGCCTGGTCCCAGTGAACAACCCCGCGGCCCTGGCCCAGGCCCTCGAGGCCACCCTGGCCGAGGCTCGGCCAGCCATCCCGGAGGAGGCCTACCGACCCTACACCCAGGCCGAGGTGGTCCGGAGGTACCTGGAACTCCTGGAGGGGGTGTGACATGGCGCAGCTGGCCTACGGCCTGCTCTGGCTGTACGTTTTCACCCTCCCTTGGGAAAACGTACTGCTCATCCCTGGGTTGGGCACCCTGAGCCGCTATGTGGGCATTCTGGCGGCCCTGGCAACCGTAGCCTACGTGCTAACCTCCGGTCGCCTCCGGCTGCACTGGGTGCACCTGAGCGGACTGGGGTTCGTGCTGCTAGCAGCGATGAGCTACTTCTGGAGCATCGCGCCCCAGGACACCCTGGAACGCATCCTCCAGTACGGCCTCCTGTGGATGTTCTTCTGGGCTCTTTTTGTGGTGCTGGAAGACGACACGGCGGTGCGGCGAATCCTGGGCGCTTACGTGCTCGGGGCCTATGTGGCCGCTGGCAACACCATCTACAACTTCCTCACTGGAAGCGAGGTGGTCTACCAACGCTATGCCGCGGCCAACTTTGACCCCGGCGACCTCTCCTTCGTGCTGTCCATAGGCATCCCCTTGGCCTGGTACCTGGCCCTGCGGGACGAAAAAGACCCTCTGGTCTGGCTTTACCGCCTCTACCCCCTGCTGGCCCTGGGAACCGTCTTCCTCACCGCGGCTCGAGCCGGGCTTCTGGGGGTAGCCGTGGGGCTGCTTTTCGTGGTGCTGACCTTTCCCCGAGCCTCCTGGAAACTCAAGGCGCTGGTGGGGGTGCTGGCTGCGCTGGCCCTGAGCCTAATCCCCACCCTTATCCCCCCCGAGAGCTTCTCCCGGCTGGCCACCCTCTTCGACGAGGTCAGCAGTGGAACCCTCAACGACCGCACCAACATCTGGGCAGCTGGCTGGCAAGTCTTTGGGGAACGCCCCGTCCTAGGCACTGGGGCCGGCACCTTTGGGGCTACCCTGGAATCCCATCCCTGGTTCCGTCAATGGGTGGCCCCACACAACCTCTTCGTGGCCATTGCCGCCGAAATGGGGGTGGTGGGGCTGGCTGGACTGCTCCTGCTCCTGGGAGGGGTGGTGGCCTGCTTCCTCTCTATGCCTCCCCTCGAGCGGCTCCTGTGGGGCTCGGCTTTTCTCATTCTGATGCTGGCTTGCATGGCCCAAAACTGGGAGTGGCGCAAGCAAACCTGGTTCGTGTTGGGCATGGTCCTGGCCCACTACAGCGCGCTAAGGCCCTGCCCCTCGAGCAGCCCGCTAAGGAGGCCGATATGAAGCGAGTTCTCCTCCTGGTCACCTCTCTTGGTCACGGCGGGGCAGAGACCCAGGTGGTGGAGCTGGGCCGTGGGCTGGCCCAGCTAGGCTGGGCAGTGCGGGTGGTCTGCATGGTCCCCCCGGGCCCCAAGGCCCAAGACCTGGCCCAGGCAGGAATTCCGGTGGACTCCCTGGAGATGCAACCGGGGCGCCCCAGCCTGAAGGGCTTTGCCCGTATGGTGCGGCTGGTGCGCAAATTCCAGCCCCAGGTGCTGCACGCCCACATGGTTCACGCCAACCTGCTGGCCCGGTTGGTGCGCCCGTTCGTTCGGGTGCCGGTCGTGCTCTGCACCGCCCACAACATCATCGAGGGGGGCCGCTGGCGCGAGCTGGCCTATCGCCTGACGGACTCTCTGTGCGACCTCACCACACAGGTAAGCGAGGCGGGTCTGGAACGCTATCTAAGGGTAGGAGCCATCCCTCCAAGGCGAGGCCTGTATATACCCAACGGGGTGGATCCCAAGCGCTTTGCGCCCGACCCAGCGGTCCGTCAACCCCTACGCCAAAGGCTAGGGGCTCAGGATGGGGAGTTCGTCTGGCTGGCAGTGGGCCGTTTTGTCGAGGCCAAGGACTATCCCAACCTCCTGCGGGCCTTTGCTGGGGTGGTGCAGGCCCACCCCGAGGCTCGGCTCTGGCTGGTGGGCCAGGGGCCGCTGCTCGAGCCTATGAAGGAGCTGGTCGGCTCCTTTGGACTAGAGGAAAAGGTCCGCTTCCTGGGGGCCCGCGGGGACGTGCCCAGCCTCATGAACGCCGCCGATGCCTACGTGATGTCTTCCGCCTGGGAGGGAATGCCCATGGTGCTGCTGGAAGCCGCGGCGGTGGGGCTGCCCATCGTGGCCACCGACGTGGGGGGCAACCGAGAGGTGGTTGAGCAAGGGAAAAACGGCCTCCTGGTACCCCCAAAGGACAGCCAAGGGCTGGCTATGGCCATGCGCGCGCTCATGGAGAGGCCAGCCGCGGAACGGACCCAAATGGGCCAGGCCGGCCGGGCTTTGGTCCTGCAGCGCTATGACCTTCAGCGCATCGTCCAGCGCTGGGACGCCCTGTACCAAGAGCTGCTCAGGCGAAAAACCCTAAAACCCGTAGGAGAACGCTGATGCCCAAGCTGCTCATCGTAGCCACCACCGCCTTGTTCTTTGTTGAGTTCCTGCTGCCCTACGCCGCCCACTTCCGGCGGCTGGGCTGGAGGGTGGATGGGGCCGCTGCAGGAGCCCCCGACTGCGAGGAGGCCCGGGCGGTCTTCGACCAGCTCTTCCACGTGCCCATGTCCCGCAACCCCCTAGACCCCCGCAACCTGCCCATGGGTATGCGCGCGCTCAGGACCTTGGTAGAGCGGGAGGGCTACGACATCGTCCACGTACATACCCCCATCGCGGCCTTCGTGACCCGGATGGCCCTGAGCACCTGGCAGACCAAGGGGCAAGGCCGCATTATCTACACAGCCCACGGCTTCCACTTTCACCCTCGAGGCCACCCAGTCAAGAACGCTCTGTTCTACACGCTCGAGCGGCTGGCAAGCCCCTTCACCGACTACCTGGTGGTGATGAACGAGACCGACCGCCGGGCGGCGGAAAGGCTGGTAGGACCATCCCGTACTGTCTACATGCCCGGCATCGGAGTGGACCTGGACTTCTACGGCCGCCCCGCGCCCGCTGAGGCAGTGGCCCAACTCAGGGCTTCCTTGGGGCTGGGGCCTGAGCAGCCCTATTTCCTGATGATCGCCGAGTTCATCCCGCGCAAACGGCACCGCGACGCCCTTGCGGCCTTCAGCCTGCTGCCCAGCCCCAAGGCCCACCTGGTTTTTGCGGGTCAAGGCCCCTTGTTGGAGGAGATGAAGGCCTTGGCGGCTCGGCTGGGCCTCTCCAAGCGGGTGCACTTCCTGGGCTTCCGCCGAGACATTCCCACCCTCATCCAAGGGGCAGTGGCTACCCTGCTCCCCTCCGAACAGGAGGGCCTGCCCAGGGCCATCATGGAGTCCTTCTGCCTGGGGGTTCCGGCCATTGGGGCCGATGTGCGGGGCATTCACGAGCTGCTTCGGGATGGGGCCGGACTGCTGCATCCGGTAGGGGACGTGCGGGCCCTGGCCCGGGCCATGCAGTTCGTGCTAGAACACCCCGAGGAAACCCAACGGATGGGCCAGGTGGGCCGGGAACGGGTCAGGGCCTACGACCTGCGCAACATCCTGCGCCTGCACGAGGAACTCTACCAAAGCGCTTTGCGCTCCAGGCCCATTCCCCAAAGAACCTGAGGGAGACCACGATGGACGGACTGCTGTTGACCCTCACCTTTCTGACCGCCACCGTCGCGGTGGGCTTGTCCATCCCGCTGGCCAGAGCCCTGGGTATCGTGGACCGGCCCGGTGCCATCAAAATCCACACCCTACCCACCCCCCGTTTTGGCGGGATAGGCATCGTAGCGGCCTTCGGGCTTTGGGGCTGGCAGACCGGCCTGGTGGGCGGAGGGGCCCTGCTGGGTCTGCTCATCATTGCCCTCACGGGCGCCCTGGACGACCGCTATGGACTAACCCCCAGGGTACGCTTGGCCGCCGAGCTGGTGGCCGGCACAGCCCTGGGGCTCCACTTCTGGCCGGAGCTGGGTGGGATGGGGCTGCTGCTGGGGGTCGTGCTGGTGCCTACCATGACCAACGCGGTCAACCTGATAGACGGCATGAACGGCTTGGCCTCGGGCAACGCTGCAATCTCCGCTCTGGGGGTTGCCACCCTCCTCTGGGGAACCCCGCAGGCCGCGCTGGCCCTGCTGGCCGCGGCCAGCCTTCTGGGCTTTCTAGTCTGGAACTACCCCAGGGCCAAAACCTTCATGGGGGATGTCGGCAGCCTCTCCACCGGATACGTACTGGCAATGCTCTGGATAGCGGCCGCCGCCTATGGTGGGCAGAGCTTTCTGGCAGCAGGGGCTATGATGGCCTTTCCCCTCTACGACACCCTGGCTGGCATCATCCGCCGCTGGCGGCGGGGCAGGCCTATTTTTGACGGGGACCGGGACCATACCTACGACCGCTTGGACCAGCTTTACATCCAAAACCCCCCCAAGACTGTCCTGGCGGTCTGGCTGCTCAGCGGGCTGCTGGTGCTGCTTGGCCTGTGGATCAACCAAAGCCCCCTCCCCTTGGGCCTGGCCGGCTTGTGCCTGTCCCTAGCGCTTCTGTTCTGGGGGGCCCATCGGCTAGGCTCTCTCTAGATGGAACTCTACCTGGGCACCGGGGGCTACACCCATGAGGACTGGGTGGGCCTTCTCTACCCCCCAGATGCAAAAAAAGAGGACTGGCTCTCCATCTACGCCCAGCACCACAACGCGGTGGAGCTAAACGCCTCGTTCTACCACATTCCCGGGGTCAAGGCCTTCGCCGGCATGCTCCGTCGCAGCCAAGGACGGGTGCGCTGGGCTGTCAAGCTCCACCAGAGCATGACCCACCAGCGCAACGCCACCGAGGCTGACTATCAGCGGCTTTTCGAGTCGGTAGCCCCCCTGCGGGAGGCTGGGGTGCTGGGACCCTTCTTAGCCCAGTTCCCCCAAAGCTTCCACCGCACCCCCGAAAACCGCAAGTACCTGGCCGGCCTGGCCCAGCGCTTCGCAGACCCGGCGCTAGCCCCGGGCGGCCTGGCGGTGGAGTTCCGCCACGCCTCATGGGACACCGAGGCGGTACGGCAGGCCTTCCGGCAAAGCGGACTCATCTGGGTAAGCCCAGACTACCCAGCTCTGCCCGGGCTGCCCAAAAGCGCCCTCCACATCACCTCCGAAACCGCGTACATCCGCCTTTCGGGGCGCAACAGGACCAAGTGGTACGAAGGAAAAGACCAGTCCGAGCGGCACGACTACCGCTACAGCGAGGAAGAGCTGCGCTTTTGGGTGCGCGCCTTGCAAACCGCCGTTGAGCAGGTCTCCATCGCTCAGGTTTGGTTCATCTTCAACAACACCACCAAAGGCCATGCCCTGGTCAACCTCACAACCCTCAGGGCACTCCTGGAGGAGGCGGGGTTCTGACAGCCACCGCCCTCGAGCGTCACCCCAAAAACGTCCGTTTTTCCCGTCCCAAACGGGTTGTTTGCGCTTGACCCAAAGGGCCCTTTATTGCAACCTGAGGTATGGCAACCGCCATGAAGAAGGAAGTCTGGCAGGACGTGGAGGTCAACCTGGAGCTCTCGCTGGAGTTCGATCCAGAGGCGTTCTCAAAGCGCCACCCCGGGCTTTCTTTGGTGCTGGCCGAGCTGCTTATCGGCCCGCCGCGCCGTTGGCGTGACCCCGCTGAACTGTTGCCCTATGCGGGCTGCAAAAGCCTGGAGGCCAGGCTACCCCGCCTGCGCTTCAGCCCCTTGGAAACCCGCATCCTGGCCCGGGCGCTGGACCGGCTCTTCACCGCCATTGAGTTTAGCATCGTAGGGCACAAGGTGCTGGCCGTCCCCCCACCCAGTAAAGCCGTTGAGCTGCCGGAGGGCTGGCGGGCGCGCAGTGAGGTCTGGCTCTGCCACCAGCCGCTTGTGGGCTGAGGGGCCCCAGACCAATGGGGGAGGCAGGGGCAATCCCCCGGATGTGGAAGATTGACGAGCAGCCGCTTAGGCTAAGGGTGCAGCCCAAGGCGGCTGCCTCCTATGCCTCAACGCATCCTTCTGGTCTACACCAAAGCCGGAGGCGGCCACTACGCCATGGCACAGACCCTGTACAAGCTCCTCAAGGAGCTCGAGCCCGAGGCTGAGGTACGCCTCTTCAACTTCTTCGATGTGGGGCCCCGCTGGATTGCCCAAGCCATTCAGGACGGCTACAACTTCGCCGTGAACAAGCAGCGCTGGCTCTTTACCGTTTTTCAGGCCTTTTACCAAACCCGCCCGGCCATCCAAACCTTCGCTCGCGTACTGGGCATGCGCCTGGCTCCCGCCATCAACGAGTACTTAGAGGCCTTTCAGCCCGACAAAATCATCTACTGCTACCCGGTAAACCATGGCTTCCGCCGGCTGCCCTACGTGCGCAGGCGCAACCCGAAAACCCTCACCGTGGTCACCGACATCTTCAGCCCACACCTCTACTGGTTCGTAGACCCCAAAGACCAGTACGTGGTGGCCAGCCCTGAGGCCTACAGCATCGCCCGGCGGCACCGGGTACCCCCGGAAAACCTCCACTACTTCCAAACCCTCATAGACCCCCGGTTTAACCAACCCCTACCGCAAAGCGAGGCCGAGCGGCTGCGTAGGGAGTGGGGCCTGGAGGAGGCCTACACGGTACTGGTGACCGGGGGTGGCGCAGGGCTGAAGATCAGCTTCAGGCTGGTGCAGGAACTGATCCGAATCCCCGGCATCAATGTGGTGGTGGTCTGCGGCTACAACCAGCGGCTTTACCGCCAGCTCTTGGGCCTCAAGGAGAGGCAGGGGTTGAAAAACCTGGTGCTCTTCGGCTTTACCCACCAGATGTACGAGCTTATCAACCTAGCCGACGTGGTGGTCTCCAAAGCCGGCCCAGCCACCATCGCCGAGGTGCTCTCGCTGCGCAAAGACCTGATCGTCTGCGATTACGTGTGGCCGCAGGAACACGGCAATGTGGAACTAATCCGCCACGAAAGGCTAGGCTACTACATCCGCCACCCCAAGAGGATCGCCGCCAAGATCGTGGAGCTGAAGTCCCGCCCACCGGAGCGAAGAGGTCTGGAACTCAAAAACGAAATCGTTCGGCTAGCCGAGTACATCCTCAAGCTCTAGACCCCCCACCCAGTATCTGGTCTATGCGCTCCACGACCTCCGGGGGCAGGTCCACGCCCGCCGCCCCCAGGCTCTCCCTAATCTGTTCGGGCCGAGTAGCCCCGGTGATGGCGCTCGTAACCCCCTTCTGGCGCAGGACCCAGGCCAAAGCCAGCTGAGCGCGGGTCAAACCCACCTCCTCGGCCACCTCTTTGAGCTCTCTGACCTTCCTAACATTCTCCTCGGTGAGGAAGCGCTCGCCAAACTGGGGGTAGCGTTCGAATCGGCTGTCCTTAGGGACACCCTCATCGTAGCGACCGGTGAGCATCCCCATGGCCAAGGGGCTCCAGACCACCACCCCCAGGCCAAACCGCTCCGTTTCGGGCAGGATCTCCTTCTCCACCCGCTCCCGGTAGAGCATGGAGTACTGGGGCTGCTCTACCGCCGGGGGGTGCAGGCCATTGGCCCGGGCAAACTGCACCGCCTCCACAATGCGGGCCGCCGGCCACTCGGAGGTGCCCCAGTAGAGCACCAGGCCGCGATCCACCAGGTTGCTCATGGTGGTCACGATCTCCTCCATGGGCACCTCGGGGTCGTATCGGTGGCAGAAGTAAAGGTCCAGGTAGTCGGTACCCATCCGCTTGAGGCTACGCTCGAGGCTCTCCCGCACATGCTTCCGGGAAAGCCCCCGGCCGTTGGCATCGTCGCTGGTGGGCCAGAAGACCTTGCTCGAGAGGACCAGCTCATGGCGGGGAAACTGCTCCAGGAGGGCCTTGGTCATCAGTTCCTCAGCCAGCCCCTTGGCGTACACATCCGCGTTGTCAAAGAAGTTTACGCCCCCCTCGTAGGCAATCCGGGTGATCTCCTTGACCCGCTCCAGGTCCTTGACCGCATCGCCGTAGGTAACCCAAGCACCCAGGGATATCTCAGAGACCTTGAGGCCCCACTGGCCCAGCTTGCGATAGCGCATCGGCATAATTTCCTCCGCACGCCATCTTATTGCCTCCGGGCCAGCACAATGTGGCTTTTCTCCCTTAGCGCTCTCCCAGCTCAATCACCGCCGCCGGAGCGGTGAAGCCCACCGCTTTGTGCGTGCCATCGCAGAAGGGCTTGTTGCTGGAGTGGCCACAGCGGCAGAGGGAAACCCGCGGCTTTTCAATAACCTGTTCCTGATCACCCTGGCGCAAGACGAGCCTGCCCCCGGTTTCGATGCCAATGGAACCGTTTTCCCTGAACTCAATCCTCATACCCCCGAGTTTACCCGAAAACCCCCAGGGCTTTGACCTTTGGCCCCCTCCAGCGGAGAATACCCCTAGATGTACACCACCCGCCTTACCTATGTGCACCTGTACGTGCGGCACCTCGAGGCCTCCGTAACCTTCTACACGCGCTTCCTCGACCTACAGGTGGTCGAGCGGTTTGGCCAGACCTCCCTTTTGGTCTCCTCGGAGAACCAGGCCCACTTTGAGCTGGCCCTGAGCCAAGGGGAGCCCTCCGGGCCCGTGGCCCTGGGTTTCGCAGCGGCCAGCGAAGCGGACTTCCAGGCCGCCCAGGAGTTCCTCCTGCTCGAGGGGGTACCCTTCCGCAAGGAGGACCGGGGCGTTGCCCAGGTGCTCTGCTTGAAGGACCCCGACGGCAACGCCATCGAGCTCTTCTTGGACCGGCGCCAGGCCGGAGGGCGGGACTTCTGGCGGGGGGAGAGCCGTGCGGTAGAGAAGTAGTCCAAGGAGGGAAAATGCGTCTTCTGGGCTTTCTAGCAAAGCTGGTGCTGGTCTTAGCGGGGCTTGGGCTGGTGGTTGGGGTGGTGGGTTTCCTCTGGCTCAGGGGTGCCACCCTTCCCCAGTATGGGGGACGGCTGGCCCTAAGGGGACTCCTGGCCCCGGTGGAGATGTACCGAACCTCCGCAGGGGTGCTCTACATCAAGGCTCAAACCGACCACGACGTTTTTTTCGCCCTGGGGGTAGCTCACGCCCAGGACCGGCTGTGGCAGATGGAGTTTCAGCGGCGCATCGGGGCCGGCCGGCTGTCCGAGGTGCTGGGCCGGGCCACCCTGGACCAAGACCGCTTCCTGCGCACCTGGGGCTTCTACCGCGCCGCCGAGCAGGCCTACCTCAGCCTCTCGCCCGAGGGAAAAGCGGTGGTGGATGCGTACGTGGCGGGCATCAACGCCTACCTCTCTACCCGGCCGCCCCTGCCTCCGGAGTTCCACCTGCTGGGCTTTCAACCAGAACCCTGGAAGCCCGCCGACGTGTTGGTCTGGGCCAAGATGATGGCCTACGACCTCTCGGACAACTGGCGCAGTGAGCTCGAGCGGCTGCAGTGGGCGGCCAAGGGCATGAGCCCGGAGCGGATGCGCCAGCTTAGGCCCCCCTACCCCGAGGACGCCCCCACCGTGCTGCAGTCCGAGGACCTGTACCGGCCCCCTCCCCCCAGGCCCGATGGTGAGTCGGCCCGCAGGCTGCTGAGCCTGGCGGACAGCCTGCCCAAAGCCCTGCGCCCACCGGGGCAGACCGGGGCCTCCAACAACTGGGTCATCGGCCCCAGCCGAAGCGCCACCGGCAAACCCCTGCTGGCCAACGATCCCCACCTGGGGCTTGGGGCCCCCTCCATCTGGTACCTGGTGCACATGGAGGCCCCTGGCTACAAGGCCATCGGAAGCAGCCTCCCGGGGCTTCCGGCGGTGGTTATCGGCCGCAACGAGCGCATTGGCTGGGGGGTGACCACCGTGGGAGCGGACGTGCAGGACCTCTACATCCTGGAAGAGGCCCCGGGCGGCTACCGGTATAGAGGCCGGGTGGAACCCTGGCGCATCCGCACCGAGGTCATACGGGTCAAGGGCGAACCCGAGGTGACCCTACGGGTTCGGGAAAGCCGCTACGGACCGGTCATTAACGACGTGGTGAACAACCCCGGGGCCCGTCCCCTGGCCCTGCGCTGGACCAGCCTGGACCCTACCGACCGTACCCTGGAAGCCTTTCTGGGCATCGCTCGAGCCCGCAACTGGGAGGAATTCAAAGCAGCCCTCTCCCTCTACAACGCCCCCAGCCAGAATTTCGTCTACGCAGATGTGGACGGCAACATTGGCTATATGGCCCCAGCCCGCTTCCCCATCCGCAGGCCGGGCCACAGCGGGCTGATGCCGGTGCCTGGCGACGGAAACTGGGACTGGCAGGGCTATCTACCCCAGGAGGAATGGCCCCAGGTCTACAACCCCAAGGAGGGCTTCATCGTCACCGCCAACAACAAGGTCACCGCCCCAGGCTACCCCCACACCATCTCCCTGGAGTGGGAGGAGCCTTACCGGGCGGAGCGCATCCGTGAGCTCATCCTGAGGAAGGACAAGCTCACCCTGGAGGACATGGTGGCTATGCAGCAGGATGTAAAGAGCCTGCTCTATCGGGATTTCAGGCCAGTGCTGGAGGCGCTCAACCCCCTTTCGGAAAACGCCAGCCGATGGAAGGCGCGGCTTTTGGCCTGGGACGGGGTTATGCGTGCGGAGCAGGCCGAGCCCACCCTTTTCCAAACCTGGTACACCGAGCTCAGCCGGCTCCCCAGCCAGGAGGTGGGGCAGCCTTTCTGGGAGGAGCCCCGCTACCTGCTTGCGGCCATGAAGGGGGATGACCCCGCCTGCCGTACGGCCGATACGCGAACCTGCTCCGAGTACGCCGCGCTAGCCCTGGACAGGGCCCTGGACCGCTGGGGCGGCAACCCACCCCCCTGGGGCCAGGTCCACCGGGCCACATTTGCCCACGCCGTTCTGACCAACGTTCCCCTGCTCAAGCGCCTCGCCGACCGCAGCGTACCCCATGGAGGGGACCGCTACACCCTAAATTACGGCGCCTACGACCCCGCCACCTTCCGCATGACCACAGGCAGCAGCTACCGGCAGGTTCTGGACTTCGCTGAGCTGGAGCGCTCCCTCTTCATCCACCCCATGGGCCAGTCGGGCCACCCTCTCTCCGCCCACTACGACAACCTCCTGGCCCCGTGGGCCCGAGGCGGTTATCTACCAATGCGGATGGGGGAAACCCGATTCACCACCCGGCAAACCTTGGAGCCCGCCCCCTAGACCACCCGAAGGCCGTTGTAGCGCTTCTGGCAGACCTCGAGGCCCTCGGCGGCCCAGGTCCGGGCGGCCTCAGCGGCTACCCGCACCACCCGCTCCATAAGCGGGCGCAGCTCAAGGGGAAAGCCCGAAAGAACCCAGTCGGCTCCCTCCTCAGGGCTAGGAGGCTTCCCAATACCGATGCGCAGGCGGTGAAATTCGGGGCTACCCAGGTGCTGGGCGATGGACGCCACACCGTAGTTTCCCGCAGCACTCCCGCCAGCTTTGAACCGGAGGCGACCCGGGGGGAGGTCCAGCTCGTCGTGAACCACCAAAATACGCTCGGGTGGAACCCCGTGCAAACGGGCCAGAGGGGCCACTGCTTCGCCGCTAGCGTTGTAAAAGGTGGCAGGCTTGACCAAGAGCCCCCGGAGCGGTGAGCCCGTCCCAGACCCGAACTCCGCCTCGGCAACCCAGGCTCTGTCCTGCAGGCGGAAGCTAAAGCCCAGCAGGTCAAGCACCCAAAACCCCACGTTGTGTTTGGTGTGGGCATACCGCGGACCCGGGTTGCCCAACCCCACAATCAGAAACATGGCCAAAAGACCAGGGCCGAGCGCTGGCGCACCGCCCTCTCCGACCCCAGCAGCGCAAGCTGCTATTTCTCCTCTTCTGCCTTGCCCTTCTTGATGACCTCCACCTCGGTGGGGGCCTCCGCGGCCTCCGCGGCCAGCTTCTCGGCATCCTCAGGTGGCACGATGGCCACAATGGTGTCGCGGGGATTCATGGCCAGCTTCACCCCCGGGGGCAGGCTCACCTCATCGGCATGGATGCTGTCGCCAATACGCAGGTGGCTCACATCCACCTCGATGAACTCGGGGATTGCCTTGGGGGAGACGCGCACCTGGATATCGCTGTTGACAAGCTGGAGCACCCCCCCTTCCCGCACCCCTTGGGCAGTACCCACCACCTTGACCGGCACCCACATCTGCACCGGCTCGTCGGAAAGGGCGTAAAAGTCCACGTGCTCTGGGCGGCGGCGGCGCTTGTCCAGGTTGACCTGGCGCACCAGGGTGTCCACCTTCTTGCCCCCCTCAAACTCGAGGGTAATCACGTGGTGAATGCCGGCCGAGAGGAAAACCTTATTGAACTCCTTGAGGTCCACCGCCACCTTGTAGTTCTCATGGCGGTTGTAGACCACGCCGGGCAGCTTACCTGCGTTGCGCAAGGCTTCTGGCCTCTCGTTTCCACGGGTCTGAGCCTTAATACGGTATTCCATCGTCTCCCTAGCCTCCTTGGTCAACCGCGGCCTGCGGTTAAAACACAAGCCTTCCAAGTCTACCACAAACCCGAAGGCCCGGGACAGCTCGAAAACAAAAGCACCAAGCGAGCCCCCTAGGCCTGCTTGGGACCCGCCGACCCCACCATTCGGTTGCACCTGTGCCGGCCACGGGGTTTACGAGCCTTTACGAACCAAAGCCTCTATGCTAAGCTAATGGGCGGCTTGAGCAGGTGGACCTGCCCAGCCAGACGAGGCCCCATCGTCTAGCGGCCTAGGACGCCGCCCTCTCACGGCGGTAACAGGGGTTCGAATCCCCTTGGGGTCACCAGACGGGCGACTAACTCAGCTGGTAGAGTGCATCCCTTACAAGGATGAAGTCGGGGGTTCGAGTCCCTCGTCGCCCACCACGCATGAAACAAACAGAATTACCGCCCTGGCGGGGCTTTCAGCTTAGGCGTGGGGGCAAATTTTTGTTGGTTTGGCTACACTCCACCGCTCAATCGAAGCCCAAGCTATTTGCGGGGGTCGCATAATATGCGCGGGCTCGGCTTCCTGGGAAGTCTCCTGATCTCTTCTGCGCTAGCGGGGGGTTTGGGCTACGGTTTCCTGGGCTACCAGGGCGGATTCCAGGGGGGAGGTGGCGGTTTTGGCACAGCCACCTTCGGAGAGGTTTCTTGGGCTTTCGGTGGAGAGAGCTACGGGGGAGCGGGCCAGAGCGGCGGAGTTTTCCTCACAGGTCCCCTGATCCCCTTCCAGCAAATCTTCTTGCTCCCAGCGGTGGGTTTAGGCGGGGAAGAGCGGGGAGGCAACAGGGGCTTCCTCCTGGACGTGGGCCTCAGGGCTTTCCTCTTCCCCTCTGGCGCCGGGTGGGCGGTGGGCCTTGGGGCAGGATACGCAGTTCCACTGGGCTTCTCCGGAGGAGGGGCTTACCTGCGGCTGCTCATCGGAGGAGGAAGCCCATAGCAGGCCCAGGAGCTTCCGAGCACCCCCGGAGAACCTCGCATCCTGGGCTTTCCACCCGCCCGACGAAACCCCTCACCAAGTGCCTCCTGCGAAGGTCTGAGCCTGATGGGGCCCTTGGGGTCCTCAGCTCCAGTGACCTCCCTCCCTCAAAGCGAGGGCAAACCAAGGGGGAATGCTCTCCCCAAACCGCCTTTCGGCAAACTCACGCGCAAAGGCCCCATAATCCTGGCTTTGGATAGCCCCTCGAGCCGCCTCCATCAGACGGTGTAGGTAGCGCAGGTTGTGAAGCGACAGCAACCGCAAGCCTAGAATTTCCTCGGCCCTTACCAAATGGCAAAGGTAGGCCCGGCTGTGGTGCCGACAGGCGGAGCAGTCGCACTCCGGGTCGATGGGGCGGGGGTCGTCGAGGTAGCGGGAGAGCTTGAGGTTGAGCCGTCCTTCGGGCACCAAAGCATAGCCAAAGCGGCCGGTGCGGGTGGGGTAGACACAGTCGAACATATCCACCCCCAAGGCCACCCCAGCCACCAGGTCCTCGGGATGGCCCACCCCCATCAGGTAGCGGGGCTTGCGCTCGGGCAAGAGCCGAGTGGAAAGCTCCACTGCAGGGTACATATCTTCCTTGGGCTCACCCACCGCCAGCCCCCCGATAGCAAAGCCCGGGGTATCAAAAGCCACTGTGGCCTCCGTGCTGAAGCGGCGCAACCCCAGGTCAACCCCCCCTTGGGCAATGGCAAAAAGGGCCTGGTCGGGGCGGGTTTTGGCCCTGAGGGAGCGCTCGAGCCAGCGCAGGGTGCGCTCAGCGGAAGCCCGCAGATACTCGGGGCTGGAAGGGTAGGGTGGGCACTCGTCAAAGGCCATGATGATATCGGCCCCCAAAGCCTCCTGTACCTCAATGCTGTACTCCGGCGTGAGCTCAATCAGGCCGCCGTCCAGGTGGCTGCGGAAGGTCACCCCCCGTTCGCTGATTTTGCGCAGGTCACCCAGGCTCATCACCTGAAAACCGCCCGAGTCGGTGAGCCAAGGACCCTCATAGGCGGTAAATCGGTGCAGCCCCCCCAGGGCCTGCACCCGACGGGGACCGGGGCGCAACAGCAGGTGGTAGGTGTTGGCCAGAACAATCTGCGAGCCGATCTCCACGAGTTCTCCAGGGGAAATCCCCTTCACGCTGCCCTGAGTGCCCACCGGCATGAAAAGGGGGGTCCTCACCACCCCGTGGGGGGTGGTGAGCAGCCCCGTGCGGGCCCGGCCGGACCGGGCGGTAACAGCGAACTCAAACACCTGGGTATTCTCCGGGCTGCCGCATCCCTGTGCAAGCCCAGGCTGACTCAGTTGGTGGTGCACGTGTTGGGAGCCTGGCAGCTAAAGGTGCGGGCTTCCTCAAAGGTGGGGCCGTTGTAGGCCGTCTCCAAACCCTTCCCCAAAACCTTGAAGCCAGCCTCCACCTTGCTACTGCCGCTAATGCCGCTTTTGAGGGTAGCCGCGCCGCTGTTGCCTGAAAGGGTCAGGTTGATGAAGGGCTTGGCCTCGAGGCTCGGCCCGGCCATCCCGTAGAACTTGACCCCCATCGCCAACCCCACAAAGGCCTGGCCCATCCCCTGGACCGGCACCGAGTAGTTGAGGCTGGGGTTTAGGGAAAAATCAGCGGCAAAGGTGTTGTTCCAACCGCCATTGGCGGCGCGGTTGCGGTTGTAGTCAAGCTGGACATTGGTGGAAAAGGTGGGGGCGATACTCACCGAGACCGTCACCTTGCCGCCGGCCTGGCTGCTCACCCCGGCTACGAGCTTAGGCTGCAGGACCACCACCACCGGAACGCCCCCCACCAAGAAGGCCTTTTTTATGTTCCAGGAGGCCAGTTCTTTGCTGTGGCTGAAGGATCCGTAGCTGGCATCCGCCTGGATCGCGGCTGTAACCTGGGCCTTGAGGGCACCGCTCATACCAACCCTGAACACCTCTACGCTGCCACTGCTAAATCTGAGGCTGAAGCTGGGTCGGAGGGTCTGTTCGAGAAACCCGTTGAGGGTGATGGCTGCTCCGGGCACCCCCGGAATGTCAAACCTCACGTTGGTCAGGTTGATGCGCCCGGTAAAGTTCTGCACGCTCACCCCGGGCAGAGCCTGGGTCATGTTGGCCTCACCAATGGGCAGGTCACTCTCCAAGGTCACCTGCCCTGAGGCAATGGCCTCCTCCAAGGAGGCGTCCTCGGTCTTCAGGTAGAACTTGCGCACCGCCTGACCCCCCACCAGCCATGCCCCACTCGAGGTGGCCTCCGCGATCCGGCGCACCAACCCCTCACCTTCGGCGCTGATCACAATCTGTCCCGAGGAGAGTTCCTTATCGGTCTGCACGCTCATCCCGGAGGGAGTCACCGACTCCACCTCAGCCTCGTCCAGCACAACCGTTCCCGGCCGCAGGCTAAGGTTGTTCTGCGGCGCTGCAGGGCCACAAGCCATCAGCCCTATCAGAAGAAAGGCGGGAACAACAAGCTTCATCAAGGCACCGCCTCCATCCAGGTCTCGGCCACATCGCGCACCATGGCCTCGCTCAGGTAGGCCTGGGTATGGCGGTTGAACTCCTCGTAGCTCAGCCTACCCCGGAACAGCTCACGGTTGGAGGCCGGGGTACTGGTGTAGATAAGCCTAAAGCGGGAAGGCCCCAAGGGAGGCACCACCAGGTAGGTGGCCTGGCCCTGAGCGGTGCGGTCGGTAGCCAAGGGAAAAGTGTGCTTCCCCGGGGGCAGTTGCACATTGCGCTCGAGCACCACCGTGGTTCCGTCAGAGTCCATGGTAACCAAGGTGACGTAGCCCGGCTGGCTTAGGGTAAAGTTGAAAAATACCCGCTCGCGCAACCTATACTTGGCCCCCTCACCCCGGTCAGGTGCAAAACCCCCGATGACGGAGTGCAAGCCCCACTCGCGCCGCTCCTTCTCGCCGAACCCAAGCTGGGGTGCGCAGCCCACCAGAAGGAGCAAGAAAAGGCCCAGAAATCTCATCCCCAAAGTCTAGCCTAGCTCTTCACGGACAGGGGGCCTGGATTAAGGATGGCTTTAGGGGGAATACTGATCCGCATGGAGCGATATTTGTTGGTAGCGCTGGGGGGGGCCATTGGGGCGCTTCTGCGCTACGGACTGGGAGCCTGGGTGCAGGCCCTTGGCGGACCTGGGTTTCCCTGGAGCACGTTTTTAATCAACGTCAGTGGTAGCTTTCTGATTGGTATTGTGCTACGGCTCAGTCTTGAAGGCGCCCTCAGCCCCGAGTGGAGGCTGTTTCTGGCAGTAGGGGTGCTTGGGGGATACACCACCTTCTCCACCTTCAGCTGGGAAACCCTCACGCTAGCGCAACAGGGGGAATGGCTCAAAGCCTCCTTGTATGTGCTGGGCAGTGTGGTCCTGGGGCTCCTGCTGGTCCTGCTCGCCTATCACCTGGCTGGGAGGTTGCTGTGAAACTCCAAGGGGAAGCCAAGCTGGTGCGGATTTTTCTAGGGGAGTCCGACAAATGGCAGGGACAGCCCCTCTACGAGGCCATCGTCCTAGAGGCCAGGAGGGCCGGCTTGGCAGGGGCCACCGTCCTGAGGGGCTTTATGGGGTTTGGGGCCCACTCCCGCATCCGCACCGCCAAAATTCTGCAGCTCTCCGAAGACCTACCGGTTTGCGTTGAAATCGTGGACACTGAGGAGAAAATTCAGTCCTTCCTCCCCACCCTCGAGCGGATGGTACGGGAAGGCCTCGTTACCATGGAGAAGGTAGAGGTCATTCAATACCGCTCTCGCGACTAGTTGCCGTGGTAAAGGTCGTGCTCTACCAACCCGAAATCCCCCAAAACACCGGCAACATCGCCCGCACCTGCGCGGTTACCGGAGCAGAGCTGCACCTAATCCGCCCCCTTGGCTTCCGCTGGGGAAGCTCCAGGCTCAAACGGGCCGGTCTAGACTACTGGCCGGAGGTACTCGCCGTTCTGCACGACTCCTGGGAGGCTTTTCTGCACTCCTTGCCTCCAGACGCCCGGCTTTGGGCCTTCAGCAGCAAAGCCCCTCTTCCCTACACCGCCGCCCGCTACCGCCCCAACGACTACCTCCTGTTCGGCCCAGAGAGCCGAGGGCTTCCCCAAGAGGTGCTGGAGAGGTTTCCCGCAGTGAGCATCCCCATGCCGGGTAGAGGGGCCCGTTCGCTCAACCTGGCGGTGGCGGTGGGTGTAGGGGTCTACGAGGCCCTGCGACAGATCTACGGCTGGGAGGCCAAAGGTTGGGCAGGGGCCTCCAAGTAACCCCGCAGGTCCTCGAGCAGCTCTCGAGCCGCCAGGTCAACCGAGGACTCGGGGTAAGCCACCCAGTGCACCCCCAGGGAGAATCCCGCGTCCTCGATGAGCAAGGTCCGTAGTGTACCGGCTGCGACCTCCGGCTCCACAAACGAACGGCTGGCCAACCCTATGCCCAACCCAGCTGCGGCCGCGGCCTTGACCCCGTAAAGGCTGCCGCACTCCAGCACCTGTTTCGGTACAATCCCGTGCCGCTCCAAAAACTGCTCCAGGCGCAAGCGCAGGCGGGAGTTCCGCTGGGGCACCAGGAGAACCGCGCCCTCGAGCTGCCCCAGCGCAACCCCCCCTAAATCCGCCCAGGGGTGGCCTGGGGCCACCACCAGCACCACCTCATCAGAGGTAAGGCGACGGGCCAACAGGGGTTCGGGCAGGTCATCCGTACCCCCCAAGACCAGCCCCGCATCCAGGTCGCGCTGGTAGATCCTCTCCACAAGCTCCAACGTTGTGCCATTGGTCAGGTGAAGCTCGCACTGGCCCAGGTGCGCCCTAGCCCAAAGGAGAACCGTGTTTTGATAGCGAGGGATAAGGCTCCAGGCCAGGCCCACCTCCAACCTAGGAATGCGCCGGTAGCGCCGCTCCTGGATGAACCGAGTGGCATGGGCCAGACTGCGGTTGACCGCACAGGCGTAAGGCAAAAGGGCTTTACCCGCTTCGGTAAGGACGATGCCCTGGGGGGTGCGCTCGTAAAGGGACTGCCGCAGCACGTTCTCCAGCGCCTTGAGGGTCTTGCTCACCGCGGGCTGGCTGAGGTTCAAGACCTCAGCAGCCCGACTCAGGCTGCGCAGCTCGGCCACCACGCAGAAGACCACCAGGTAGCGGGGGTTAAGGCGCATACTCGAGCACCACCATCATACCCCAAACGTGAACAAGTGCATAACCTTTCGCTATTTGCTCAGAAAAAAGGTTATGCCTAACCTTGGGGTACGGGTGACAGAACAGGAGGTCAGCATGGTCCTGCGCGAAAAAGGCACACAGGAAACAAAGGCAACGCCCAAAGAGCGGGTTCACCAGCGGATTCTAATCGTAGGTGGAGGCACTGCGGGGCTCACAGTTGCGGCCCAACTTCGCCGCAGAGGGGTGGAAGGCGTAGGGGTACTCGAGCCCTCCGAACAACACTACTACCAGCCCGCCTGGACGCTGGTCGGGGGAGGGGTTTACCCCGCGGAGGCCACTGTACGGCCTACGAAGAACTACATCCCTGCAGGGGTCAGCTGGCTCCGCGACGCCGCAGCAGAGGTAGACCCCGACCGGCAGATCGTGCGTACCCAAGGCGGAAGGGAAATCCGCTACGACTTCCTGGTGGTCGCCGCCGGCATCCAGCTTGATTGGCACAAGGTTGAAGGTCTGGAGGCAACCTTGGGCCGAAATGGGGTGACCAGCAACTACCGCTACGACCTCGCCCCCAAAACCTGGACGTTCCTCCAAGGCTTGAAAGGCGGGGTGGCCCTCTTCACAGCACCCGGTACCCCCATCAAGTGCGGTGGTGCCCCTCAGAAAATCATGTACCTAGCCGCCGACTACCTGCGCCGAAAGGGCTTTGCTAAGGATACCCAGATTATCTTCGGCTCAGCCGGCACCACCATTTTCGGTGTCCCTGAGGTCAAGGCGGTGCTGGACCGGGTGGTAGCTCGCTATGGCATAAGGACCGAATTCCACCACGAGCTGGTGGCGGTAGACGGGGAGAAGAAGGAGGCCACCTTTGAGTTCACCCCCAACCACCCACAGGTAGCGGCCAACCCTCAGGCACCGAGGCCCCGCGTAACCCTGCCCTTCGACTTCTTGCACGTTGTCCCACCCCAAAGCGCTCCCGATTTCCTCAAGCAAAGCCCCTTAGCGGACCCCAGCAACCCCTTGGGCTGGGTTCAGGTGGACAAGCACACGCTCCAGCACGTGCGCTACCCCAATGTCTTCAGCCTAGGAGACGCCAGCAGCCTACCCACCTCAAAAACAGGCGCTGCTATCCGCAAGCAGGCCCCGGTGTTGGTGGAAAACCTCCTTGCAGTGATGAAGGGCAAAGAGCCCCAGAAGCGGTACGATGGCTACACCTCCTGCCCCTTGGTCACCGCCTACGGGAAGATGTTCCTGGCAGAGTTTCTCTACGACAACCGCTGGCACCCCACGCTGCCCATAAACACCCAAAAGGAGCGCTACGACATGTGGCTCCTGAAAAAGTACGGCCTACCCCTCATGTACTGGCACCTGATGCTCAGAGGGCGGGCTTAATATCCCCTGGGGGTATTTGACAAGATACCCCATAGGGATATATGGTATGGGGGAGGAGGTTCGCCGATGCTCTTCAAGCACATTTACGAGGAAGGCTTAGCCCAGGGTAGCTACTTCATCGGTTGCCAGGCGGCCGGGCTGGCTGTGGTGGTGGACCCTCGGCGGGACATCCAGGTTTACCTGGAAGAAGCCCAGAAGAACGGTATGAAGATCGTGGCCGTTACCGAGACCCACATCCACGCAGACTACCTCTCTGGGGCCCGCGAGCTAGCCAAGGCCACCGGGGCTAAGCTTTATTTGAGCGACGAAGGGGACGAAAACTGGAAGTACAGGGGTCTGGAGGGATTTGAGTACCAACTCCTCAAAGACGGGGACCAGATCAAAGTTGGCAACATCACCCTTACCGCAGTGCACACCCCCGGGCACACACCTGAGCACCTAAGCTTCCTCGTCCAGGACGGGGCTACGGCCAGCGAACCCGGGTTTTTCCTAACCGGCGACTTTGTCTTCGTAGGGGATGTGGGCCGTCCCGACCTGCTGGAGGAGGCAGCAGGCATTCAGGGCACAGCCGAACCGGGAGCCCGTCGGATGTTCCGAAGCCTCAGGGAAAAGTTCCTCTCCCTTCCTGACTACGTGCAGGTCTGGCCCGGACATGGAGCCGGCAGCGCCTGCGGCAAGGGCTTAGGAGCGGTGGCAAGCACCACTGTGGGGTATGAGCGGCGCTTCGCCTGGTGGGCCGACTACCTCCGCAGGAACGACGAGGAAGGCTTCGTCAGAGCCCTGCTCTCGGGCCAGCCGGAGGCCCCCTACTACTTCGCACAGATGAAGCGGCTCAACCGCGATGGAATGCCCATCCTAGGAAGGCTTCCTGAGCCTCCCCAGCTCACCCCAGAAGCCTTCCGCCAACAGCTGGCGGCAGGAGCCCTGCTGGTGGATACCCGCGACAAGCTAGCCTTTGCCGGAGGCCACATCAAGGGTGCCATCAACATCCCCGCAAACAAAAACTTCTCCACCTGGGCAGGTTGGCTTCTGCCCTACGAGCGCGATCTGATCCTGCTCGCCGCTCCCGAGCGGGTGCCAGAACTGGTCAAGCAGCTCATCCGCATCGGGCTGGACCGGGTGGTTGGCTTCATTCCGGGGCTAGAGAACTACGCCCAAGGCGAGCTGGAGGTCGTACCCCAGATTACCGCCGCAGAAGCCAAAGCCCGCTGGGAGAAGGGTGAACTCTTTGTGCTTGACGTGCGTGGGGCCGACGAGTACCAAGCTGGCCACATCCCGGGAGCCTTGAACATCCATGCGGGCCGGGTAATGAGGCAGCTCAGCCAGATACCCAAGGACCGTCCGGTGGTGGTGCACTGCCTGGGAGGCGACCGCTCCTCTACGGCCATAAGCGCCCTGATGGCAGCTGGTTTCACCAACCTGATAAACCTGACCGGGGGCATCCGGGCTTGGCAGCAGGAGGGATTTCCTGTGGAAAAGGGCCCAGGCCGCGTACCGGCAGCGGTCTAGGCTGTCGCGCCGCGACGAAGCTACCGGCTGTCCCAATCCCTGACCGGACCAGGTAAGCTAAGTGCTAGATGCAGGCAGTCCAAGCAACCAGAGGAGGTGTGCGTGAACCTTGACGTTCGCACTGCCTATCAAACCCTAGAGCGCTACCAGGTGGTGGATGTCCGTGAACCCCACGAGTGGGCCGAAGGCCTCCTACCTGGGGCCCTTCGGCTGCCCCTATCCAAGCTGGAGCAGCTGGCTCCCCTTTACCTCGAGCGCGAGGCGCCCACCCTGCTCTACTGCCGCAGCGGCAACCGCTCACAAGAAGCGCTAAAGACCCTACAGCGGTTGGGCTACAGGAGGGTCTGGCAGCTCGAGGGAGGGATAAAAGCCTGGCGCGAGGCCGGGATTCCCTGTGCAAGCCCAATTTAGGGAGGAATCGTATGCTCACCGTTCCATACAAGGACATCAGCCCCACCGAAGCCCGTAAGCTGCAGGAGCAGAACACCCTTTTCGTAGACGTGCGCGAGCCCGAGGAGTTTGCCCAGGCACGAATCGAGGGCGCCCGCCTCATACCCCTTTCGGAATTCGCCGCGCGGCACCAGGAGATTCCCAAGGATGAGCCCGTGGTGCTCTACTGCCGAAGCGGGGCCCGCAGCGCCCAGGCCGCGGCCTGGCTCTCCGCAAAAGGCTACCCGAATATCCTAAACCTGGATGGGGGCATCCTGGCCTGGTACCAGGCCGGGCTGCCGCTGGACACCGAGCCCCAGGAGGCCGTTCGCTCCAGCACCGCCTTCACCGAGCTTACCCCTCAGGAAGCTCAGGCCTGGATCCAGGAAGGGGCCTACGTGGTGGATGTGCGGGAGCCATACGAGTACGCCATGGGGCACGTCCCCGGAGCGGTGAACATCCCCCTAGGCCGCCTTGCCGCCGAGGTGGGCAGACTACCCAAAGACCGCAAGTTGCTGCTGGTCTGCGCTTCGGGCAACCGCTCTTCCCAGGCGGCGGAGTACCTGGTGGGGCAGGGTTTCGAGGGAAGTCTGGTGGGGAACCTTGAAGGCGGTACCTACGGCTGGATGGCCGCGGGGCTCGAGGTGGAGCGTTGATTGGCTGGTTCAAAAACCTGCTTGGGGCTAGCCGGGTGGCCCGCCTAAGTCCAGAGGAGGCTCACCAGAAGGCCAAGGCGGGGGCCATCATCCTAGACGTGCGCACCCCCCTGGAACGCAAGGAGGAAAAGATTCCGGGCTCCTTGAGCCTTCCGCTGGACCGGCTACCCACCGAGTGGGCGCAGCTCCCCAAGGATAAGGAAATCATCTGCCAGTGCCGCAGCGGGGCCCGCAGCGCCCAGGCCGCCCGCTTTTTGGCCGAGAAGGGCTACCGCGTGTACAACCTGGCAGGCGGCCTGGAAGCTTGGAAACGGGCAAAGCTACCGGTGAAATGATGCAGGACATCTTCCCTACCGAGCTCTCCCTCTGGCAGAAGCGGGGCGCCTTGCTCCTGGATGTGCGCTCACCCGAAGAGTACGCCCTGGGGCATATCCCAGGCTCGCGCAACCTGCCCCTGGAGCGCCTTCTCGAGCACCTAGGTGAGCTAAAAAGCCCCATCGTGACCATCTGCGCCACAGGAAGCCGGGCAAGCCTGGCTGCCGAGGTGCTGGCCTACGAAGGGTTTGAGGTAGGCCGGCTGATGGGGGGCGTCCAGGGCTACACCGCTCAGGGGTACCCCCTCGAGCGAACCTGTGGCAAGGAGGCCCAGTGTTCCTAGCCCTCACCGGCGCAGTTCTGATCGGGCTGGCCCTGGGCATGCTGGGCTCAGGGGGTTCCATCCTCACCGTGCCCATCCTGGTCTACTTGGTGGGCGAACCCGACAAGCTGGCCATCGCCGAGTCGCTGGCCATCGTGGGCCTAATTGCGCTGGCAGGCGCGATTCCCTACGCCCGCAAAGGACTGGTCGACTGGCGGAATGTGGTCTGGTTTGGCCTTCCGGGAATGGCGGGAACCTACCTGGGGGCCTACCTGTCCAAGTGGGTGCCGGGGGTCTGGCAACTTGGGCTCTTCGCCCTGGTGATGCTGCTGGCAGCCTACATGATGTTCCGCCCGCCCCGGCTCGAGGCCAACCCCCAGAAGCGCGCTCCTCTCAAGATACTGTTGGACGGGCTAGTGGTAGGGGCCCTTACCGGCCTGGTGGGGGTGGGCGGCGGGTTTCTGATAGTCCCGGCCCTGGTCCTGCTGGGTGGG
Organism: Meiothermus sp.; assembly: GCF_025060375.1. Lineage (GTDB taxonomy): Bacteria > Deinococcota > Deinococci > Deinococcales > Thermaceae > Meiothermus. The sequence goes on along the minus strand of NZ_JANXCG010000042.1, from coordinate 25,544 downwards.
CTGCCCATGCACCTGGCGGTGGGCACCAGCCTCCTTATCGTAGCGATGAAGTCGGCCAGCGGCTTCTACAAGTACCTGCACCTGCTCCCCGAGCAGGGGTACACCATCCACTGGGACATCGTCCTGCTCTTCTCGGCGTTGGGAATACTGGGCAGCCTTTTTGGTGGCCGCCTAGCCGCTTCCATTCCCCAGCTCACCCTGCGGCGGGGGTTCGCAGGATTCCTGGTGGCGATGGGCGTCTTCATACTATGGCAAAACCTGCCCAAAGCCCTGCACGGCTGATTCAGGTAGGAAGGCGATAAACCCGGGCCGCGTTCTCCCCCATAACCGCCGGATTGGGTTCGGAAAGGGCCAGCTCCAGCGCCTCCTTTACCTGCCGGTAGTCCGCTGCCAGGGTGCAGACCGGCCAGTCGCTGCCGAACATGCAGCGCTCCGAACCGAACAGTTCCAGCGCCTTGTGGATGTAGGGGGCCAGGTCCTCGGGCCTCCAGCGCCCCCAGTCAGCCTCGGTAACCAAACCGGAGAGCTTAGCCCAGAGGTTGGGTTGATCGGCCAGGGGCTCCAGCCGATCAATCCAGCCGTCCCACTGCTTTTGGGCGATGTTGGGCTTAGCCAGGTGGTCCAGCACGAATCTAAGGTCGGGAAAGCGCCGCACCGCTGCCAAAGCGGCGGGTAGCTCCCGGGTTCGCACCAAAAGGTCATAGACCAGCCCCCGCTCCGCCACCACCGCCAGGCCGCGCTGGACTTCGGGGAGGAGCAGCCAGTTTGGGTCGGGCTCATCGTGGACCTGGTGACGGAGGCCCACCAGGTAACGGCCCTCCGGCAGGGCCATAAGCTCATCCAGCACCCGTTCCAACCCCGGGTCGCGCAGGTCCACCCAGCCCACCACCCCTGCCACAAACCCCACCTCGGCAGCAATGCGCAGCAGCTCACGGGTCTCCTCCAGGCTGCTGCGAGCCTGAACCAGGATGGTGCGCTCCACCCCGCAGGCCTCGAGCCAGGGCCGCAGGTCGTCTGGGGTAAAGTCGCGGCGCAGAGGGGCCAGCGCGGGGTCGGCCATCCAGGGGTAGTGGACGCGGCTGGGAAAGAGAAAGTGCTGATGGGCGTCTACAACCATACTCCTCCTCACAGCTCAGCAGCCGAGCGCAGGGTGGCAACGACCCCTGCGGCCTCGAGGGCCTCAAGCTCCCCTCTGCTCATCCCAAGCACCCCGCAGAGCACCTCCTCGGTGTGCTCCCCGAGCATAGGGGGATGCGCGCGCACCCGGGCTGGGGTGCGCGAAAAGTGGGCCAGGGGCGAACCCAGCAAGGAGAGGGAACCCAGCCGGGGATGGCGCACCCGCTGCACCATCCCGCGAACGGCCACCTGGGGTTCAGCCAGGGCTTCGGCCAGGTTGTTAACCGGGGTGGCCGGGACTCCGGCCTCCTTGAAGCGCTCGAGCCACACCCGCCTGGGGCGGGTGCGGAAGAGGGCCTCTAGCCTAGGCAACAGCTCCGCCCGGTGCTGCACCCGACCCGCATTGGTCTGGAAGCGAGGGTCCTCCCAAAGCTCCTCCTGCCCCACCGCCTGGCAGGCTCGCCGGTACTGCTCGTCGTTGCCAATGGTCAGCATGAACCAGCCGTCCGCAGCCTCAAAGGCCCCATAGGGCACAATCTGCGGGTGGGCGTTGCCCAGGCGCGGCGGCAGCTCACCCGTCGCGAGGTAGCTCTGCGCCAGGTTAACCATAGCCGCAAGGCCCACGTCAAACAGGGCCAGATCAATGTGCTGGCCCCGCCCGCTCCGTGCACGCTCCTGCAGCGCTGCCAAAACCGCGATGGCCCCCTGCATCCCGGTCATCAGGTCCACCCAGGCCACCGGTACCCGCATGGGGGGCCCCTCCGGGTCCCCCGTTACCGACATGATGCCGCAAAGGCCCTGCACCGCCACATCGTAGCCGGGCTCGGCCGCCCGAGGGCCGGTATGCCCGTAGCCGGTAATGGAGAGGTAGACCAGCCCCGGGTTGAGCTGGGCCAAGCGGGGGTAGTCCAGGCCGTAGCGGGCCAGGTCACCGGTCTTGAAGTTCTCCACCAGCACATCGGCCCTCCGGGCCAGCTCCCGCACGATTTCCTGACCCCTTGGGTCCTTGAGGTTCACCACCAGGCTCTTCTTGCCGCGGTTGCAGGAGAGGTAATAGGCACTCTCGCCCTGGGCAGCTACCCCTCCCTCCCCCAAAAAGGGCGGCCCCCAGGCCCGGGTATCGTCCCCCCTGGGCGGCTCTACCTTCCAGACCTCGGCACCCAGGTCGGCCAGCGTCTGGGTACAGAAAGGCCCGGCCAGCACACGGGAAAGGTCGAGAACCCTCAGCCCTTTCAACGCGCCCATCCACCCGATACTACCTTAGAATCAGGCCCATGAAGGTGCTCATTACGGGTGGGGCTGGCTACATCGGCAGCACCATTGCCAACGCCTTGCTTGACCACGGCCACACCCCCATCCTGCTGGACTCTTTGGTCAGCGGGCCTCGAGCCTTTACCCAAGGAAAGGTCTTCTACGAGGGGGATATCGCCGACCGAAGCTTGCTGGAGCGCATCTTCCACGAGCATCCCGACATCCACAGCACCATCCACTGCGCGGCCCTGGTGGTGGTGCCCGAGTCGGTGGAGAAGCCCTACCTCTACTACCGAGAAAACGTCTGCAAAAGCCTCGAGCTGTTCAAAAGCCTGGAGGAGCTGGGCTATCCCCGGGTGGTCTTCAGCTCTTCGGCCTCCATCTACGCAGCGGTCCCGGGCTTCAGGGTTACCGAGGACTCCCCCCTGGCGCCCAGCTCCCCTTATGCCCGCACCAAGCACATGATGGAGCAAGTCCTGGAAGACCTGAGCCGAGCCACGAAGCTCCGCGCCATTGCCCTGCGCTACTTCAACCCCATCGGGGCCGACCCTATGCTGCGCACTGGCATCCACGTGCGCGAACCCAGCCATGTCCTTGGGAGAATGGTGGACGTGGCGCTGGGAAAGCAAAGGGAGTTCGTCATCACGGGTGTGAACTGGCCTACCCGCGACGGCTCAGGCCTTCGCGACTACATCCACGTCTGGGACCTGGCGCTGGCCCATCTGCGGGCAGTAGAGCGTTTTGACGAGGTGCTGGCAAGGGTCGGCCGGCCCTACGTGCCCATCAACCTGGGCACGGGCCGTGGGGTTACGGTCAAGGAACTGCTCGCAGCCTTCGAGCGGGTTTACGGGCGGCCCATCCCCAAACGCGAGGCCCCACCCCGCCCAGGGGACGTGGCGGGGGCCTACGCCAGCGCCGAACGCGCCTGGGAGCTGCTGGGCTGGCGGGCCGAGCGCCCCATCGAGGAGGGCATCGCCAGCGCCCTCGCCTGGGGCCAGAAGCGTAGGGAGGTTCTGGGCTACCCCTAGGCGAGGTGCTCGCGGAACCACTCGAGGTAGGCCTCTATCCGGGCCACCCGGCGGTCAGGACGCCCCGAGCGGCTGAGTTCGTGCCCTTCCTCTGGAACTCGGAAGAACCGGGTGCGCACCCCTCTGTGCAGGAGCAGGGTGTACCAGGTTTCCCCCTGATCTATAGGGCAGCGGTGGTCCTGTTCGGAGTGGACCACCAGGGTTGGCGTCCTCACCTGGTGCACCAGGGAAAGTGGGCTTTTCTGCCACAACACCTGGGGGTTCTCCCAGGGGCTGGCCCCCAGCTCCAGATGGGTGAAGCGCGGCCCGATGTCCGAGGCCCCATAAAAGCTCAGCCAGTTGCAGATGCCGCGGTCGGTCACCGCAGCCCTAAACCGCTCAGGGTGGCGCGCGGTAAGCCAGTTGGTCATATACCCCCCGTACGACCCCCCTGCCACCGCCACCCGGCTGGCGTCCAGGGGAAATTGGGCCAGCACGTGGTCCAAAAAACCCATCAGGTCGGCCTCGTCCACCTCGCCCCAGCGCCCCTCCAGGGCCGCGTAGGCCTGGCCATACCCGGTGGAACCCCGGGGATTGCAGTAGGCCACCGCAAAGCCGTGGGCCCGGAAAAACTGAAGCTGCAGCATCAGGGCGTTGCCAAAGGCAGTGTGGGGACCGCCGTGGATGTAGAGGACCAGCGGATGGGGGCCCGGCTCCTCAGGGAGCAGCACAAAGCCCTCCACCGTATGCCCCTCTGGGGCAGGGTAGGTCACCCGGACCGGAGGGGGCAGCTCGGGCAGTACCCCGGCGTTGGGGTCGTAGACCATCTCCCCTTGGCGGAAGAGCCGGGCCCCATGGGTGAAGTCCTCGGCCAAGGTGTAAAGCGCACCGCCACAAAACGCGTACCCCAAAACACTCTGCTCGGGCGGGGTTACGTACTCCTGCTTCCCGTCCAGCCCTACCGCCAGGAGCCGGGCCGTGGCCTGTTGGGTTACCACCACGTACACCCGGCCGTCCGGCCCCAGCCTGGGGGTTTGCACCCCTGTCCCCATCCGCACATCGGCGTTGAGGGTGTTGAGGAACGATCCCTCGGCCAGAAGGCGCACCTCGCCCTCCGGCGTGCGGTAGTAAAGTTTGTGCTCGGTACCCCCTCGGTGTTCCCAGGCGTGGGCCAGGTAGAGCAGACCCCCTTCCGGGGTGGGCTCCAAGCCCAGAATGGGTCCTACCCCCCCAAAAACCTCCCTCACCTCCCCCGAAAGCCCTGCGGTGTAAAGCCGCTGCTTCCAGGTCCACCGCTCCTCCGCCGAGGCGTAGGAGGTGAAGTAGAGCCCATTGCCGTCCAGGTTCCAGACCACCTCCTCGATGTCCTGAGGAAGCTCCACCAAGGGCCGCACCTCTCCCTCTTCCCACAGCCAAAGCGCCCTCGGCACGCTGGGCAAAAGCCCCCGAGCGTCAAACTTCACCGGCCAGGTCTCGTAGACTCGAGGCTCGTCGGGCCTGGGGGGCTCAAAGCTACCCCGGGTAAGAAGGGCAATCCTCCGGCCATCGGGGCTCACCCGGTAGCCCTCTACCCCCCCCTTGAGCGCGGTGATCTGCTCTGGCTCACCGCCAAAGAGGGGCAGGCGGAAAAGCTGCTGGAGCCGGTCCACCTTGCGGGTGAAATAGATGTATTCCCCCTTCCAGAAAGGGCTTTTGGCCTCGCCCTGGGTGAGAAAGCGCACCCCTTCTGCCCAGACGGCCAGCCGGGCCCGGTAGCGGGGCGGCTCCTTTTCAGGGCGCTCAATGTCGGTGTAGACAAAAAGGGGCTGCCCAGCAGGGCCTTCGGTCAACTCGGATAGAAAGCGAAGCTGGTAGAGCAGAGCAGTCTTCACCCCTTCACTTTACCTGACCGGCGGGTCAGCCGAACACATACCGGCTACTTGGGATACCATGGCAGGTATGGACGGGCTCTGGGTGTTAGGAGCCTACCTGTTGGGCGCGCTTTCCTTCGGGCAGGTAGTGGGACGGCTCAGGGGGGTCGACCTGGCCGAGCGCGACACGCCCGGGGCCAGCGGAGCCTTCCGCCAGCTTGGGGCAGGCTGGGGGCTAGCGGTGGCCCTAGGGGATATCCTGAAAGGTGCCCTGGCGGCCTACATGAGCACCTTCACCCAGGCCTCCTGGGGGCTACCCCTGGTGGGGGCAGCGGTGGTGGCAGGCCACAACTGGCCGGTCTTCTTCGGCTTTCGCGGCGGAGGTGGCATTGCCCCCACGCTGGGCTTCTTCGTCTTTTTGTACCCCGCCCTGGTCCTGCCGGCGGTGGGCCTGGGGCTGGGGGTGGCAGGCCTGTACTGGCTCCTGTACTGGCGGAACCACCCCCAGAGCTGGTACCCCATCCCGGTGGGGGCAATGGCGGGCTACCTGTACGCCCTGTGGGCTCTTTGGCCCACTGGAGCGGGCTTCTGGGCCCTTCTGCTGGTCACCTTGCTGGTGGCCGTCCGGGGGCTGCGCATTGCTCGAAAGCTCTGAAGTTCCTTGGGTTAGACTGGCCCTCATGCGAATAGTCCTGGCAGAGAACCTCGAGCTCACCCTGGGCGGGCGCGAGCTCCTGCGCGGGGTCAGGCTGGAGCTCCGCCGTCAGGACCGGCTGGCCTTGGTGGGCGCCAATGGTTCGGGCAAGACCAGCCTACTGCGGCTCCTGGCCGGGGAGCTGGAACCCACCGGAGGCCGCATCCACCGCACGGAGGGGGTGCACCTCGAACTACTACCCCAAGACCCTCAGTACGGCCCCGACGATACCGTAAAGCGCGTGCTCGAGCGTGGCTTTGCCCGAATCCAGGCCATGGAAGCCGAGCTGGCCCGGCTGGAGGCCCACCTAGCCGACCCCGTGGCCTACCAGCGCTGGGAGGCGCTGCAGGAGCGCTACCAGGCTGTTGGCGGCTATCAGCAGCGCGCCCGCTACGAGGCGGTGCTCAAGGGGCTTCGCTTTGAGGGGCGGGAAGGGGAAAAGGCCAGCCTGCTCTCCGGAGGGGAGGCCCGGCGGCTGGCCCTGGGGGCGCTGCTCCTCTCGGGGGCCGACGCCTTGCTGATGGACGAGCCCACCAACCACCTGGACCTCGAGATGGTGGAGTGGCTGGTGGATTTTTTGCAGTCCTACGGGGGAGCGGTGGTGGTGGTCTCACACGACCGGCGCTTTCTCGACCGGGTAACCGAGCGTGTGGCCTGGCTGCGCAGAGGGCGGCTTAGGCTCTACGAGGGCAACTACACGGCCTTCCGCAAGCAACGGGCCTTGCAGGAGGCGCAGGAGGCGCGTGAGCACGGAAGCTGGCTGAAGGAGAAGGAGCGGCTGGAGGGCATCCTAGAGCAGGCCCAGCGCTGGGCCCACAGCAGCGCCAAGCACGCCAGGCGGCTCCACAGCCTGGAAGCCCGTATGGATCGGCTCATGCAGGAAGCGGTGGAGGCTCCCGAGCTGGACGAAGCCGTACAGATGCGCTTTCCACTGGAGAAACCAGCTACAGCCGAGCGGGTACTGGAGGGCTGGGAGCTACAGAAGAATCTCGGTGGGCGCAGACTCTTTCACATCCCCCACCTTCTGGTACGGCGAGGCGAGCGCATCGCCCTGATTGGCCCCAACGGGGCCGGCAAGACCACCCTGCTCCGGGTGCTCCTGGGCCTCCTGCCCTCCGACCACCCGGCGGGGCGGGTCAGGGTGGGCCCAGGGGTGCGGATAGGCTACTACGACCAGAAGCTATCGGGCTTCAACCCCGAACTCACCCTGTACGAGACCCTCTACCGAATGCTGGGCGAGGGGGCCCACGCCGCGCTGGGGGCCTGGATGTTTCCCTACGAGGCGCAGTTCAAGCAGGTCCGGCAACTCTCAGGGGGCGAGCGAGCCCGGCTGGCCCTGCTTTCGCTCTCCTTGCAGCAGGCCAGTCTCCTGGTGCTGGACGAACCCACCAACCACCTGGACCTGGAAACGGTGGAAGCCCTCGAGGGGGCCCTTCTGGGCTACCCCGGTACCCTGCTGCTGGTCTCGCACGACCTTGCTTTCCTCGATGGGTTGGCCACCCGCACCTGGCATCTCTCCGGAGGGCAGTTCGCCGACTACCCAGGCCCGCCTGGCGAGTACCTGGGGCGCCGCAAGGCCGAGGTGGGGCCTAGACAGCCAGAGTACCCACGGAGCAGGGCCGAAACCCAGAACCCGAAGCCCCCCAGGGCCAAGGGGCGCTGGCACTTGGAGCGCGAGAAAGAGCAGCTGGAGGCCGAGATTGCTCGGCTCGAGGCCCAAGTCCAGGCGGTCCTGGCAAAGGCCAATCAGCCGGGCCTGCACCACAGCGAGTACGCCCAGATCGCCCAGGAGCAAATCCGGCTCGAAGCAGCGCTCGAGCAAGCCTACAACCGGTGGACCGAGGTGGCTGAGAGGCTCGAGGGCCTGGCCTAAACACGTGGTGAAAACCCTCCCAAAAACAGGCAGGGGAAGACGCGGCGGGACCGGCGCCACGGTGCGCCCTGATTGTCCTAGCACAATCCCCCAAATTGTACCTTCCGCCCGCCTTAACTCCGCGCATATAATGCCCTCCATCCAAAGGAGGGCGTTGTGGGCGTGCGGGTCAGGCTGCGGCAGGGCAAACATATGGCTTTGTATCGCCACATCGCCGAGGAGTTCCGCACCCGCATCGCCACCGGCGAGCTGCCCCCCGGCACCCGCTTGCCCACGGTGCGGGCTCTGGCCCGCGAGGTGGGCACCACCCGGCTCACCATCCACAACGCCTACCGCGAGCTACAGGCCGACGGGTTGATTGAGTCGGTGGTGGGGCGGGGCACCTTCGTGAGCCAGCAGGCTCGGCCCACCGCCCAGCCCAGCTTTGGGGAGCGGCTCGAGCCCGACCTGGTGCTCTCCGACCTGCACCGGCTGCAAAACGCCCGGGTACCCCACAACCTGGCCCTGGCCACCGGCGACCCCGAGCTCTTCCCTTACGAGGCCTTCTGGGCCTGCCTGGAGAGCCTGCGCCCCCAGGCCCGGGAGGTCTTCGGCTACGGTTCGGTGATGGGTGAGCCCGAGCTCAGGGTGGCCCTCAGCGAACTTTTAGAACAACGCGGCGTGCGCGCCGACCCCGCCGAGGTGCTGGTCACGGTGGGGGGACTGCAGGGGCTGGCCCTGGTCTGCCGGGCCCTGGCCGAGCCGGGCGAGGAAGTGCTGTTGGAGGAGCCCACCTACCTGGGCCTGCTGGGCATCCTCAAGCAATTTCGCCTGAAGCCCCTGCCGGTACCGCTGGACGAGGAAGGCCCCCGGCTGGAAGTGCTCGAGGCCCTTCTGAAACACCACCGCCCGCGCTTCTACTACACCATCCCCAGCTACCACAACCCCACCGGGCTGCGCTTCCGGGAGGAACGGCTGTGGCGACTTCTGGTGCTGGCCCAGACCTACGGGTTTGCCCTGGTGGAGGACGACACCCTGGGCTTCCTGAGCTACGAGCAAAAACCGCCCACCCCGCTTTACGTCCTGGCCCAGCAGCTTGGTGCAGAAGCTCAGGTGGTGCACCTGGCCAGCCTCTCCAAGGTGCTGATGCCGGGGCTGCGCATCGGCTACCTGGTGGCGCCCAAAGCCCTGCTCGATCGGCTTACTGCCCTACACAACGTCTCCGACATCACCGGTCCCCCGCCCCTGTTGCAGCGGGCCACAGCCCAGTTCATCCGCCAGGGTGGCCTCAAACAGCACCTCCGCCAGGTACTACCGATTTACCGGCACCGCCGGGACGTGCTCCTAGGAGCCCTAAAGCGCCACATGCCCGAAGGGGTGCGCTGGAGCCATCCCGAAGGGGGGTTCTCCTGCTGGGTGAGCCTGCCCCGGCTCTTCTCCACCCTGGAACTGTACCACCAGGCCCTGGCCCAGGGGGTGGCCCTCACCCCTGGGGAGGCTTTCCTGGTGCAGGCCGACGAAACCATGCGCTTCCGGCTGTGCTTTGGGACCGAGCGAGGCGAGGGGCTGGAAGAGGGGGTGAAAAGGCTGGCTCAACTGATCAAAGCACGGTTTTCATCGGCTTAGGGCAAAAAAGCCTGGAGGTTTAGGAAATGGAAAATAGACCCAAGCAGGTGCGCGGGGCGCACTACGTAGATGTAGACAACACCTATCTGGAAAAACGGCGCCTGCGCAAGAGCGCGGGCTGGGTGCTCTTGTGGGGCCTGGGGGTCGGCGCGGTCATCTCGGGCGACTTCTTCGGCTGGAACTTTGGGCTCTCCGCTGGGGGCTTTGGGGGGCTTTTGCTGGCCACTTTGGTGGTGGCGGTGTTGTACGTAACCATGGTGCTTTCCATCGCCGAGCTCTCCACCGCCCTGCCCCATGCGGGAGGCTTCTACTCCTTCACCCGCAACGCCTTTGGCCCCAACTGGGCTTTCCTCAACGGGGTCACCGACCTGATTGAGTACGTAATCACCCCGGCGGTGATTGTGGTGGGGATTGCGGGCTACATGAACGCCCTGATTCCGGGGGTGCCGGCCTGGGTCTGGTGGGCGGCCTTCTACGCCATCTTCGTGGGCATCAATATCCGCGGCACGGCCCTGACGCTCAGGGTTTCGCTCATCGTGACCCTGTTGGCGCTGGCGGTGCTGGTGGTTTTCTACGTAGCGGCGGTGTTTTCTGGGGCCTTTAGCTGGGAGAAGGTCTTCAACATCCCGCCCACGGAGGGGGGCTCGAGCTTCCTACCCTTCGGCTGGTACGGGGTTTTCGCTGCCCTGCCCTTTGCCATTTGGTTTTATCTGGCCATCGAGCAGCTCCCCCTGGCCGCCGAGGAGTCGCACGACGTGGTGCGGGACATGCCCAAAGCGCTCATCCTGGGCATTATCACCCTGCTGGTGCTCTCGGTGCTGACCCTCATCCTGAATACCGGGGTGGCCGGGGCCAAGGAGGTGGGCGAGTCCAATGCCCCCCTGGAGCTGGGCTTCAAGGCAGTCTTTGGCGACGCGGCCACCAGCACCATCCTGACCCTGATTGCCATCACCGGCCTGGTGGCCAGCTTCCACGCCATCATCTACGCCTACGGGCGGCTCATCTTCGCCCTTTCGCGGGCCGGCTACCTGCCCACCGGACTTTCCATCGTGAGCCGCTACCACACCCCGCACTACGCCCTCATCCTGGGCGCGGTGGTGGGCTTCTTGATGTGCGTGCTGATCAGCACCTTCTCGGATAGCGTGGGGGCGGCCCTGCTCAACATGGCGGTTTTTGGCGCGGTGATCTCCTACGCCATGGTGATGTTTGCCTACATCCGCTTGGCCCGCACCCGCCCCGACCTGCCCCGCCCCTACAAGAGCCCGCTGGGCGTGCCGGGGGCCTGGGTGGGCGCAATTCTGGCCCTGGTCTGCCTGGCCGCCACCTTCGCGGTGGAGAGCTACCGGCCTGGGGTGGTGGGCACAGCGGTCTTTGTGGTGCTGATGATGGCCTACTACTGGTTCTACAGCCGCTTCCGCCTGGTGGCCCAGGCCCCCGAGGAGGAGGCCGCCCTCATCGCCGAGGCCCAGCGGGAGATTCGCTGAGGTAACCAGCCCGATGGCGGTGAAGTAACGAGGCGGGGTTCTGAGCATGGCTTGGGAATGAGACAAGGGGTTTGAATGAACGAGGACGCTGCGAGAAAGCTAAGCTGGCTATCCCAGGAGGTCAATGCGGGCAGGATTGAGACCGTGCTGGTGGCCTTTCCCGACCACTACGGGCGGCTTATGGGCAAGCGCTTCGAGGCCGAGTTTTTTGTGGAGCACGTGGCCGAGCACGGCACCCACGGCTGCAACTACCTGCTCACCACCGATATGGAGATGGAGCCGGTGCAGGGCTACCGCTTTGCCAACTGGGAGCTGGGCTACGGCGACTTCCACCTGGTGCCCGACCTTTCCACCCTGCGGCCTGCAAGCTGGCTCGAGAAAAGCGCCCTGGTGCTCTGCGACCTGGAAGACGAGCGCACCCACACCCTGGTGGAGGTGGCCCCCCGCACGCTTTTGAAGCGGCAGCTCGAGCGGGCCCGGGCCTTGGGCTACACGGTGATGGCGGCCTCGGAGCTGGAGTACTACCTCTACCGGGTAGCCTACCGGGAAGCCCACCGGCAGGGCTACGCCGGGCTCGAGCCTGCTGGCTACTACCTGGAGGACTACCACCTGCTCCAGGGCACCCGCGAGGAGCCCTTTACCGCGGCGGTGCGGCGGCACCTCAAGGCCTCGGGGATTCCGGTGGAAAACTCCAAGGGCGAGTGGGGCCTGGGCCAGCACGAGGTCAACCTGCGCTACGCCGAGGCCCTAGAGATGGCCGACCGGCATGCGGTCTTCAAGCAGTGCCTCAAGGAAATTGCCGACAGCATGGGCCTTTCGGTAACCTTCATGGCCAAGCCCCACCACGGCCAGGCCGGCTCCTCCTGCCACATCCACCTCTCGCTCTGGAAGGATGGGCAGAATGCCTTTGCCGGCGAGGAAAGCTATGGGCCGGTGAAGGGCTCTAAGGTCTTCGGGCAGTTTCTGGCGGGCTGGATCGCCCACACACCCGACCTGATGCCCCTGTACGCCCCCACGGTGAACGCCTACAAGCGCTACGAGGACGGCTCCTGGGCCCCCACCCGGCTGGCCTGGAGCTACGACAACCGCACCGCCGGGTTCCGCGTGGTGGGGCACGGCCCTTCGCTGCGCATTGAGTGCCGCATCGGCGGGGCCGACCTGAACCCCTACCTGGCCCTGGCCGCAGCCCTGGCCTCGGGGCTCGATGGCCTCGAGCAAGACCTCACCCCGCCCCCCATCTTCCAGGGCGACATCTACCAGGCCCGCCACCTGCCCCGGGTGCCCTACACCCTGGGCGAGGCGGTGGAGGGCTTCGCACATAGCGCCTTTGCCAAGAAAGCCCTGGGCGAGGCCGCCCACGAGCACTACACCCACTTCTACCGCACCGAGTGGCAGGCCTTTTGCCGGGCCGTAACCGACTGGGAGCGCAAACGGTACTTCGAGCGGATATGAGCCACGGGTTGCACCAGGCGAGCGATTGTTGGCCGACCTGCGTCCTGTGACAACTTTTGGAGGTGTGCATGCAACTAGCTGATAAGGTGGCCCTCATCACCGGCGCCGCGAGCGGGATTGGCCTCGAGGCGGCCCTGCTCTTTGCCCGCGAGGGGGCCAGGGTGGTGGCCGTGGATATCTCGGAAAAAGGCCAGGAGACCGCCGAGCGCATCCGGGCCGCAGGGGGCCAGGCCCACTTCGTGCGGGCCGATGTTTCCAAGGCCGCCGACGCCGAGCGGATGGTGCAGGAGGCCGAGCGGGCCTTTGGCCGGCTCGACATCCTCTTCAACAACGCCGGCATCTCCCACGCCGAGGACGATGACGCCATCCACACCAGCGAGGCGGTGTGGGACCTCACCTTTGCGGTGAACGTGAAGGGGGTCTTTCTGGGCTGCAAGTACGGCATCCCGGCCCTGCGCCGGGCCGGGGGTGGGGTGGTCATCAACACCGCCTCCTTTGTGGCCTTCCTGGGGGCGGCCACGCCGCAGCTGGCCTACACCGCGAGCAAGGGGGCGGTGCTCTCCATGACCCGCGAGCTGGCGGTGATCCACGCCCGCGAGAACATCCGGGTCAACGCCCTCTGCCCCGGGCCCTTGCAGACCGAACTCCTGATGAAGTACCTGGACACCCCGGAAAAGCGCCAGCGCCGCCTGGTGCACATCCCCATGGGCCGCTTCGGCCAGGCCAGCGAAATAGCCCAGGCCGCTTTGTTCCTGGCCAGCCCGGCCTCCTCCTTCATGACCGGGGCGGCCATGCTGGTGGATGGGGGCATCACCGCGGCCTACGTCACCCCGGAGTGAAGGCTATGCAGATACAAAGAACCATCAGCCCGGTGGATGGGCGTGTGTACGTGGAGCGCGAGCTGGCCGGACCCGAGGCGCTCGAGCAGGCCCTCACCCGTGCTGTGCAGGCCCAGCGGGCCTGGGCCCGAACCCCCCTAGAGGAGCGGCTCGCCATCGTGGAGCGCATGGTGGAGGTGATGCTGGGGGCGGTGGAGCCGGTAGCCCTGGAGCTCACCTGGCAGATGGGCCGGCCCATCCGCTACAGCCCCAAGGAGATTACGGGGGGCTTTGCCGAGCGGGCCCGCTACATGGCCCGCATTGCCCCAGCCGCCCTGCGGGACATCCCGGCAGAGGAGCTTCCGGGCTTCACCCGCTTCATCCGGCGGGAGCCTTTGGGCGTGGTGCTGGTGCTGGCCCCCTGGAACTACCCCTACCTGACCTCGGTCAACACCATTGTGCCGGCCCTGCTGGCCGGGAACGCGGTGCTCCTGAAGCACTCCGCCCAGACCCCCTTGGTGGCCGAGCGCTACGCCTGGGCCTTCCAGGAGGCCGGGCTGCCCGAGGGGGTTTTTCAGTACCTGCACATGGACCATGAACTGGTGGCCCGGGCCATCGCCGACCCACGGGTTGCCTTCGTGGCCTTTACCGGCTCGGTGGCCGGGGGGCGGGCGGTGGAGCGGGCCGCGGCGGGGCACTTCAAGGGGGTGGCCCTGGAGCTTGGCGGCAAGGACCCGGCCTACGTGCGCCCTGACGCCGACCTCGAGTTCAGCGCGGTGAACCTGGTGGACGGGGCCATGTTCAACTCGGGCCAGTCCTGCTGCGGGGTGGAGCGCATCTACGTCCACGAGGCCATCTACGAGCCCTTCGTGGAGGCCTTTGTGGCCGAAACCCTCAAGCTCAAGCTGGGCAACCCCCTGGACCCCGAGACCACCCTGGGCCCCATGGTGCGCACCGAGGCCGCCGAGTTCGTGCGGGGTCAGATTGCCGAGGCCCTCTCCCAGGGAGCCCGGGCCCTCATCGACCCCCGCCACTTCCCCGCCGACGCCCCCGGCACCCCCTACCTGGCCCCCCAGGTGCTGGTGGACGTGCACCACGGGATGCGGGTGATGGTGGAGGAGAGCTTTGGCCCGGTGGTGGGCATCATGAAGGTCAAAAGCGACGCGGAGGCCCTGGCCCTCATGAACGACTCCCCCTACGGCCTCACCGCCTCCATCTGGAGCAAAGACGAAGGGGCCGCGCTGGAGCTGGGGGCGGGCCTGGAGACCGGCACGGTCTTCCTCAACCGCTGCGACTACCTAGACCCCGCCCTGGCCTGGACGGGGGTCAAGGAGTCCGGACGGGGCTGCTCGCTCTCCGTTCTGGGCTACGAGCAGCTTACCCGGCCCAAGTCGTATCATCTGCGTAAGGTTTGAGGAAGCCTTATGAGGCTGGCGGTTTTGGTCTGCGACGAACCCCCGCCGGGGCTGGAGAGCATTGCGGGCGACTACCCCGCCATGTTCGAGCGGCTTCTGGGCCTCCCCCTCACCCCCTTCGACGTGCGCAAGGGAGCCTACCCGGCACGGGTGGAAGACTTCTCGGGCTACCTGATTACGGGCTCCCGCGCCTCGGTCTACGACCCCCTGCCCTGGATACCCCCGCTGGAAGACTTCGTGCGGGCGGTGGCGGCCTCGCAGAGCCGGCTGGTGGGGGTCTGCTTCGGGCACCAGATAATCGGGCAGGCTTTGGGAGGAAAGGTGGAGCGCTGGCCCCTGGGCTGGGGGGTAGGGGTGCACCGGTTTTCGCTCGCCCAGCAGAGGCCCTGGATGGCGCCGCCCCTGGAGGAAGTCCGGCTCATCCTCTCCTGCCAGGACCAGATTACCCGGCTCCCCCCAGGGGCGGAGGTGCTGGGGGGGAGCGAGTTCAGCCCCTATGCCTTTATCCAGGTGGGGGCCAACGTGCTCGGGATGCAGCCCCACCCGGAGTTTCCCAGAGCCTTCGCCGAGGCCCTGCTGGAGCAGCGGCGCGAGCGGGTGGGCGAGGCCCGCTACGCCGAGGCCAGGGCCAGCTTTGCCCTGGAGCCCAGCGCGAAGGAGGTGGGGGGCTGGATCCGGAATTTCCTCGCTACCGGGCCTTCCTGAGCCAGTACCCGCCCTTTGACGCGCTCGCGGAGGCCGACTGGGCGGGCCTCGAGGGGGCTTTGCGCCGGGTGCGCTTTGCGCCGGGCGAGGTCATCCTTTCCCCGGTTCAGCCCGAGGCCGAGGGGCTTTTTGTGGTCTACCGGGGAACGGTGCGCCTCGAGCAGGACGGGCAGGGGGTGGCCTGGCTCGAGCCCGGCGAGAGCTTCGGCTACCCTTCCCTTCTGGGCCAGCAGCCCCCCAGCCTGACCGCGCGGGCCGAGGGCGAGGCCGAGTGCTTGCTTTTGAGCAAGGAGGCCTTCCGCCGCCTGCTGGAAAAGCCCGCCCTGGCCCTCTTTTTCAGCGCCCGGCTGGCCGAGCGGCTAAGGCTCTTGCAGCCTGCCGCCCTGAGCCTGCCCGACCTGGGCCAGGCCGCGGGGGAGGTGGCCTTGGGGGTGGTCTGGCTCGAGGCCGGCGCTACCGTGGCCCAGGCCGCCCGGCGCATGCGCGACGCAGGGGTGAGCGCCCTCCTCTTGCAAACCCCTTTGGGCCTGGCCATCCTCACCGACCGCGACCTGCGCAACCGGGTGCTGGCCGAGGAACTTCCCCCAGACACCCCGGCCCTTGCGGTGGCCAGCGCCCCGGCCCGCACCCTGCCCGCCCGCACCCCCCTCTACGAGGCCCTGGCCTTCATGGAGGCGCAGGGCATCCACCACCTGCCCCTGCTGGAGGGGGACAAGGTGGTGGGCCTCCTCACCGACCGGCTCTTTCTGCGGCGCTGGTTGCAGACCCCGCTGGCCCTGCTGCGCCGCCTGGAGCAGGGCCAGGGCGACCCTAGCGAGTACCGCGAGCAGCTTTACGCCATCGTGCGGCAGATGGTGGCCGCGGGCTTCAGTGTGCCGGCCATCACCCGCCAGGTGAGCCTGCTGAACGACGCCCTGACCCGTAGCCTCCTGCGCCGGGCCGAGGCCCGCCTGGGCCCGCCCCCCTGCCCCTACGCCTGGCTGGTGCTGGGCTCCGAGGGCCGCACCGAGCAGGCCCTCCTCACCGACCAGGACAACGCCCTGGCCTACCAGGAGCCCCAGGCCCGCCCCTATTTCCAGGCGCTGGCCCGGCGGGTGCTGGAGGGGCTATCCCAGGCCGGGTTTCCCCCCTGCCCGGGGGGCCACATGGCCGACCGCTGGAGCTATGCGCTTCCGGAGTGGGCGGCCCGGTTCCGGGCCTGGCTGGAGGCCCCCGAGGGCGAGGCCCTGCTGGAGGCCCAGATTTTCCTGGACTTCCGCGCGGTGGCCGGGGGGCTGGCTTTGGAACCCCTGCACGGCTTCCTGCGCCGGGCTGCGAACAACCGGCCCTTCCTGACCGCCCTGGCCCGCTCGGCCCTGGCCTTCACCCCGCCGCTGGGGTTTTTGGGGCGCATTCACTGGGAGGAGGGGCAGGTCAACCTGAAAAAAGGGGGGATTGCCGCCATCGTGGCCCTGGCGCGGGTGTATGGCCTCGAGGCCGGCAGCCTGGCCCGCCCCACCCTGGAGCGCCTGCGGGCCGCTGCCCTGGCCCGGCTCATCCCCAAGGAAGAAGCCGAAGACCTGAGCGAGGCTTTTTTGTTCCTCTCCCACCTGCGCCTGAAGCACCAGCTGGGTGCCCTGGAGCGGGACCAGCCCCCCTCCAACCGGGTGGCCCGGGAAGCCCTCAGCCCCCGCGAGCAGCAGATGTTGCGGCATGTCTTCCTGCGCATCCGCCAGGCCCAGCAGGCGCTGGCAGCGCGGTTTCGGCTCCCTCTTTGAGGTTAGTGAGCGCGGATCGCCTCCAGAAGCTCCCGAGCCCCCTCGGCCAGCAAGTCGTGGGCTAGCTCTTCGCCCAGCTCAGCGGCCTCCTCAGCCTCACCCTCAATCTCAGCCCGAATCAGCTCGCGGCCATCGGGCGAGGCCACCAACCCCTCCAGCACAAGGACCCCGTCGTCCTCCAACATAGCCAGCGCCGCAGCGGCGCAGTGGTCGCCAGCCCCCAGCGCCCGCACAAAGGCCCGCTCCGCCGTGACCCGGGCAAAGGAGGGGCGGTGGTTCAGGCTGTAGGCCAGCTCCTCGGCCCAGTCGTCGCCCTGGCGCACCTCCAGGCCCAGCGCTCCCTGGCCGGCCGCAGGCAACATCACCTCTGGGTCAATGAGCTGGTCTATACGGTTGGGCAGCTCGAGCCTGAGCAAGCTGGCTGCCCCAATGATTAGGGCATCGTATTCCCCAGCCCCTAAGGCGGTCAGCCGCTCGTCCACATCGCCCTCCAAGTCCCGCAGGGTTAGGTCAGGCCGATAGGCCAGGAGCTGGGCCCTGCGCCTTAGGCTGTTGACCCCCACCACCGCCCCTTCTGGTAGGTCCTCCAGCCGTTTGGCGCTGCGCCCCACCAGGGCCTCCCTGGGCTCAACCCGCTTGGGCACAGCCGCCAACCGCACCCCGGGCAGCTCCTGGGTGGGCAGGTGCTTGAGCGAGTAGACCGCAATGTCCACCTCGCGCCGCAGCAAGGCCTGCCTAAGGGCTTCTGTGGCCGCCGCCTCAGAGGCGTTTTTGGACTGCACCATGCGTATTTTGAACTCGGTCTCGGGCCAGTTCTCCTTGAGGCGCTCCATCACCCAGCGGGTCTGGGCTTGCGCAAGCAGGCTTGCCCTGGCGCCAATCACGATAACGCGCATAAGGCCAATATATTAGCGGATGGACCAAGCTGGAATAGGCCAACCGGAGAGGGCCTCCTCCACCCTCCGGTGCGGAGCGCACAGCTCAAACCAAAAGCCAAAGCAGGCTCATCGGGCTGTTCAGGTGACCGCTTTCTCCCTGAGGCAGCGCCAGACCTTCTCAGGAGAAAGCGGCATGTCCAGATGGTCTACCTCTAAAGCGTCAAGCACCGCGTTGACCACCGCAGGGGTTGCGGCGATGGCCCCAGCCTCCCCTACCCCTTTCACGCCCAGAGGGTTGGTGGGCGAGGGGGTCTCCATGCGGTGGGCTTCCACATGAGGGACCTGGTCGGCCCTGGGCAGGGCGTACTCGAGCAGGCTGGCCTGCAGATTCTGCCCTTCCGCATCGTAAAAAATCCCCTCGTAAAGGGCCTGGCCGATGCCCTGGGCCACCCCCCCGTGCTGCTGCCCCTCAAAGAGCAAGGGGTTGATCACCGTTCCACAATCGTCCACCGCGATGTAGCGAAGCACCTGCACCTGGCCTGTTTCGGGATCAACCTCCACCACCGCCAGGTGGGCCCCAAAGGGGTAGTTGGCCTCCTTCAAGGTAAAGCTCGCTCGCCCTTCGAGGCCCGGCTCCAGCCCTGGCGGGAGCTTGCGGGGGCTAAAGGCTGCAGCGATGACCTCCTCCAGGGCCACCCCTCGGTCGGTTCCCCGCACCCTAAACCCCTCCTCCCCCAGCTCCAGGTCCTCCGGAGCGGCCTCCAACAGGTGGGCCGCAATCCGGGTCATCTTCGCCCGTACCTGCTCCGCAGCCTGCAGAACCGCCGAGCCTCCCACCGAAAGGGTGCGGCTCCCGGCGGTGCCCATGCCGTAGGGAACCGCTAGGGTATCCCCCTGCACCACCTGGATGCGCTCGGGGGGAATCCCAATCCGTTCGGCCACTATCTGGACAAAAGCATTCTGAGTGCCCTGGCCATGGGGCGAGGTTCCCGTGAACACCAGCACGCTGCCATCGGGGTTGACCTGAACCCCTCCCGTCTCCCAGCCATACCCGGTGATTTCCACGTAGGTGCAAAGCCCAACGCCCACCCGGCGCCCCTGTTTGCGGGCCTCAGCCTGCCAGGCCCGCAACTCGGCGTAGCGGCTTACCTCGAGGAGCCTGTCCAAAGCCTGCTCATAGGCCCCCGAGTCGTACTTGGCCCCGGTGCGGGTCCTGTAGGGAAAAGGCCCCCGGATAAAGTTCCGCCGGCGAAGCTCCGCCGGGTCCAAGCCCAAGGCGCGGGCCCCCATGTCCATCAGGCGCTCCAGGTAGTAGGTGGCCTCGGGCCGGCCGGCCCCCCGGTAGGCCCCAGTGGGGGTAGCATGGGTATAGACGGCCTGGAGCCTGAGCTCAAGGGCCGGGATTTCGTAGGGCCCCTGCAGCATCAAAAGGGTCCCAGGAGCACTTCCCAAGGTGGTCTCGAGCGCGTAGGCCCCCAGGTCGGCCACCACCCGGCCTCGAAGGCCCAGAACCCTACCCTCTGCGTCAAAAGCCATCTCCAGGTCGGCCACCTGGGCCCGCCCGTGGATGGTGGAGGTGAAGCTCTCGTTGCGCCCCTCCTCCCAACGAACAGGCCGCCCCAGCCGCCGCGCTAGGTAGGCCACCAGCAGCTCCTCAGGGTAGACGTTGATCTTGGCCCCAAAGGCCCCCCCCACATCCGGGGCCACCACCCGCACCTGGTTCTCCGCCAGCGAAAGCCGCTCGGCCAACGCGCCCCTCAGGTCGTGAGGCATCTGGGTGCTCGACCAGACCGTAAGGGCCTCGCGCACCCCATCCCAGGTTGCCAGAACCCCTCGGGGTTCCATCGGCGCGGGGGCTACCCGCTGCTCCACCAACCGGGCCCCAACCACCCGGTACGCCTCCGCAAAGGCCCTTCCCACCTCCCCCGAGACCACGGTGCGTTCCAGGGCCAGGTTGGTGCCAAGGCTGGGGTGCAAGGGCGGAGCAGTGAGGGCCTCCAGGGGGTCGGCGCAGACCGGCAGCGGATCATAGACCACCTGCACCCGCCCAGCCGCATCCTCCGCGGCGGCCCTCGATTCCGCCAGCACCGCCACCACCGGTTCTCCCACGTAGCGCACCTGTTCACGGGCCAGCAAGGGGTGCAGGGCCAGGCGGCCCTCCCGGGGTCCAGAGGCCGGAGCGTACAGCTCTGGGAGGTCGGCCGCGGTGTAGACCGCCACCACCCCGGGGGTCTGCAGCGCCTCCTCCAGGCTTATGGAAACCAGGCGGGCATGGGCGTAAGGGCTGCGCACCAAGACCAGGTGAAGCGCAGCCCCAGAAGGGAGGTCAGCCAGGTACTGCCCCCGACCCCGCACAAGCTTCCCATCTTCCCGACGCTTGAGGGGTTGGCCAATGTAGCGGTTGCCCATACGGCGCCCATCCTACCGCAAACGAGGCGCCCGACATCCCTCTCAGAACTCGTTTCGGGCCGCCACCCAGTCCATCCGCACCTGGCCTCGAGCCCCCTTCAGGCGGAAGACCACCTCGTACAGGCTCGATTCCACCGGGTAGCGAACCTCATCGGAAAAGCGCCCCTGGTAGCGCTTGACCAGCCCAGCGGTAGCCTGGCCGCTGCGGCGGATCTCCACCTCCAGGCTCCCTTTGCGCAGTTCTCCGGCCACCATCACCTTGATAAACGGGCGAATCCCCGTGGCCCGCAAAGGGTAGACCGCCTCTCCGCTGTAGTTCCAGTAGAAAACCGGCGTGAAGGGCGCGTAGCCCACCGCCAGGCCAAACCGCTCTGCATAGAGGTAGACCCCCGCCGCAACCAGGGCCAGCACGATAAGGGTGCGCACCTTTCCAGTATACCCCTCACCCCAGGACCCAACAGGCTCAACCGGCCTGGGGCTCCATCTGCTCCTGGTCCTTTTTAGACCCCAGCCTTTGCAGCAGGGCCAAGCGCAGCCGGGCAATCTCCGCCTCGAGCCGGCTTTGCTGGGCGTCAAGCTCATCCCGCAGCCGCATGATCTCCTCCACCCCGGCCAGGTTGACCCCCAGCTCCTGCGTAAGCCGGCGGATCTCCCGCAGCTTCTCCACGTCCCGTTCAGAGTAGAGCCGGGTCTTGCCAGCGGTGCGGCGGGGGGTCACCAGACCCTCGCGCTCGTAGAGCCTTAGGGTTTGGGGGTGCATCCCCACCAACTCGGCGGCCACCGAGATGATGTAGACGGGGCGGTCCTTATCGGTCTCGTTCCGGCGGGGGCGCTCACCCGGGGCAGGCAGGGCCGGGGGAGTCTTGAGGGCAGCGAGCCTCTCCCCCAGCTCGGCCTTGAGCCGCTCCACCTCCTCGTGAAAGCGCTTCTCCAAGGCCCAAAGCTCATCCCGCAGCCGCATGATCTCCTCCACCCCGGCCAGGTTGACCCCCAGCTCCTGCGTAAGCCGGCGGATCTCCCGCAGCTTCTCCACGTCCCGTTCAGAGTAGAGCCGGGTCTTGCCGCCGGAGCGCTTGGGCTTGATGAGGCCCTTGCGCTCGTAGAGCCTCAGGGTCTGGGGATGCATGTCCACCAGTTCGGCGGCCACCGAGATGATGTAGACAGGGCGGTCCTTGTCCATACACCCAGGGGCTAAACGCCCTTGATACTAAGAGTATACGAAAACCTGCAGCCGATTTTGGGAAAAGCCGGCCTCCTGGAGGGCCTGGCGGATGACCCGGGCAGCCACATACTGGCCGACCTCCCGCAGGGGCTGGAGGTGATGTAGATGGGGCCAGGACCGCTCGGCGCCCCCAACGCACCCAGGACCCACCAGCTCAGGAGAAGGCCGCGGACAGCAGATCAGGCCTCCCCCGGCAGCTCGGAGGGCATGAGCCGGGCATCAAACTCCTCGTAGGCGAAGTAGTCCAACAGCCTGTAGAGCTCAGCCCGGGTCTGCATCTGGGGGAGGAAGCCCCTGGAGGTGCCCTGGGCCATGAGGGTCTGGTACAGGCCCTCCATAGCCTTGGCGGCCACGCGGAGGGCGGAAACCGGGAAGAGGGCGATGCGGTAGCCCAGGGCGAAGACCTCGGCTGCGCTCAGGGAGGGGCTGCGGCCGAACTCCGTCAGGTTGGCCAGGAGAACCGCCCCTTCCAGGGCCTCGGCCACCGCCTGGAAGGCTTCCCGCGAGGGCAGGGCCTCGGGGAAGATGGCCTCGGCCCCAGCCTCCAGGTAGCGCCTAGCCCGGGCCACCACGCCCTCCAGCCCCTCGGCCTCGTAGGCGTCCGTGCGGGCGATGAGGAAAAGTTCCGGGGCGGCCTCCTTCACCGCGCGGAGCTTGGCCTCCAGGTCCTCCGGGGGTGCTAAGAGCTTGCGGCTCAGGTGGCCGCACTTCTTGGGGTGGAGCTGGTCCTCGAGCTGCACCCCCGCCACCCCCGCCGCCAGGAAGCGCCGCGCCGCCTGGGCCGCGTTCAGGGGGCCGCCGTAGCCCGTGTCCGCGTCCACGATGAGGGGCAGGCCGGTAGCCCAGACGATCTCCCGGGCGCGCTCCGCCACCTCCCCTGCCTCGAGGAGGCCCAAGTCGGGCAGGCCCCGGCTCGCCGTGAGGGCGGCTCCGGAAAGGTAGAGGGCAGTGAACCCCGCCCCTTTGGCCAGGAGGGCCGAAAGGGGGTCGTACACCCCGGGGAGGACCAGGGGCTCCCTGAGCCGCTCCCTGAGGAGCGCGGCCAGCTCCTGGGAGGACCTCGGGGGCGTGCGCAACCAGGCCATCAGGGGGCCTCCGGGGCCAGGGCGGCCAGGAAGCGGTCCACGGGCATCTCCGGCAGGGCGGGGTCGTCCAGCAGGAGGTAGAGCAGCTCCTGGGCGCGCGCCCTGGGCAGGGCCAGGTGGAGGGCCCGCTCCAGCTTGGCCCGGAGGAAGGGCAGGCTCTCCTCCCGCCGCCTGGGGTGGCCCAGGGGGTACTCCACCAGCCGCTCCAGCACCCGCCCATCCCGAAGCCGCACCCGCACCCGGTTGGGGATGGCCCGGCGTTCAGGGTCCAGATAAGCCCGGCTGAACTCGGGGTTCTCCACCACCCGCATCTTGGCGATGAGGGCGGGAATCCGGGGGTCGGAGGCGGTGGGCTCGAGGTAGTGCTCGTAGCGCAGCTCTCCCAGGAGCAGGGCCACCGCGGTCATGTACTGCAGGGAGTGGTCGCGGTCAGCCGGGTTCTGGAAGGGCCCGGGCTTGTCGATGATGCGCTTGCCCGCCTCCTGGGTCTCAATGAGAATTTCCTCGGCCTCCTCCAAGAGCCGCTCGGGGCTTCCCAAGAGGGCCCTGGCCTCCCCATGCAGGGCCAAGGCTGCCTCCACCGCGGTCTGGCCGTGGAACTCCGCAGGGTAGGCCACCTTGAAGAGGACGTTCTCCATCACGTAGCTGCCCAGGGGACGGGCCAGCACCACGGGGGCCTTGAGGACCACCGCCTCGAACCCCCAGGTGGGGGCGCTGAGGGCCGTGGCGTAGCCCGGCTCCCCCTTCATGGCCGCCCAGGCCAGGAACACCCCTCGAGCAGTGGCGTCCGCCGCGGCCCAGGACTTGCGGGGACCGGTGTTGGGGTAGTGGCGGTAGGTCCGGAGGGCCGCCCCGTCCAGGAAGGCGTGGGAGAGGGCACTGAACACCGCCTCCTCCCCTCCCCCGTAGAGGAGGGCAGCTACCCCCGCCGAGGCCACCTTGACCCAGTGCACGTGGTCCAGGCCTACCCGGTTCAGGGCGTTCTCCAGGGCCAGCACGCCCTGGATCTCGTAGGCCTTGATGGCCAAGGCCAAGAGGTCCCCCACCCGGTAAGGGGCCTCCCCCCGGGCCCGGCGCAGGCGGCTCAGGTGGTCCCCCAGGGCCAGGATGGCCCCCAGGTTGTCCGAAGGGTGGCCCCACTCCTTGGCCAGCCAGGTGTCGTTGTAGTCCAGCCAGCGGATGAGGGCAGTGAGGCTGAAGGCGGCCCGCATGGGGTCCAGGGCGTGGGGGGTCCCGGGAACCCGGGCGCCAAAGGGGGTGTGGGTCCCGGGGACCAGGGGCCCGACGAGCTTGACCGCCTCCGGGTAGGTAAGGGCCTCATAGAGGCAGCCCAGGGCGTCCGCCAGGGCCAGCCGGGCGGTGAAGAGGGCCTTCTCCCCGCCCACCTCCCCCGCCACCAGGTACCGCGTGAGCTCTTGCAATACCCTATCCCGCTCCATAGGGCACCCCCTAGGCCTTTAGGCCCCGCGGCCCCTTGTAGAGGACCCGAGGGCGGAAGAGGCGGTTGTGGGCGTGCTGCTCGACCACATGGGCCACCAGACCAGCGGTGCGGGCGGCAAGGAAGATGGGGGTGTAGAGGGGCACGGGCACCCCCAGGGCATAGAGCACCGGGGCGGCGTAGTAGTCCAGGTTGGGGTAAAGCCCCTTCTCCTCCCGCATCACCCGCTCCCCCCGCTCGGCCACCTCCAGGTAGCGGGCGGCCCTGGGGTTCCCTGGGGCCATCTCCCGCAGCACCTCCTTCATCAGGGCGGCCCGGGGGTCCATCCGGCGCATGTAGACCCGGTGGCCGAAGCCCATGATCCGCTCCTTCCGCGCCAGGCGCTCGCGCACTAGGCGCTCCAAGCCCTCCGGGGTCTCCGCTTCCAGAAACATCTCCATCACTGCCTCGTTGGCCCCCCCGTGGAGGGGACCCTTGAGCGAGGCCACCGCCCCCGTCACCGCCCCGTACAGGTCAGCCAGGGTGGAGGCGATTACCCGGGCGGCGAAGGTGGAGTTGGGCAGCTCGTGTTCGCTGTAGGCGATGAGGAGCTGGTCAAAGGCCCGCGCCTCGGCTTCCCCTGGCACCTTTTCCGTGATCATCTCCAGGAAGGCCCCCGCGAAGCCCAGCTCTGGCTTAGGCCGGCGGGGCTGGGTTCTGAGGAGGTTGGCCACCAGGATGGCGGCCTGACCGATGAGCCTGGGGCCGGCCCGGAGGTCCGCCTCGGCGTCGGCCTTCTGGCCGGCCTCCTCAAAGCCACCCAGGGCCGAAAGGAGGGTGCGGAGCCGGTCCATGGGGTGCATCTCTGGGGGAAGGAGGCCCAGGATGGCGAAGACCGCCTCGGGCACCGGCGCCTGGAGGAGGCCCTGGGCAAAGGCCTCCGCTTCCTCAGGGCCAGGCAGGCGGCCGTGAAGGAGGAGGAAGGCCACCTCGGGATAGGTGCGCTTCTGGGCTAGGTCCAGGAGGTCGTAGCCTCGGACGACGATCTCCTCCGCTTCCACGTCCAGATAGGAGATCTCCGTCTCCGCCGCCACGACGCCCTCGAGGCCGGGCTGGTATTCTACGCTTTTCATCCCCCGAAGCCTACCTGCGCCTCCCTAGGCCCGTCAAGGTGCGCCGGGGGTGGCCCCCAGGAGCCCGGCCTCGCCGCCCCAGGCCGGGCGGATGGCGATACAGCTACCTTGGTACGGTACAGGCGCCCAGGTAGCTCTCGAGCAGGCCCAGAAAATCTCTGATGGGATCCGCGCCGAAGCCGGGCCCTCATCCCCTCGGCCGCCACCCGCGGGGCGGAAAGGAGGAGCAGGCGGTCCACCTTGCCGACCCGCCGGGGTGGGTTGGGGCCGGGCCCGTCCATCCTTTCTCAGGATACCGTCTGGAGGGTAAGTTAGGCCCTGTGCTCGCCCAGATTCGCACCTAACAGTCTTTTTGGCCTCGAGGCCCTACCCG
>NZ_JANXCG010000004.1 GCF_025060375.1 Meiothermus sp. | reverse complement strand
GTAGCCTGGAGGGGCCATGTACAAAAAAATCTTGATGCCGACCGATGGAAGTGCGGCCAGCCAAAAGGCCATTGGCGAGGGGCTCGAGCTGGCCAGGCTCAGCGGGGCCCAGGTGACCTTTTTGTACGTGCTGGAGAATATTAGCTACAGCCTCTGGATCAGCCCGGAGAGCCTTCCGTACGGGTTGGAGCTAATGGAGGATCTCAAGCGGGTGGGTCAGGAGGCCCTCAAAAAGGCCGCCGAACTGGCCCAAGCGGCGGGGGTGCCCTACGAAACCAAGCTTGTGGAGGGCCGCCCGGTGGAGTCCATCCTGGCTGAGGCCAAGCACCACGACCTGATTGTGATGGGGACCCACGGGCGCAGCGGCCTAGACCGGTTCATGCTCGGTTCTGTGACCGAAGCAGTGTTGCATCGTTCGGAGAAGCCCGTGCTGGTACTTCGGAGTAGATAGGGAAAGCCCTCAGCCCAGTCGCAGAAGCGGACGCCACCAGGGGATGGCCAGAAGCACCAGGGCCAGGCTTAGGCCGTACCACAGAAGGGCTCGGCGCTGCTTCAATTCTTCGCTGCTGGCCCTCTTTACCTGCGCGCCGCCCAGGTGGGCCAGGGCCACCGCCAGGAGCATCATCACCCAGTGTTCGGCCAGGAAGAACCGGCTCGAGGCGGCCTTCATCGCCGCGCCTGGATTTGCGTAGAGGCCAACCATAAATGGGCTGAAGACCATCAACAAGGCACCGACCAGGAGCTGAAGGTCCATCAAGGCGGTGTAGACCAGCCCCGCGCGTCGGTCAGCAGGGGTGTAGCTGCGGTTGCGCAAGCCTGTCCAGGCGCGGTAGAGCAGGTGGGCTGCGGCCAGCAAAACCAGCCAGCGGGCTAGGTTGTGAAGGGTAAGCAGAAGCTCGTACATGCACTTAGGTTACTACCCGGAGGGCCTGGTGTCCCTGTTGCAGCAGAGCCGGGCTTTGCCCTACACTTTGCCAAAACCGGGCTGCGTCCGAGCAGCGCTTTTGGGTGGAGGCTGTCAAAGGTCTCTGCCCTTTGTTATCTTGTGTAAGGCTTTTTTTCCGGAGTTGCGTATGGTTACTTCTGTGCTGGTTGCCTTCGCCGGGGCTTTGGGTGCTCCCTGGGTCTACCGCGGCTTGGGGAATCGGGCGGGCTGGGTGCTGGCCCTTCTGCCCCTAGGTCTTACCCTCTACTTCAGCAGTCTTCTGCCTGCGGTGCTCGCTGGTCAGACCCTGCGCCACGGGGTTGCCTGGGTACCCAGCCTTGGGGTGGGTCTGTCCTTTTACCTGGACGGGCTCTCCCTCCTGTTTGCCCTGCTCATCACGGGCATCGGCACCTTCATCGTGATCTACTCAGGGGGCTACCTAAAGGGCCACCCGGACCTGGGCCGCTTCTACCTGGTCATCCTCCTCTTTATGGCCTCCATGCTGGGGCTGGTGTTGGCCGACAACATCGTAACGCTGTTTGTAATGTGGGAGCTGACCAGCCTCACCTCCTATCTGCTGATTGGGTTCAACCACACCGAGTTCCGCTCCCGTCGGGCAGCCACCCAGGCCCTCTTCGTCACTGCAGGGGGTGGTCTGGCGCTTCTGGCCGGGCTCATCCTGCTGGCGGGGATGGGGGGTTCGTGGGAGATTTCCGAGCTGCTCACGAAGGGCGAGGTGCTGCGGGCGCATCCGTGGTACCTGGGGGCGCTTGTGCTGGTGCTGGTGGGGGCTTTTACCAAATCGGCCCAGTTTCCCTTCCACTTCTGGCTGCCCAACGCCATGGAGGCGCCTACTCCAGTCTCGGCCTACCTGCACTCGGCCACCATGGTCAAGGCCGGGGTGTACCTGCTGGCCCGGCTCCAGCCCGCCTTAGGCGGCACCGAGGTCTGGAGCAGTACCCTGATGGCCTTCGGGCTGGCCACCCTGCTCACCGGGGCCACCCTCACCTTCCGCCAAACCGACCTCAAGCGGCTTCTGGCCTACTCCACAGTGGCCGCGCTGGGGGCCTTGGTCTTTGCCATTGGGGCAGTGCCCCTCACCAGCTACTACGGGGCGGTAGGGTTTGCTGCCTTCCTGCTGGCCCACTCACTCTACAAGGGGGGCCTCTTCATGGCGGCGGGGGCGGTGGACCACGAGGTTGGGACCCGTGATGTCAGCCAGCTTTCGGGTCTCTTTCGGGCCATGCCCATCACGGGGGTAGCGGTGGGGCTCTCGGCCCTGTCGCTGGCTGGGTTGCCACCGGTGTTGGGGTTCATCGGCAAGGAGGCCCTCTATGCCGCTTTCCTAGAGGCGGCACCGGCCTGGATGACCGGGCTGGCGGTGCTGGGCTTTGCGGTGGGGGTGACCCTGGCCCTGATCCTCACGGTGCCCTTTTTCCGCGGCCAGCCCCCCGAAGGGGTGCATGAGGGGTCCCCAAGCCTCTGGCTGGGGCCTGTGGTGCTGGCGGGGCTGGGCCTTTTGGTGGGGTTGTTTCCGGGGCTTTACAACCCTCTGGCCGATGCTGTGGCCAGCGCGGTGAAAGGGGCGCCGGTTGCGTATCATCTGAAGCTCTGGCATGGCCTCAACCTGCCGCTGTTGCTGAGCCTGGTTACGGTGCTCTTGGGGGTGGGGCTCTACTTCCTCTACCCCCGGCTCCTGGCCTGGATGGCCCGGGAGCCGATCCCTGGTCCGGAAAGCGCCTATGTGGGCCTCATGCGGGGATTGATGCGGTTTTCGGGTAAGCTCGAGCGCCTCTTGCAAAGCGGTTCCCTCAGGGCCTACTTGGTCTGGACGTTTATGGGGCTAGTAGCCCTGGTGGGCCTGGCTTTGTTACGGGGGGATGGTCTCCTTTGGCCCCAGCTTCAAGGGCTGCACCCTGGCCAGGCGGTTTTGCTGGCGCTCATGTTGCTCTCTGCACTGGCCGCGCTCCGCTTGCGTTCTCACCTGGCGACGGTGGTGGTGGTGGGCATCGTGGGGGCTGGTGTGGCGATTGTTTTCCTGTTGCAGAACGCCCCCGACCTAGCCATCACGCAGTTTTTGGTGGAGACCCTGACCGCTGTGCTGATTGCGTTGGTGCTGTTGCAGATTCGCCGCATTGGGGCGGTGCCCCGGGGGCGCTTTCTGGACAAGCTGGTGGCGCTAAGCTTTGGTGGGATTTTGACCCTTCTGATGCTCGCCATGCTGGCCCAGCCCATGAGCCCCCACCTTGCTCAGTTTTTCGCTGAGAAAAGCCTGCCGGAAGGTTTCGGGCGCAACATCGTGAACGTTATCCTGGTGGACTTCCGCGGCCTTGATACCTTTGGGGAGATTACCGTGGTGGGGCTGGCTGGCTTAGGAGTCTATGCCCTGTTAAAGGGCCTTAGAAAGGAGGGAAAGCCGTGAATACCCTAATCCTGAGGACGACTTCGAGCTTCCTCTTCACCCTTCTGCTCCTGCTTTCCGTGTTCTTGCTGTTCCGGGGCCACAACGAGCCCGGCGGAGGTTTTATCGGGGCGCTGGTGGCGGTAGGGGCCTATGCGCTCTATGCCTTGGCCCACGGGCTCAAAGCGGCCCGCAAGCTGCTGCCCCTGCATCCCCTACGGCTGGTGGGGTGGGGCCTTCTGGTGGCCCTGTTGAGTGCTCTGGTGGCCCTCTTCCTGAACAAACCGCTCATGACCGGGGTTTGGTTCAGCCTGTTTGGGGTGAAGGTGGGTACCCCGGTCATCTTTGACATTGGGGTATATCTAACCGTGTTTGGGGCGCTCCTGTCGGCCTTGTTTGGGCTCGAGGAGACCGCCAGGACCGGCGGCCAGGAGGGAGGCTGATGGAGGTTCTGCTCGCTTTCCTGGTGGGGGGGCTTGCGGCGGTGGGGGTTTATCTGATGCTTAGGCCTCACCTGATCCAGTTTTTAGTGGGCTTTTTGGTCCTGGGCAACGCTGCCAACCTCCTTATCTTTACCGCAGGCCGCTTGGGAAGCCAGTTTCCTCCCCTTGTGCAGAGGGATGGCGGGTTGTTGGAGCCCATCGCCAACCCACTGCCACAAGCCCTAATCCTCACGGCCATCGTAATTGGCTTTGGTCTGGCCGCTTTCGGTATCGTGCTTTTCTACAGGGCTGAACAGGGCCTAGGTACGCTCAGCGCCGAGGCCATGCCCGAGGTGTTCGAACCGGCCCCTGCACCCTCCCCGGTGGACCAGGTGGAGGCCCCAAGGTCCGAGAAGGAGCGTGTACCGGCATGAGCGTTCTCGTTCTGCCCCTATTGGTCCCCCTCTCCACGGCTGTGCTCTGCTTGGTGGTGGCCCAGCCTAGGGTCCAGCGCACCTTGGGCTTGCTGGGGGCCTTGGCCCTGCTGGCCTCGGCGCTGGCCCTCCTCCTTGAGGTGCACCGGCGGGGCATCCAGGCCGTGCAAATTGGGAACTGGCCAGCCCCTTTCGGCATCACCTTTGTGGCCGACCACCTCTCGGCCCTGATGGTTTTCGCGAGCAGCGTGGTGGCCTTAGCGGTGGCCCTTTATGCTCTGGCTGAGCCCGATCCCCCCCGTGAACGGTTGGGCTACCACCCCCTCAGTTACTTCCTGCTCTTTGGGGTCAACGGGGCCTTCCTCACCGGCGATATTTTCAACATGTACGTCTGGTTTGAGGTTCTCCTGCTCTCCTCTTTCGTGCTGATGGTGCTGGGCAACGGCAGAGCCCAGCTCGCCGGGGGGGTCAAGTATTTTGCTGTCTCCCTCTTCTCCTCGGTCCTCTTCTTGGTGGCGGTGGGGCTCTTGTACGGTTCTACCGGGGCGTTGAACCTGGCGGATTTGGCTACCCGGGTGGGCGAGCTGCCCCTAGGCCTTCAAAACGCCTTGGCCATGCTCTTTTTGACCGCCTTTGGGCTCAAGGCAGCGGTTTTTCCCTTCTTCTTCTGGCTGCCCGCTTCCTATCCAGCCCCTCCAGTTGCCATATCCGCCCTGTTTGCCGGCCTTCTTACCAAGGTGGGGGTCTACGCTCTGCTAAGGGTTTTTACCTTGCTCTTTACTCAAGACCCGGCTTTCACCCATGGGGTGATCCTCTGGGTGGCTGGGCTTACCCTCCTCCTGGGGGTGCTTTTGGCCCTAGCCCAAGGGGAGCTGCGCCGTCTTCTGTCCTTCCAGCTTGTGAGCCACATCGGGTATATGCTCATGGGGCTGGGCCTCCTGACCCCGCTGGCCCTGGCCGGCTCGGTTTTCTACGCGCTCAACCACATGCTGGTCATCTCGGCCCTTTTCCTTCTGGCGGGCCTGCTTGACCGCCTGCAGGGTACCTCGGTGCTGGTGAGGATGGGTGGCCTCTACCGCAGCCATCCCGGGCTGGCCCTGCTTTTCCTGCTCCCAGCCTTTTCCCTGGCCGGCCTGCCGCCCTTTTCGGGGTTTTGGGCCAAGTTCACCCTGGCCGCTGCGGGGCTAGAGGCCGGGGCCTACGCGATTGTGGGGGTGGCGCTCTTGGTGGGCCTCCTGACCCTTCTCTCCATGGCGATGGTCTTTGCCGAGGTCTTTTGGAAGGCTTCCCCTGAGGGGAGGTCTGTCCCGGAGGGTTGGGGGAGGCTGGCCGTTCCAGTGGTTTTGCTCGCGGTTTTGACCCTGGGTATCGGGCTTTGGGCCGAGCCCCTGATGGCCCTCTCGCAGCAGGCGGCCCGGGAGTTGCTCGAGCCCACCCCTTACATCCAGGCCGTGCTGGGGGTGAGCCGATGAGGGCTTTTGTGCACAATGTCCTCCTCGCCATCTTTTGGATGCTGGTGACCGAAAGTTTCACCCTAGCCAACTTCCTGGTAGGGTTTGCCATTGGCTTTCTGCTCCTTTTTCTGGCCCGCTCCCTCTTTGACCCCACATCCAGGCGCTATTTCACCCTGGCTTGGCGGCTCCCCTGGTTTGTCGCCAAGATGCTTTGGGAGATTGTCCTCTCCAGCCTGCAGGTGGCTCGAGCGGTGCTCTCACCCCGGATGCGCATCAGGCCGGGGATTGTGGCTTACCCACTGGAGGCCCAAAGCGACCTCGAAATTACCCTGCTGGCCAACCTCATCACCCTCACCCCGGGCACCTTGAGCCTGGATGTTTCCTCCGACCGCAGGGTGCTCTATGTCCACGGGATGTTCGTGGAGGACCCTAAGGCGGTTGTGGAGTCCATTCGCGACAACTTAGAGAAAGCGGTGTTGGAGGTGACCCGATGAGTTTTCTGGAAGGGGCGCTGATTGCCCTCCTGCTCACCCTACCCTTTGCCGTCTACCGGCTTGTCCGCGGCCCCACCCTGCCCGACCGGGTGGTGGGGCTCGACCTCATCACCACAGTCTCGGTGGCCCTGGCTGCCCTGTACGCTTTGGTGAGCGGCCAGACCGCCTTCCTGGACGTGGCTACAGCCCTAGCGCTCTTCGCTTTTCTCGCCACGCTGGGGCTGGCCCGCTACATTGAGTACCGCGGCCACAGGGAGGATTAGGAGGTAAGCCCGATGCTCACGCTGGTCTATGTCCTGGTCTTGGGCGGCATTTTTTTCCTCTTCATTGCCGCTATAGGGGTGGTGCGGATGCCCGACCTTTACAACCGGATGCACGCCACCTCCAAGGCCGCCACCCTAGGGGTGGGCCTCATTCTGGTAGCAGTGGCAGTTTTTTACTGGGACCTTTCGGTGGCCGCGCGGGCCTTGGCCACGCTGGCCTTTATCGTCCTGACCGCACCTGTGGCGGCCCACGCTCTGGGGCGGGCCGCCTACCTATCGGGGGTCAAGCCTTGTGAGGATACCTACATAGACGAGCTGGCCGGGCACTACCAGAAAAACCACCGGCTCGAGTCGGTAGAGGTCAAACCCCCCGCGCCCGACCCCTCGGAGTGAGGTTTCAGACCCCCAGGCGCTCGAGGTAGTAGGGCAGCATCCTGCGCCACCACGGCCAGTCGTGGTCCACGTCGTGGCCCCAGTACTCCACCCAAGCGGGGATGCGCTTTTCGGCCAGCACCCGCTCCATGGCCCGTGTGTCGGCGATGCACTCCTCCTCCCAGCGGCCCTGCCCGACCACAAAGACGATTTTTTTGCCTTGCCGATAGCGCTCCAGAAGGGCTTCGTCGTGCATGTTGGCCAGGTACCAGAGGGGTGAGTTGAAGTAGGCGTCCATTCCCCCTTCGTCCCCCACAAAGCCTCCCACCTGGTAAAGCCCCGAAAGCGCAATGACCCCGTCAAAGGCCTCAGGGTGCTTGAAGAAGAAGTTGGCCGCGTGAAAGGCCCCCATGCTGCAGCCGGTGAGCCACATGGTGGCTAGGCCGGTGTTTCTCTGCACAAAGGGCACCACCTCCCCCATGATGTAGGCGTCGTAGTCGTTGTGGCGACGGGCCCGTTCCCAGGGGGGAATAGCGGTGTTGGTCCAGCTCTGCCAGTCGATCCCATCCACGCAGATAAACTTGATTCGCCCCGCCTCGAGCAGATGCCGGCAGGCCTCCACCATGCCCCCGTGCCCCTCCCAGTCATACCAGCGCCCGTTTTGGGCTGGGAAGACCACGATGGGCTGCCCGTAGTGGCCATACACCTTGAGCTCCATCTCCTGTCCCAGGGCTGGGCTGTACCACTTGTGGTGCTCGGTGTGCATGGCTAGGCCCGTTCCTGAATAGCCTGGGCTGCGGCCAGGAGGGTGTCTAGGTCGGGGTGGCGCAGGATGTAGCCGTAGTTGCCGATGGCCCCAGCAAAAATGCCGCTGATGGCTTCGTGGTGGGCGATGAGGGCTCCGAACTCGGCCAGAACCTGCTCGTGGGAGCGCCGGTAGGGGATATGGTCTTTGCGTCCGACGTAGGTGGCGAAGTAGGGGTAGGTGGGCTTCTGCCTTACCTCGCCGTGGGTGAGCAGGTTGGCCCACTCTCGGAAGATGTCCATATCGTTGGCATAGTTGAACATGTCCACGGTAAGCCCCCCAGGTGGGCGCGCATTCACCTCCAGCGCCACCAGCGAGCCATCCTCCAAGCGGAAGAACTCAAAGTGGAAGAAGCGCTCCCGTACGCCGAAAGCCTCCACCACCCGCCGCCCGGCCTCGCGCAGGTCTTCAGGAATTTCCCGGACCATATAGTAGTAGATGTCGCTGTCCTCGTTGACCACCTCCATCACGCCTTTGGAGTACTCCATTGAGCTGTCCAGCACCACCTGCCCCTTGGGGTCGGTAAGCCCGTCGTAGGTGACGATGCGGCCTGGGATGAACTCCTCCACAATGTAGTCCACCGGGGGTTTGGTGGCGATGTAGTTCCTCAGCTCCTCGTCGTTGGTCAGCTTGTAGGTCCTTGCTGCGCCCACCCCGACGTCGGGCTTAGCCACCACCGGGTAGCCCACCTCGTCTACGAAATCCTGCACCTCAGCGGCGCTTTTGCAGACCTTGCCCCGGGCTACCCGCAGCCCGGCCTTCTGGAAGAACTGCTTCATCACCGATTTGCGCTTGAACCGGTCCATGTCTGCGGGCCTCAGACCAAAGATGTTGAAGTCTTCCCGGAGCATGGCCTCGGTCTCCAGCCAGTATTCGTTGAGGGAGTCCAGGCGGTCTATCTTCCCGTAGCGGTGGGTGAAGTAGCCCAGGGCCCGCAGGAGCTCGTCGTAGCGGTGCAGGTCTCCCACCTTGTAGTACTCGGTAAGGGCTTGGCGTAGCTCTGGCCGAAGCTGGTGGTACTCGGCGTCGGCCAGGCCCAGCACGTTGTGCCCAGCTTCCCGCAGGCGAACGCAGAACGGCCAGAAGTTGGGGGGGAAGTGGGGGGACAGGAAGACTACGTTCATGCCATGCCTCCGGATTTTTTGCCCTCAGTATTCCCAAGGCTGGGCCGCAATGCAAGGGATTTTCCTTGCTAAAGGGCCTGGGGTTCGGTAGGGTATGGTCATGCGGCGGTTTTTGAAGGTATTTGTGGTAGCTTGGCCGTTCTGGGGGCTGGGTATGGCGGGTGGAGCCGACCTTGGCTTCTCGGTGCGCAACGGGCCCAACGGGAACTTCATGGGGCACCTGGGGGTTTATCTGGACGGCGTTCCGGTGGACTTTCGCTCCCAGCTGGTGCTGGGCTCTCCCGGTGGGCTTTACCTGAGCGTGGAGGCAGTCTATTTGCCGCCGCTTTACCTGTTGCTTCGGCCCTACCTGGCTGCTGGACTGGCCCTGGGCATCACCGGCTATACTTCCCAAAACGAGCTTCGGTTGCGCTTTGGCGAGCGCATTTACGCCGTTTTCTCGTTGGGCCTGCAGTTCCCAGAGCGGGGGTATCGGCCCTACCTCGAGCTCAGCCAGGTGGTGGGTTCGGAGAGTTTTCAGCGCTTCACGGTGGGCTTTGTGGTGGAGCTCCGGTAGAGTATGGTTGCTCCCAGGCACGCCGCCTTTCGTCCATTGGTGGTGCTTTACCGGGGGAAGAGCCAGTGGTACCCTCCCCTGCTGACGGTGGCCCTGCAGTTTGATCTGCCCCTCTTCGTGTACGCCCAAGAGCCCCAGGGCCCCTTCGAGGCTGCGCTGGAGGGGCTTTTTCCCTTGGGGTTGGGCGGGGCTGTGCTGGAGGACCCTGCCCTGCAAGCCCAGGCTGCGGCCTACCTTCCGCACCTCGAGCCGGAGGCGGCCCAGGCCCGGCAGGTGGACCTGGTGGTGCCGGAACCTGGGGGAAGCCGGGGTTTTTACCAGGGGGCCATCGCCCTGGCCCGGCTCATCGGGCGCTACGCCTTGGGTGATAAAGCCCTCTGGGTGGGCCCGCTGCGCCCCGAGCTGCTCCCAGGCCTGCGGGGGCTTAGCGTGGTTTCGGTGGTGAGCCCCAGCTTTCCCGAGGGTGAGGCCTTTTTGCGGCAACTGCCCTCGCCCCAGCGGGGGGTGGTGGCGGTGAGCGAGGCTCAGGCCCAGGCCGTGGCCCGCCAGGCTGACCTTCTCATCTACGCGGGTGGACCCCTGGCTTTGGGGTTGCTCCAGCCCTACCACCGGGTGCTGGCCCTCAGGCCCCTTGCCTCCGAAGCCCTCCTGCGGGTAGGGGAGTGTCTTTCCCCGGAGTTGTGGCAGAGGTTTTGGCTCTCGGCCCTTTTGGAGCCCCTGGGCTACGACCTGCCGCCGGAGGTCTTTGCGCTATAGCCCACCTCAGCGTTCTTCCAGCACCCCTTGCCGGAGGAGTGCAGGGAGTATGGGCTCTCCCACCCGCAACAGCGCGTAGCTTCCCAGCCGGCGGGCCGCGGTTCGGAGCCGAAGGAGGTGCCCTTCTAGGGTCTCCTGGTACCCCCGCACCTCGGCGGGGCCCACCTCGAGCTGCCCCCCAGTTTCCACATCGCGCAAAAGCGCCTCAGCGAAGCTGGGGGCCAGCTCCTCAGGGGCCATTACCTGAACCAGCACCACCCGTTTTAGCCTCTTTAGCAGCTCCAGCCAGTCCAGCTCGTCCAGGCCGTCGGTGATGAGGACCGTTACCCCCTTGGGCCGGGGAGTGCCCAGGAGGGCCCTGGGGCCTGCTGCCACCGGCGCTGGCTGTCCTCGGTAGCGCCCCCTGCCCCAAAGAAAGGCCCCCTCTGGGCGGGCGAGCCCCACCAGAAGCCGGAAGACCCGCTCGGCAAAGGCCTGCTTACCAAAAAGCCCCATGCTGGTTGAGCCATCCAAGAAAAAGGTGAAGTGGGCTGGGGCCTCGGCCTGGAAGAGGCGGGTGTAGAGCCGGCCGGTGCGGGCGAAGGCGCGCCAGTCTATGAACCGGGGCTCGTCGCCTTGCGCGTAGCCGCGGAGCTCATAAAACTCCAGCCCCCGGCCGGGCCTAACCTGGGCGCGCTCCCCAGCAAAGGGCTGGGTGGGCCGGGCGCGGATGCGGTAGCGGGTCACAGGGCTTATGCTAAGCCCCCTTCGGGCAGCGCCTCTAGAGCCTCCACGGGAAGAGCCGCCCGCGGGCGCTTCCCGTGGAGCACGGGGGTTAGTGGAACTGGGCTTCCTCGGTTGAGCCAGCCAACGCCGCGGTGGAGGCCTGCCCAGCGGTGATGGCCATCAGCACCTCGTCGAAGTAGCCTGCCCCCACCTCGCGCTGGTGCTTGACCGCGGTGAACCCGTCCTTTTCGGCGGCAAACTCGAGTTGCTGGAGCTCCACAAAGGCGCTCATGCCGCGCTCCTTGTAGGCTTTGGCCAGCTCGAAGGTGCGGTAGTTGAGGTTGTGCCAGCCGGCCAGGGTGATGAACTGGAACTTGTAACCCATGGCCCCCAGCTCCCGCTGAAAGCGGGCGATGGTTTCGTCGTCAAGGTTTCTCTTCCAGTTGAAGCTGGGCGAGCAGTTGTAGGCCAGCATCTTGCCGGGGAACTCCTTGTGGATGGCCTCGGCAAACCTGCGGGCCACCTCCAGATCAGGGGTGCTGGTCTCCATCCACAGGAGGTCCGCGTATGGGGCATAGGCCAGAGAGCGGGCAATGCAGGCCTCCAGACCGTTTTTGAAGCGGTAGAAGCCCTCCGGCGTGCGCTCCCCTTCCTTCACAAAGGGCCGGTCACGCTCGTCTATGTCGCTGGTGATGAGGGTTGCGGCCTCGGCATCGGTACGGGCGATGATGAGCGTGGGCACCCCCATCACATCGGCGGCCAGCCGGGCTGCGTTCAGGGTGCGGATGTGCTGGGAGGTGGGGATGAGCACTTTGCCCCCCA
Source organism: Meiothermus sp. (assembly GCF_025060375.1). Taxonomy (GTDB): domain Bacteria; phylum Deinococcota; class Deinococci; order Deinococcales; family Thermaceae; genus Meiothermus. The sequence continues at coordinate 41,200 of NZ_JANXCG010000004.1, read as the reverse complement.
GATGACCGCACTTTTTCTCGCTGGAAAGCTGGTCCTCCCAGTGGACAGCTGCAGCCCCAGCCTCGATCATGGCCTTCATCAGTTCAAAGGCATTGAGGGGGCCGCCGAACCCGGCCTCGGCGTCGGCCACAATGGGGGCGTACCAGTAGCGGCCGCTTTTGCCCTCGGCTCGCTCAATCTGGTCGGCCCGCATCAGGGCGTTGTTGATGCGCCTCACGATGGCCGGCACCGAGTTGGCGGGGTAGAGGGACTGGTCGGGGTAGGTCTGGGCGGCCAGGTTGGCGTCGGCGGCCACCTGCCAGCCCGAGAGGTAGATGGCCTCCAGGCCGGCCTTCACCATCTGCACCGCCTGGGCCCCGGTGTAGGCGCCAAAGGTGTTGACGTAAGGGCGGGTGTGCAGGAGTTCCCAAAGGCGCTCGGCTCCAGCCCTGGCCAGGGTTTGCTCGGGCAGCAGGCTGGGTCGCAGGCGCACCACGTCCTCAGCGCTGTAGTCGCGCTTGATGCCTTTCCAGCGTGGGCTGGTTTCCCATTCTCTGCGCAGCTTCTCGGCCTCCAGCTTCATCTCAGGGGTCAGCTTGGACATACAACCTCCTGCCTTTGAGTATGGGGGTGGCTAGCTGTGTAGAATTTGTGTATATCGGTGTTGTAGACACCTACAAAATAGTGTAGACTTTTGCTGGGTACACCTACACTGGTTCGGCCTGTGTAGCCTTTTTGGAACGGCGGTGGCCGAAAGGTGCTCTGGCCTGGCGCTGAGCCCTCTTTGGGCGGGGAGGGCTCAGACCGAGGGGTGGGAGTGTGGCTCGAGCTGGACTGGTTTGAATAACCGCGCTGCGAGGGTTGCCCGATAATGGTAGCTGAGGAACTGCCGTGAAGGAGGTTCCAATGGGCTTGTTGGACTGGTTGCAGAACTGGCTCAGGGGCGGCAGTGCTGCAGGGTTGTCTGAGCAGGAGAGGCGCTTCCAGGGGCTGGATATCCCGGAGGTGCTGGAGGCCCACCGAGCCTGGCGCCGGCGGTTAGAGGAGGCGGTTGAGCGCTGCCAAATCGAAGAACTTGACCTCTCGGTAATCGTGCGCGACGACCAGTGCCGGCTTGGCCAGTGGATTTACCTCGAGGCGGCCAGAACCACCCTGGCCTTGCACCCGGAGTTTGCCCGGCTGCGCGAGGCCCACCGGCGCTTTCACCTGGCGGCGGCCCGGGTAGTGCAGGCCCTGCGCTTGCAGGGCCAGGCTGCGGCCTTGGCGCTCCTCGCGGGGGAGTTCGACCAGTGCTCCAAAGAGATTGTGCAAAGCCTGGCCGAGCTGGTGCAAAAGGAGCAAAGCCTGGGCTAGCCTCAGGCCCTAGCGGGGTATCGGGGCGGTGTGCCAGCCTTGCAACGACCGCACCGGCAGCCCGGAGGCCCTGGCCCGCCGGATGGCCTCGAGGCTCCACTTCGCGCCCTCCCGCGTGGTGATGAAGGGCCGGCCGGTCTCCACCGCCCGGCGCAGCTCGGGGTGGGGGGTGAGGGCAATCAGCAGGTCGTAATCGCCTTCGGAAGCCTCAAAACCGGCCGCGGTCCACTCGGCTTTCAGCTCGTCGGCTCCAATGAAGCGCACCTTTCCCGAGAGGGGAAGCCGCTGCCCTACCCCTAGCTGAGCCCGGTAGTAGGCCAGGTAGGGGTCGGTGTCCATACCCATGCTCTCGCCGGTAGAGCGCATCTCTGGCCCCAGCACCGGAATCACCCCGGGGAACTTAAGCCAGGGGATCAGCACTTCCTTCACCGAGTAGAAGGCCGGGGTAGGGTCTTGGGTGAAGCCCAAGTCGTCTAGGGTTTTGCCCACCGCGATTAGGGCGGCGTACTTGGCCAGCGGGTGCCCAATCGCCTTGGAGACGAAGGGCACCGTGCGGGAGGCGCGGGGGTTGGCCTCCAGGATGTGGACCACCCCGTCCTTGACGGCATACTGCACGTTGATGAGGCCTTTGACCCCCACCGCCAGGGCCAGCCTGCGGGTGTAGTCTTTGATGAGCTGGAGCTGCTCGGGAGAGAGCGAGATGGGGGGCAGGATGGTGGCTGAGTCGCCCGAGTGTACCCCGGCCCGCTCGATGTGCTCCATGATGCCCGCCACCACCACCCGCTGTCCGTCGCAGAGGGCGTCCACATCGAGCTCGAGCGCGTTTTCAAGGTACTGGTCAAGCAGGATGGAGGGCCGCTCAGCCAGAGCAGCGTAGATGCCGCTCAGGTACCAACGCAGTTCCTCGGGGCTTCGCACCACCTGCATGGCCCGCCCCCCCAGCACATAGCTGGGCCGGGCCATCAGGGGGTAGCCCAGCTGCTCGGCCAGCCGCAGGGCCTCCTCCGGGTCCTGGGCCACCGCGCCTTTGGGCTGGGGAATCCCGAGTTGGGCACATAGCCGGTTGAACTCAGCGCGGTCCTCAGCCTTGTGGATGGCCTCCCAGGGGGTGCCCAAAAGCCGCACCCCAGCCTCGGCCAGGGGGCGGGCCAGCTTGAGGGGGGTCTGGCCACCCAGGGTGGCAATGACCCCCAGGGGCCGTTCGTGCTCAACCAGATTGAGCACGTCCTCTAGGGTAAGGGGTTCAAAGTAGAGCCGGTCGGCGGTGTCGTAGTCGGTGGAGACCGTCTCGGGGTTGGAGTTGACCATGATGGTCTCGTAACCCGCCTCGCGCAGGGCCCAGACCGCATGCACGGTGGCGTAGTCGAACTCCACCCCCTGCCCGATGCGGATGGGCCCCGAGCCCAGGATCACCACCTTGGGTTTTTCAGTGGGGCGCACCTCGTCTTCCAGCTCGTAGGTGCTGTAGTGGTAGGGGGTGTAGGCTTCGAACTCGGCAGCGCAGGTGTCCACGGTCTTGTAAACCGGGCGCACCCCTAGGGCTTGGCGGGCCCGGCGCACCTCCCCTTCACCGGTCCTTAGCAGCTCCCCAAGGCGCTTGTCCGACAGGCCCAACCCCTTTAGGTAACGCCACTCTTCAGCATCCTTGGGCGCTGACCGGAGGAGGCCTGCCTCGGCCTCCGCAATTTCCTTGAACTGGTGCAGGAACCAGGGTTCAATGCGGGTCCTCTCGTGGAGGCGTTCTACAGGTTCTCCTCGCCGCAACAACTCCAGCACGGCGTGGATGCGGGTGGGGTTGGGGTAAAGCCTCTCGTAGAGTTCGGCAGTGGTGTAGCCGGAGAGCTCCGCCCGCACATCCGCCTCGAGGCTTCGCAGGGCCTTGCCGAAGGACTCCTTGAACGTGCGCCCGATGGCCATCACCTCGCCCACGCTCTTCATCTGGGTACCCAGCCGGTCGGAGAAGCCTTTGGGCTCGGTGTTGGGCAGGGTGTTGAACTTCTCGAAGGCGAAGCGGGGGATTTTGGTCACCACGTAGTCAATGGTGGGCTCAAAGGAGGCGGGGGTTTTCTGGGTGATGTCGTTGGGGATCTCGTCCAGGGTGTAGCCCACCGCCAGCAGGGCGGCGATTTTGGCGATGGGGAAGCCGGTGGCCTTGGAGGCCAGGGCGCTGGAGCGCGAGACCCGGGGGTTCATCTCAATCACCACCATCCGCCCGCTTTTGGGGTCTATGGCGAACTGAATGTTGGAGCCGCCGGTCTCCACCCCGATCTCGCGGATGATGGCGATGGCCGCGTCGCGCATCCGCTGGTACTCCACATCCGAGAGGGTCTGCGCGGGGGCCACGGTGATGGAGTCGCCGGTGTGAACGCCCATCGGGTCCAGGTTCTCGATGGAGGTGATGATGACCACGGTGTCGTTCCTGTCGCGCATGACCTCGAGCTCGTACTCCTTCCAACCCACAATGGACTCCTCCACGAGCGCGGTGTGGGTAGGGGAGAGGGAAAGCCCCCGGGAGAGGATCTCCACAAACTCGGCCTCGTTTTCGGCAATGCCACCGCCGGTACCCCCCAGGGTGAAGCTGGGCCGCACCACCACCGGGTAGCCGGTGACCTCTCGGACAAACGCCAGACCTTCCTCGAGGCTTCCCACCATCCTGCCGCGAGGCACGTCCAGCCCGATCCTGAGCATGGCCCGCTGGAATTCCTGCCGGTCTTCCCCCTTCTTTATGGCCTCCGCGTTAGCCCCAATGAGCTCTACCCCGTATTTTTCCAGGATGCCCTGCTCAAAGAGGGCCATGGCCAGGTTGAGCGCGGTCTGGCCTCCCAGGGTTGGCAGGAGGGCATCTGGGCGCTCCTTGGCGATGATTTTTTCCAGAAACTCCACCGTGAGGGGCTCGAGGTAGGTTCCCTCCGAAAGCTCAGGGTCGGTCATGATGGTAGCGGGGTTGGAGTTAACCAGCACCACCTCGTACCCCACGCCCTTTAGGGCCTTCAGGGCCTGGGTTCCGGAGTAGTCAAATTCGGCGGCCTGGCCGATGGTGATGGGGCCTGAGCCGATGATTAGTATTTTTTTTAGGTCGCTGCGAGCCGGCATACCAAAGGGAAAGCATAGCACCTCCCAGGCCTTCTGGCTACCCTAGAGCGCATAGAGTTGCGCCTAGCTCGTATAAACAAACAGACTGACGCTAACGCGAACTGGTGAGGCCACTTTGCGGAAAGCGCGGAAAGGGGAAACTGAGCCGACGCGGCTCAACCTGTACCAGCCGGCTGGCCTCATCGTAGACGGCCACGATTTGCTCGGCCACCCGCCTGGCGGTGCGCTGGTCGGCGAAGCGCTGGGCCCCTTTGCTAAACTGCTGCCGTAGGGCTTCATCCTGGAGCAGCTCTAGAGCCCGCGCGGCCATGGTGCGGTAATCCCCCGGCGGCACCAGGTAGCCGCTCTTGCCGTCGTCCACTCCCTGCAGGGTGCCGGCCGCCCCCACCGCCACCACCGGCAGGCCCACCGCCTGGGCTTCCCAGAGGACCAGCCCCTGCGTCTCGGTTTCGCTGGCGAAGAGGAAGAGCTCGGCCAAGCGGTAGTAGCCGCCGATTCTTTCATAGGGCACCGGCCCCACAAAAGTAAGGTGCTCCTCCACCCCCAGCTGACGGGCCAGCCGGGCCAGCTCCTGCTGGTCGGGGCCCATCCCTACCAGGGCCAGATGGGCGTCAACGTGGCGGCGTATCTCGGCCAGGGCCCGGATGACCACGTCCACGCTTTTCTCCTTGCCCAAGCGCCCTACATGCAGCAGGCGGCGCTTGCCCGAGGGCCAGGGGGGGACCGGGTCAGGGGCGGCTTCCAGAAGGTCGGTATCTATGCCGGTGGGGATTACCTTGATCTCCCGTTCTATCTCGTAGCTCTCGGCCAGACGCTTCACCGGCTCGGTGGGGGCGATGACCACATCCGCCCGGTTGTAGAAAGCCTGGCAGACTTTTTGCATGATGCCCACGTACTTGTTGAGCGTCGCTACCCCGGGAATGTAGTGGGCGTACTTTTCCAGGTGGGTGTGAAAGGTGGATACGTGGGGTAGGCGGTTTCGGTAGGCCAGCCGGGCTCCCCAGATGCCGATGAAGAGGGGGGTATGGGTGTGGAATATTTCAAACTCGGTGGGAAGGTAGCGGCTGCTGGGCATAGCCAGGCGCTGGTTTTCGAAAAATGGATAGGGAACGCTGGGCACCCGCACCACCCATTCCTCGTGGGGGTCGGCGTCGGGCATCTCTGGCGCCAGAACCCAGGCCTCGTGGCCCATGCGGCGCAGCTCACGTTTGAGCAGATACACGCTGGTGGCGACCCCGTTTGGCCCTGGTAAATAGGTGTCGGTAAAAAGGCCGATACGGTATAGGCGCACGGGTATATGTTAGCACACCCCCTTGATCTACCTGTTGGGCGGTCTTAGGCCGCCGGTGGCGGCCGCTCGAGGACCTTCTGCCCCTGGCTTGGTGTGGGCTGGCGGGGTCATGGTGGGTTATTCTGTGCCCATGGGCTTTGACCGGGGCGAAGGGTATGTGGTAGGGCAGCTTGTCCTGCTGGCCTTGCTGGCCCTGGCTTGGTGGTTCACGCCTTCGTTCAGCCCAGCCTGGCTAGCTGGGATGGGGTGGGCGGTGGCCTGGTTGGGCCTCCTGGTGCTGCTGCTAGCGGCTTGGCAGCTTGGGCGCAACCTGACCGCTTGGCCCAAACCGAGGGTGGGGGGGCATCTGGTGCAGGAGGGGTTGTACCAGGTGGTGCGCCATCCCATCTACTTCGGGCTACTGCTTTGGGCCGCAGGGGGTAGCCTGGCCCACCTCAATCCCTGGACGCTTCTGTTGAGTGCGCTGCTGTTTGGGCTGCTGGACCGAAAGGCGGGGCTCGAGGAGCAGTTCCTAGAGGAAATTTACCCTGAGTACCGAGCCTACAAGCGCCGGGTAAGAAAGTTGATTCCCTGGGTGTACTAGGGTGCTGCTGGGTCGTGGCTCCTTAGCCAGCTCCACAGCCGCGCATCGGTAAAGTCGGGGATGCAGAGGAAGGCCCCGGCCTGCTCTAGGTTGTAAGCCCTGTGGCCGGTGGTGAGGGCCACGGTGGGAATACCAGCGCCCACCGCCGACCGCACCCCTGAGGGCGAGTCCTCGAAGGCCAGCGCTGCCTCTGGGCCGAGGCCCAGTCGCTGTAGCGCGGTCCGGTAGGGCAGGGGGTCGGGTTTGCCGGTGGGGAGTTCTTCAGAGAGCACCACGAGGTCGAAGCAAAGGCCTAATTGCCCCAGAATGTGCTCGGCGTTTTCCCTGGGTGCATTGCTCACCAAGGCTCGCCTGAGGCCTCTTTCCTGGGCCCACTTCCAGAGCTTCAGCAGCCCCGGCAGCGGCGCCACTTGGGTGGCCAGTTCGCGAAAGCGGGCCTCCTTTTGCGCCAGGAAGCGATCACCTTCGGCCTGGGAGAGTTGGGGCAACACCCGCCGCACGATCTCAGGGTTCAGGCCCCCGCTAATCTGGGTTTGGTAGTAGTGGTGGTCGGCCTTTATGCCGTAGCGGGCCAGGGCCTCGAGCCAGGCCTGCTCATGCAGGCGATCGGTATCGGCCAGGGTGCCGTCAAGGTCGAAGAGCAGAGCTTGAAGCTTCATGCCGCCTCCTTAGGAAGTAGGTGGCCAGGGTCATCCAGCCCACTGCCCCTAGCATCCCCAAGCCCAGCGCCCCTTGGGGCATCCACGCGAAGGCCGCAGGGATTAGGTTGGCCCCCACCGCTCCGGCGTAGAAGAGGTAGGTGGCGCTGTGGGGGCCAATGGCCTCCCGGGCGAAGCTGTAGAGAGTGGGGAAGGTGGGGGCCAGCAGAAAGCCCAGCAGGGGAAAGGCCCAGGCCAAAGGGGGTATGGAGTAGACGAGCGCCACCCCCAAGGCCAGCAGGTGTAGCCCAAGGAGGCGCGCTAGGGGTTGCTCGGCTAAGAGGGGGGCCAGCCCGAGCCGGCCCAGGGTGAAGGCCACCCAAAACAGCGAGAGGAGCACCCCTACCAGGGGTGGGTCGTAGCCTAAGTGGCGCAGGTAGAGACCGGAGAAGCTCGAGACTACCAGCTCGGCCGAAACGTAAGCCATCGTTGCTCCCAGCACGTGAAGGAGCAGGCCCTGGGGGGCGCTGCTTTGGGGAGGGCTGGGGGCAGGGGGTGGAGGGGCCTTCCAGAGGAGCGCCGCGGCCACCAACGCCACCCCGGCCAGAAGCCCGTAGGCCAGCCGCCAGGGCAACCCCACCATCAGCAGGGGTGCCAAAACCGCCCCGATCCCGAAAGCGGCGCCAACGCGGTTCAGCACCACCGCATGCCCGGTGGGATAGAGGTCCAGGGGCAGCGCGTTGCAGTGGAAGTTGGCGATGGCCACCCCTATCCCCAGGAGAAAAGCGCCCCCAAAGATTCCCCAAACCTCCGGGGTTAGGGCGAGGATACCCAGCCCCACTCCTTCGCTCAACAGGGCCAGGGAGAGCCAAGGGTGGCGGCGCCGCATGCGGCTACTCAGCAGGATGCCAACGGCGGCCCCTGCGAAGAGCAGGTTGAAGTACCAAGAGAGTTCGCCCCTTACCCCGAAGTCCAGCTGCCACTGGGGGAGAACCGCCCCCACTGCAGCGCCGGTGGCCCCGGTCATGAAAAGGCCCAGCGTGCTGCCCAGGATCAGGCGTGACCGTGGAGGGTACGCGGCTTTGCTCAAGCTTTAGGCTCCAAAACGGGACGAATTCTGTCTGGAAAATCCGCAAAAGGCCCCCAGGATGGGCTGGGGGCCTTGTGGTGACCCCAAGGGGATTCGAACCCCTGCCGCCGCCTTGAAAGGGCGGTGACCTAACCGCTAGTCGATGGGGCCAGGAAAATGGTTATCTTGAACTCGGTTGCGCGGGGTTTGGCCCCACCGTACCGCGGTCCAAGATAATTCTGGCTGGGGCACGTGGATTCGAACCACGATTGACGGAGCCAGAATCCGTAGTCCTACCGTTAGACGATGCCCCAACGGCCAGGGCCTGCGCCTGCAGGCAACCGGTATGGTACAAGATGACCCGGATTTTGGCAAGGGCTTTTCTATAATCTCCTAGGGACCTGGGTCCTCACCCGGAGGAGGCTTTTTGAAGGAGATAGAGCAAAAGGTTGTTGAGGTCCTCAGCCAGTTGGTTTCTCCCACAGCGGCACGAAGCCTGCTCCAGCGGGCCTTACGGGGCCAGCCACCTCATCTGCTGGGCCCCAGGGCTTGGGCAGAGCTGATTGAGGGGCCCTTGCAGCGGGAGCTGGTGGGCATTCTTCCGGTCAGCGGGTTGTTGCCCGAGCTAGGTCGGTTGGCACGTGAGCTGCGGGCTCAGGATAGGGAGGCTTCAGACTCGGGGAAGGTTGCCCGGCCTACCCTGGAGCTTCCCGACACGACCGAGTATGTAGACCTAAGCCGCGAGGAGGAGCGTCAGGCCCTGGTGCAGAGCCTAGCCCGGGGTGAGGGGGTTTTGGCGGTGGTACTGGAGTCCACCTATGGTCGGGCGCTCCGGCTAGGGGGTTTTGGGCCGGGTTTGCTGGAGATGCTTAGGGCGGCCCATGGGTTGCTTGAACGCAGGGGAGGCTACCGGGTGTTTTACACTGTGCTGGGGGAGGTCCAGATGGTGCTACGGCCCTTGGGGCGTGGGTATCTGGCCCTGCTTGCGCAGAGCGGGGCCAATCTTGGGCAGTTCCTCTTCCGTATGCGGAAGATAGAGGCCATCCGGGTAGGCGCTGAGCGACTGGGAGGTTTGGAGTGATGAAGCAATGGTTCGCCCTTTTTGCCTTGCTGGGTCTGGGTTGGGCTACCCCGGCCCTCACCCTCTATGACCAGATTGCGCCCACGCTGGACCAAGTGCGTTCGTTGCAGAACAGCAATCCGGCGCGGGCTTTGGAGCTCCTGACCAAGGCTGAGGATGATTTCCGCAAGGGTGCAGCGGAGCTTCCCCCAGTGCTACGGGATGGCGTACTGCAGTCGCTGGCCGATGCCCGTCAGTCCCTAGCCCGCCGCAGTAGCGCTGACCTTGAAGCCAGGGTTCAAATCGTCAAGGCCATCCTAGGCAAGGCCCTTTACGACGACTACTTCAAGGCTCTAACGGAAGGCCGAGGTGCCGAAGCCGCCCGTCTTCTGCCCAAGCTTCTCTCGGCCAGCGGGCTGCCCGCGGGGCTTCAGGCCCAGGCCGAGGCCCTGGTTGCAGTCAACAACCTCGAGGGGTTGCGCCGCTTCTTCGAGCGCACCTACGCTCAGGGCATCGCCAATGCCCTGCAGCGAGCCCTGGCCCAGAACAGTCCGGTGCAAGCCTATCTTGAGGCCACCCGAGCCTATGCGCTCTACCTGATCGTGCAGGACTCCCCCCGAGCTCAGGGGCTGAGCGCCAGGGGTTTTGTGGATGCCATGGGCAAGCTTTCCAGCGGCAACCTCAGTGGGTTCAGGGGGGATGTGCAGGGTTTGCTGACCCAGGCCCAGAACTTTCTGAAGGCGGTCTCGAGCCCGCAGTCGCAAGGGCGAAGGACTCCTCCCCCTACTGCGCAGAACCCCCCCACCCCTGGGGGGGTTCGGCTAGAGGCCCCGCCTGCTCCACCCGCGCCCCAGGAGACTGCCCCTGCGCGGCCTGCTGTGGACCGTCCAACCGTTCAGGCCCTTTCTGCTCCCGTGGTTGACGATTACCAGCGCTTGCTGGCTGATTTGCGCTTCTTGATTCGGGACCACCAGCGGGCCGAGCGGGTGGCCGACAGCCTCTCGGGGGCTGGAATCTACAGCGTGGACGACTGGAGGAGGGCGCTTTTGGAGGTTCGGGGTCGCCTCTTGGAGGCCCAGGCTCAAGCCCAGGTCGGCCAAAGTGAGGCTGCCCGCCGGACCCTAGCCCAGGTGAACGCCCGCTACCGCCTGGCCATTGAGCCGCTGGTGGAGGCTCTGCGGCCCGAGTTGGCCCAGCGCACCCGCCGGGTCCTGGGATTGGCGGAGGGGGCGGTAGGCCTGCGTACCAGCGACTTTACGGTGCTCTCGGGGGAGCTTTTGGAAAACGCCTTGGCCATCGAAGGCCGCAGCCTGGGAGCCTTTCACACCCTGCAGGTGGGGCTTCTGCAGGCTACCTTGGGGATTCCCCGGGCTTTTCTCTTCATCCTTGCGGGGTTGCTGGCTTTTTTTCCCCTGTACCTGCTCAGGCTTACCTTTGGGGGGCGAAACGTGTACTGGCGCTTCCTAGGGCTGGCCTTCTTCTTCCTGCTGCTGCCGGCGGTGATGGAGGGTCTTTCATACGTGGGCTCCATCCTCGCTGATCCTCGCTACGGGGGCCTGCCCTTTCTGGGGATGCTGACCCATCTCTCTATTCAGCAGAACCTGTTGGCCCAACTCTTTTGGGGGCTCACGGTCTTCTTGGTCATCGTCTTCGCCACGGTTGGCCTTCGGGGTATTGCGGCCCAGTTTGGGCTTCTGCAAAACCAGCGCATCCCTCTGCGGCGTGGGCGGACCACCCAGCAGGCCGGTACCTCTAGGTCCCACCCTGGCTTGACCAGTGAGACGATTGTGGAGTGGGACGAGGAGTTTTGAGGCCGAGCCTGGGGGCCTGCCGGCCAGGGTTGCGCCGCTGCCGATGGACGGGCGGATTCCTATGACCCCCGCACCACCAGCACGGGTTTGGGGCTCCTCTGCAGAACCCGTTGGGCTACCGAACCCAGAAGGAGCCGGTCCAGCCCGGTGCGTCCGTGGGTGCCCATCACCACCAGATCGTGCCGTGCGGCTTCTTCGGCGATGACCTGGGCGGGGTTGCCCTCTTTGAGCTCGCTTCTGGCCGGGACGCCTAGGTATCGGGCAAACTCCTCTGCCCGCTCCAGGGCCTTTTGTCCAGCTGCCTCGAGGTCGCGGGCCAGCGCCGGGTAGTAGGGGATGGACTCGGGACCGATCAGGATTCGGGGTACCACCGGCTCCATCACGTAGAGCAGGGTCGCCTCAGCCCCCAAGCTTTTGGCCAGCTCGAGGCCTGCCTTGACCGCAGCCTCGCTGGGGCCGCTTCCGTCGGTGGGTATTAGGATGTGCCGGTACATGCCCTAAGAATACCCCACGTTTCTGAGGAGTTCGCCCTGGCTCAGGTCTATCTGCAAGCTTCCCCACGCCACCTGACCTGCTTCCGATGCGGGCCCGGCTTGCGGGGGTGGGCTAGGCAAGCCCGAGGAGATGCGGGCTGAGCGGATTGTGGTGGAGGGCAGAACCATAGTGCCGATGGGCCTGGACCGGGGGCTTCCGGTAGTCTGGCCCACCACCTGCTCCCGGTGGCCTGGGGTTTGCGCTGGCCACCCCCGGTGGTCTTCCCTCCTGATGCCCGGGGCCCCCAGCGTATGGGTTGTTTGTTTCGGCTAGCGGGAGTAGGACCAGAAGACCACGCGGCCGTCTTTATAGGGCATCACCCCGTGAAAGGGGCGGGGGTCGTCGTCGAAGACCAGGGGCAGAAAGTGGTGGTCGCCCGGCCACATGGGCAGTTCTTGCCGCAGGAGCAGCTCGGTGGGCACCCAGACCAGCTTTCCCTCGGGGCTGGCGGGCCGGGGCTGGCCCTGCCAGCGCGGCACCAGAAAGATGAAGCCAAACCAGTCCTCCCCCCCCTTCCCAAAGCCCGGCCAGGAGAGGGTGCCCCGCAGCACCAGCTCCTGAGCCTCGAGGCCGGCCTCCTCCTGGATTTCCCGGCGCATCCCGCTGGCCACGTCCTCGCCGGGCTCGAGCTTCCCTCCCAAGCCGTTGTACTTGCCGAAGGCCGGGTCTTCGGGGCGGGCGTCCCGGTACACCAGCAGCACCGAGCGGCGGTCAGGGGAGAGGACGAAGCCCAGGGTGGCCAGGATGGGGGTGTAGGGGCCTACTCGCCTTTCCACAGGATGCGTCCGCAAGAGGGGCAGCGCACAATCCTCTGCCCTAGATGGATCTGCTGGGCAACGTGGGTGGGGAGCTGGACGTTGCAGGCCGTACAGCGGTAACCGCCGCTGGCCTTGGCCACCCGGGCCAGCCCGGTGCCTCGGCGGGCTTTGCGGATGGACTCGTACTCCTTGATGATATGGGCTGGAATGGAGGCTGCCAGCTTATCGCGGTCGGCCTTCTTGGCCTGATAGTCGGCCTCCAGGCTGTCCACCCTTCTTCGGTTGGCCGCCTCAAGCTCTTCCCGCGAGGCCCGGGCCTTTTCCAGCTCTGCCTGGACGGCCTCAATCTCCTTCTCCAGGGCCTCTTTTCTCTCCAGTAGGGGCAGGATTTCGCCGGGAATGTTCTTCTTGTCGTTGCCCTCTATTTCCTCAATCCGGTCTTCAAGCTGGCGCATCTGCTCGCCGTACTGCATCTGCTCCTTGGCGCTACTGGCGCTCATCTGGGCCTGCTTGGCCCTGGCGTATTTTTCCTTTAGGTCTTGCAGCTCGAGGTCGGCCTGGTGGTAAGCCCGGCGTACCTCCTGCAGCTCTTCTCGTAGGGAATCGAGCCGGTCCTCCAGCGCCTTTTGCTGCGAGCGGGCTTGCTGGAGTTCTTGGGGAACCTGAGCCTGGTCCTCGCGGATTCGGTCTAGCTCGAGGTCTCGTTCCTGCAAGCGGTTCAACTCGGCCAGCGGGTCACTCACACGTATAGTCTAACACCCCTGCAGGGCCGTTTTTCCCGCCCCTAGCCCAGGTAAGGGTTGTGCGCCCTTTCCTCGCCCAGGGTAGTGAGGGGGCCGTGGCCCGGGTAGACCACCGTGTCTGGGGGTAGCTGGAGGAGCTTTTGCAGGGAGGAGAAAAGGGCCTGTGGGTCGGCGCCGGGAAGGTCGTAGCGGCCGATGCTCCCCCGGAACAGCACGTCCCCGCTCACCAGGTGGCCGGGTTTGTAGAAGCCCACGTGGCCTGGGGCATGGCCCGGCAGAAAGAGCACCTCCAGCCCTAGGCCCAAGTCCAGGTACTGCCCCTCGTAAAGCGGCTCAGTGGGTTCCGGAGGGCTGGGCACCCAAAGCCCCCAGCGGCCGGCAGCCTGGGGGGCGCTTTGGTACAGCGGCAGGTCGGCGGGGTGCAGGTAGACCGGAATCCCCAGGGCCTCCACCAGGGGCCCGACTGCCCCCACGTGGTCAAAGTGGGCGTGGGTCAGAAGGATGGCCTCAGGCCTCATCCCCACCCGTTGAACTTCGGCCAGGATGCGCTCGGGCTCATCGCCGGGGTCCACGATGGCCCCGCGCCCCTCCTCGCCCACCAGCAGGTAGGTGTTCTCCTGCAAGGGACCCACGGTGATAGGGTAGACCTTCATCGCTCCACCGGCAGGTCGGCCTCGGCCTCCCATTCAAGCATGCTGCCCAGGTAGTTGCGGGCCCGCACCCCTTGTTGTCGCAGTAGCCAGAAGGCGCTGGCGCTGCGGGCCCCGCTGCGGCAGTGGACGCCCACTTCCTGCCCCGGGCTGAGGCCCAGGCTTCCCGCATTGTCTGCTCTGAAAGCGCTCAGCGGTAGATTCCGCGCGCCAGGGATGTGGCCGCTGGCGAACTCGTGGGGTTCCCGCACATCCAGCAGCAGGAGGCCGGGCTGGGCCAGGATTTCATCTGCGGTGAGCAGGATGTCGCGGTCCAGTCGCGCCCAGGGTTTGCTTGGCGTAGGGGTGGTGGGGGCGGTTTGGGTGGCCTGGGGCTCCCAGCCTTGGGGCCAGAGGTGGACCTCGAGCCCCCCCAGGGCCAGCATGAAGGCAGTCTTGGTCAGCCGGGTGTTGAAGCCGGCGTCGTAGACCACCACCGGCCGCTCTGGAGCGGCCCCAATGCGCCCGTTGAGGTCGGCCAGGGCGCGCTCGAGCTGGCCCAGCTCCTCCTCGCTGCGCAGCCTTCCTCTGAAGCCCGATAGGTCGAGGTTGATGGCTCCCTCCAGGTGGCCCCGGGCGTAGTCTGCAGGTGGGCGGCTGTCCACGAAGAGGGCCCCGGGTGGTGGATCGGCGCTGATGATCACGCCTCCAATTCTATATTCCAAGCGGCAAGAACCGCTGAGTGCCAGGCCGCTTTTTTGGGTAAAATCACTTACCCATGAGGCCAGGCTTTAGAAAGGAGACGCGGCGGCTCTCCAACATACCCCGGGACGGCCTGGGGTTTGCAGGGGGGAGTCTTTTGCTGGTGGCCCTGCTCTTTGGGGCCACGCTTTGGGTGATGGGACGGGTCAAGCAGACCATGGCCGCCAACGGCTTTCAGGCCCTCTGGGCCGATGTGCTGTTGGTGGGGGTCACCCTTGCACCGCTGGCCCTTTTGTGGCCCTCCGCGCGCAGCCTGGGCCAGGCCCGCTTGGCCCGGCGGGCGCTGGGCCAAGGCGATCTCATCGCCGCTCGGGTGGCCAGCGCTGAGGCCCATACCTGGGCTTGGTTCACCCTGGGGTATGCCGGGGCGTGGGTTATCTTCTTGCTCCTGGTGCTTTTTTTTATCGCCAACAACGTGGCAGTGGGGCGCACCTTCTTTCAGCTCGAGCTCATCGCCGACTCCTTCGGGATGATTCTCAGGGCCTTCTGGGTCAACGTGGTCATCTTCTTCTTTGCAGGCCTGCTCTCGCTCGCCTGGGGTTTGGTCATCGCTGTCGCTAAGCTTTTGCCGGGCAGGCCAGCCCAGCCCATCCGCTTCCTGGCCACCTTTTACACCGACGCTTTCCTGAGCCTGCCCTCCATCATCGTGATTTACCTGGTGGGCTTTGGGCTTCCCCTTACGGGAATCGGCCTCTTCCGCAACATGCCCCTGGAAGCCCTGGCCGTGCTGGCCCTGACCCTGACCTACGGGGCCTACATGGCCGAGGTGTACCGGGCTGGGCTGGAGAGCATCCACCCCAGCCAGTGGGCTGCAGCCCGTAGCCTGGGCCTCTCCTATGGCCAGACCCTGCGCTTTGTGATCATCCCCCAGGCGGTGCGCCGGATTGTTCCGCCTCTGCTTAACAACTTCATCGGGATGCAGAAGGACACCGCCTTGGTGAATGTGGTGGGGGTGATCGATGCCTTCAACCAGGCCCGCATCATCGCTTCCAACGACTTCAACCTCTCCGCGGTGACCACGGTGGCGATTCTTTTCATCCTCATCACCATTCCCCAGACCCGTCTGGTCGACCAGCTGGTGGAGCGCGACCGGGCCCGGATGCGGCGGGGGTGATGGACCGGGCTAGCTTTGGGAGGCTTTGCATGGGCTTTTTGGAAGTGATAAACGTGGTCAAGCGCTTTGGCGCCAACGAGGTGCTCCGGGGCATCAGCCTCAGCGTGGAGGAGCACCAGGTGGTCTGCCTGATTGGGCCTTCAGGTTGCGGTAAGTCCACGCTGTTGCGTTGCATCAACGGTCTAGAGGAGATTCAGGGCGGGGAGATTCGCCTTCACGGCGACCGCATCAGCGGTCCGGGGGTGGACCTGAACGCCTTACGGCGGGAGGTGGGCATTGTCTTTCAGAGCTTCAACCTGTTCCCCCACATGACCGTCCTGCAAAACATCACCCTAGCGCCTACCCGGGTGCTCAGGATGCCGGAGGGGGAAGCCCAGGAGAAGGCCATGGCCCTCTTGCGCAGGATTGGGCTCGAGCACAAGGCCCAGGCCTACCCCGACCAGCTCTCCGGCGGGCAGCAGCAGCGGGTGGCCATTGCCCGGGCTTTGGCCATGGAACCCATGCTGCTCCTCCTGGACGAGATTACCTCGGCCCTTGACCCCGAGCTGGTCTCGGAGGTGCTGAACCTGTTGCGGGAGCTGGCCGAAGAGGGGATGACCATGGTCCTCGCCACCCATGAGATGGGCTTTGCCAGGGAGGTGGCCCACAAGGTCTGCTTTCTCTACGGCGGGGTGGTGCACGAGGAAGGCCCCCCAGAGGAGATTTTCAAAGACCCCAGAAGCGAGCGCACCCAGCAGTTTTTGCGGAGCATCATTGAGGCCGGAAGGCTGTAGGAAACCCCCGGGTTTCCCCGGGGGTGCTTGGCTCCGCGAGCAGGGCTCGAACCTGCGACCACTCGATTAACAGTCGAGCGCTCTACCAACTGAGCTATCGCGGAACGACCGCCAATAGCAGGATAGAATATAGCAAAAGCCGGCCCCTTTTGACAAGGGTTTTGAACCTGGGCTGGACCTTCGTACAATGGGCCTGTGATCCATGTCCTTGACCTGCAGGACCGGGCCCCTCGGGTTATCGCCGCCTTTTTGCTGGAGACCCGCGAGGGCCCGGTGCTCTTTGAGACCGGCCCCGAGTCGCGCTTTTCAGCCCTCCTGGATGGTCTAAACGGGCTGGGCTACGCGGCCTCGGACGTGCGCCACGTGTTCGTGACCCACATCCACCTGGACCACGCGGGCGCAGCTTGGCGTATGGCTGAGCGGGGGGCAACCATCTACGTCCACCCCAGGGGGGCCCCCCATCTTGTGGACCCCACCAAGCTTTGGGCCTCTGCCAAGCGCATCTACGGTGAGCAGATGGAGGCCTTGTGGGGCCAGATGGGTTCGGTTCCGGAAGGGCAGGTGAGGGTTTTGCAGGACGGCGAGGTGGTGCGCCTCGGGGAGGTAGAGGTCCGGGCCGTGGAGACCCCCGGCCACGCCGACCATCACCACGCCTACCTGGTTGGGGAGGCCTTGATCGGGGGAGATGTTACCGGGGTCAGGATTGGTCGTGGGCCGGTGCTGCCCCCCTGCCCACCCCCGGAGATTCACATTGAGCGCTGGTGTGGGTCGCTGGCCAAGGTTCGCGCACTGGCCCCAAGGAAGCTCTACCTGACCCATTTCGGCGGGTTTGAGGATGTGGAGGCTCACCTAGAGGCCCTGGAGGCCCGGCTGTTGGACTGGGCGGGTTGGATCAAGGAGCGGCTTAGGGCAGGCCAGGCTCGAGCCCAGATGGTGGCTGAGTTTGAGGCCTATGTGGCCGCCGCGTTGAGGGCGGCGGGGCTGGGTCCCTCTGAAATCGCGGAGTACGAGTACGCCGACCCGGCCTGGATGAGCGTAGATGGGCTGGTGCGTTACTGGAACAAGCACCACCCAGAGGAGATAGTGGCCTGAGGGCAGCTTTTTCGCCCTGGGCTGGGCTGGTATAGACTAGGCTGATGAGCACGACCGACTTGGACAAGGGAGTTGTGGAGAACATACTTAGGCGCCTGCGCCGCATAGAGGGGCAGGTTCGCGGCCTGCAGAAGATGATTGAGAATGGCCGTTCCTGCGAGGAGGTGCTGACCCAGATGACGGCCACCAGAAAGGCCATGGAGTCCACCTCCGCCCTGATCCTCCAGGAGTTCTTGACCCTTTGTGCGGCCGATATAGCTCGAGGCGATGAGAAAAAGCCCGCGCAAATTGCAACCGTGCTGCGCAGGTTCACCCTGTGAGCACCCGCCCGTAGAAGGGATTTTTATCTGAGCCTTGCTATACTTTAGAAATGGTGACTTCCCCCAAAACCCTCCCTCGCGACGAGCTGGTCTTTGAACTTATTCGGCAGGAAGAGGAACGGCAGCGTGGCGGCCTGGAGCTTATCGCCTCGGAGAACTTTGCCTCGGCCCAGGTGCGCGAGGCGGTGGGTAGCGTGCTCACCAACAAGTACGCTGAGGGGTACCCAGGTAGGCGCTGGTACGGGGGCTGCGAAGTGGTGGACCGGGTGGAAGCCTTGGCCATTGAGCGGGCGAAGCAGCTGTTTGGCGCGGCCTGGGCCAACGTGCAGCCCCACTCCGGTTCCAGCGCCAACATCGCGGTCTATACGGCCCTGCTGAAGCCGGGCGACACCGTGCTGGGTATGGACTTGTCCCATGGGGGCCACCTGACCCACGGCTCCCCGGTGAACTTCTCGGGCCTCAACTACCGCTTTATTGGCTACAAGGTGCGCCCTGAGGACGAGCGGCTCCACATGGAGGATGTGCGGGCCCTGGCCCTCGAGCACAGGCCCAAGATGATTGTCTGCGGGGCCAGCGCCTACAGCCGCATCCTGGATTTCAAGGCCTTTCGGGAGATTGCCGACGAGGTGGGGGCGTACCTGATGGCCGACATCGCCCACATCGCCGGGCTGGTAGCGGCAGGTCTGCACCCCTCTCCCCTGCCCTACGCCCATGTGGTCACCTCCACCACCCACAAGACCCTGCGCGGGCCCCGCTCAGGGCTTATCCTGAGCAATGACCTGGAAATTGGGGCCCTCATTGACCGCTCCATTTTTCCGGGCCTTCAGGGAGGCCCTCTGGAGCACGTGATTGCCGGGAAGGCGGTGGCCTTCTGGGAGGCCCTGCAGCCCTCCTTCAAGGTCTATGCGGCGCAGATCATCAAAAACGCCCAGACCCTGGCTGCCGAGCTGCAAAGGCGGGGCTACCGGATCGTTTCGGGCGGCACCGACAACCACCTCTTCGTGGTGGACCTGCGCCCGCAGGGGCTGAACGGCAGCAAGGCCACCAAGCTCCTCGATGCGGTGCACATCACCATATCCAAGAGCACCCTGCCCTACGACACCGAGAAGATCATCCACGGTGGGGGTATCCGCATCGGAACGCCTGCCATCACCACCCGGGGCATGACCGAGGAGCACATGCCCATCATCGCGGATTTCATTGACCGCGCGCTGAGGGGGGAGAGCCCAGAACGTCTGGCTCACGAGGTTAGGGCTTTTGCCTCCCAATTCCCGCTCCCCTGAGGTCCTGCTCGGGGCCTGCCGCCGAACTGGTGGGCTTTTTGGATTGAATCTCGGGATTTTGCAGCAATGGATGCTAGCATAAGGCGTGAACCTCATTGCCTTGACTCGTCTGCGGAGCTGGATGGCCGCCCGGGGGTTTGAGCGTTTTTTCGTTCAGCAGCCGGAGAACTTTGCCTGGCTCACCGGGGGTGGAGACAACACCGTGCTGGCGCTACGGCCGGTAGCGGCCTGGCTCGAGGTGACCCCTCAGACCGTGCGGCTCCACTCCTCCCGGATTGAGGCCAGAAGGCTGCGGGAGGAGGAGGTTGGGGGGCTCGAGGTGATCCTCTACCCCTGGTACGCGCCCCCCAGGGCTGAGGGCCCAAGCGACCAGGAACACGATCTGACCCCTTTGCGCCTGGTGCTCTCCCCCGAGGAGCAGGAGCGCTACCGCGCCCTTGGGCGTGATGCGGCCCAGGCTTTGGGGGAGAGCCTGCGTTTCGCTGACCCTGACTGGAGCGAGGGCGAGCTGGCCGGGGCCATTGCCGAGGAACTGTGGAGCCGGGGCATTCAGCCTGTGGTCCTTCTGGTGGCCGGGGAGGAGCGGCTGTTTCGCCACCGCCACCCTATTCCCAAGGGAGCCCGGCTGGGACGGCTGTGTATGGGGGTGGTCTGCGGCAGGCGGCACGGGCTTATTGCCAACCTGACCCGCTTGCGGAGCTTTGGGCATCCAGAGGCCCAGGCCCTAAACGCTCGAGTCTGCCGGGTAGAGGCTCGAGCCTTGGCAGCCTCCCGGCCTGGGGCCAGCCTGGGCGAGGTTTTGGCGGAGATACAGGCTGGCTACCGAGACCTGGGATGCCCCGAGGAGTTCGAAAACCACCACCAGGGGGGGCTTACCGGCTACCGCAGCCGCGAGGTGCTGGCAACCCCGGGTGAGGCCACCCGGCTTCAGGTGGGGATGGCTCTGGCCTGGAACCCAAGCCTTCCTGGGGCTAAGGTTGAGGATACCTTCCTCCTTGGGGAAGGTGGCCTGGAGAACCTGACCTTCGACCCCTCTTGGCCCATGGAGAGGGTCGAGGGGCGGCTTCGGCCCCGGGTTTACGAGGGGTAGCTCGCCGGCTTGGCCCTCCCTGAGGTAACTTGGGTGGGCTATGTACCGCGATGTCTTTGGCTCCGAACCCAGCGTGGTGGCCTCAGCCCCGGGCCGGGTCAACCTGCTGGGCGAGCATACCGACTACAACCAGGGCCTGGTCCTGCCCACCCCGCTTCCCTACCAGACCTTTGTGGAAGCCTCTGCTGCGGAGGGGCTGGAGGTCTACGCTGAAAACTTTGGCGAGCTTAAAAGGCGTGGCCTGGAGGAGCCCAGGCAGGGGGACTGGCTTGACTACCTGGCTGGCTGCTTGTGGGCGTTGCGCCGCCGCGGCTACCAGGTCCCTGGGTTGCGGGCCTGCGTGAGGAGCCAGGTGCCCATGGGGGGCGGTCTTTCGAGCTCCGCTGCGCTGGAGGTGGCTACCCTGCGGGCCTTGCGGGAGCTGTACGGGTTGCCCCTGGACGATCTGGACATAGCCCGGTTGGCCCAGGAGGCTGAGGTGGAGTATGTGGGGGTGCGATGCGGCATTATGGACCAGATGGCCTCCTCAGCAGGACGGCTGGGCTACGGCCTCCTGCTCGACACCCGCGACCTAAGCACCCGGCTGGTCCCGCTCCCCCCGGGCTACCGGGTGGCGGTGGTGGACTCCGGGGTGCCTCGCCGGCTGGCCGAATCCGGCTACAACACCCGCCGTAGGGAGTGTGAGGAAGCCTGCGCTTGGCTTGGCATCTCCTCCTTGCGGGAGCTCTCCCTGGCTGACCTGCCCCGTCTGGAAAGCTTGCCCGAGCCCCTGGGCCGTCGGGCTCGCCACGTGGTTACGGAGAACGCGCGGGTGCTGGAGGGGGCCAGGGCCCTTGAGGAGGGCGAGGTAGAGCGCTTTGGAGAGCTGATGGTGGCCTCCCACAACTCCCTGCGCTACGACTACGAGGTCTCCACCCCCGAGCTGGATAGGCTGGTGGAGGCCGAGCTGCGCCATGGGGCCGTGGGGGCTCGGCTGACCGGGGCTGGTTTTGGGGGGGCCACGGTGGCCCTAGTAGAGGAGGCCCATTACGAGGCCTTCTGCAAGGGGGTGCTTGAGGACTATCCCCAGGCCCGGTTCCTCTAGCCTGTTTGGGGGAGGGCGGACCGCCTAGGCTTTCGGGACTTCCCCTTGAGCTTGGGTTTCCCCATCAATCGAGCGGATTTCCTCCGGCGTGATTCGGTACCTGGTCCCGCACCAGTGGCACAGCACCTCGGCGCCGCCATCTTGGGCAATCATCTCCTCCCGCTCTTGGGAGGTGAAGTAGACCAGCGCCCGCAGGGCCCGCTCCCGGCTGCAGCGACAGCGGAAGGCCAAGGGGATGTGCCCCTCGGGATAGCCCACTGCCCGCAGGTCGGTGGGCTGGTAGGAAAGGCCCTGCAGGAGGGTTTCCACCGCGCCCTCAAGGCCCTGCTCCAGCAGCAGAGGGGTGAGGTTCTGCCCTTTGAGGTTTTGCTCGAGCCGGTCAATCACCTCCTCCGGGCAGCCAGGTAGGACCTGTATGACCACCCCGCCGGCCGCTGCCACCTCGCCGGTGGGCGCCACCCGCACCCCCAGCAGCAGGGCGGAGGGAATCTGCTCCGATTGCCAGAGGTAACGCACCAGATCTTCGGCCACCTCGCCGCTGACCAGCTCCACGCTGGATTGGTAGAGTTCCTCGTTGGCAAGGAGCCGGTCCACCTTTAGCTCGCCTCGGCCGATGGCCGCCCCCACGTCCAGCTTGCCATCGGGGCGCAGGGGGGGGTGCGCCGAGGGGTTTTTCACGTATCCCCGCACGGAACCGTCTGGCCCGGCCTCCACCACCGGCCCCCCCAGGGGGCCATCGCCCAGGAACTGGAGGCCAATGCGCTCCTTGGGGGTTTTGGAGAGCAGGAAGGCCAGCAGCAGCACCCCGCTCATCGCCCGCCCCAGGGCAGCGGTAGCGGTGGGAGAAAGACCGTGGCGCGAGCGGGCTTCCTCCACGATGTCGGTGGTCTCTGCAGCCAAAACCCGCAGGTTGCCCTCTGCGGCCAGCCCACGAATCAAACGACCCATAACCCTCCGATTTTAGCAGTGCCGCCGGGGAGAAAAGGGTTTTGGGGCAGGCTTTGGGAGGGCTTCAATGTGCTGCGCTCTAGAATCCCATGACGTTTTTCCGGTATTCTGGGAGCCGTGAACCTCGATGCCCCCCGCATTCTGGTGCTCAACGCTGGGTATGAGCCGCTTGGGCTGGCCAGCGTCAAACGGGCCGTTATTCTGGTCATGAACGGCACCGCCGAGGTAGTCGAGGAGAGCGGGGAGTTTTTGCGAACGCCAAGCAGGCCCTATCCCATTCCCAGCATCATCCGCCTCAAGCGCCTCGTTCGCCGCCCTCCGGGGCGGCTCGCTCTAAACCGACGCAATATCCTACGGCGCGATGGCTACACCTGTCAGTACTGCGGCAAGCGCGGGGGCGACCTTACGGTGGACCATGTGTTGCCCAAAAGCCGTGGGGGCCGCACCGTATGGGAAAACCTGGTTGCCGCCTGCCGGGCTTGCAACCTGAAGAAGAAGAACCGCACCCCCGAGGAGGCGGGGATGCGTCTGGCCCGTCGTCCGGTAGCCCCTCGCCACAGCCTCCTGCTGGTGGCCGACTTGCCGAGCCTCCCTGAGGCTTGGCGCCCCTACCTTCCGGAGGCCGAGCCCCACCCTTGAGGTCTTCAAGGCCCTCAGCGCAGAACCCACTGGAGATTCTCCATAACCCGCCGGGTGGCTGGGGACTTGTTGAGGGTATAGAGGTGAAGGCCCGGTACCCCTGCCTCCAGCAGCTCCTGGGCCTGGCGGGTGGTGTGTTCCACGCCGATTTCCAGAACCTCCTCGGGTGTCTGGGCCCGTTCCAAGCGGGAAAGCAGAGGGCCGGGGATGCTGGCGCCGCACATATCCATGAAGCGACGGATCTGGGCTAGGTCGGTGATGGGCATTAGGCCCGGTAGGATGGGCACCTCAATCCCCACACGGCGGGCCCGCTCGAGGAAGCCGAAATACAGGGCATTGTTGAAGAAGAGCTGGGTTACCAGGAAGTCCAGCCCCGCGTCCACCTTCCGCTTGAGGTGCAGCAGGTCGGCCTCGAGGCTCACCGCTTCGGGGTGTCCTTCGGGATAGGCCCCTCCAGCCAGGGTAAAGGTGTTGCCGAACTCCTCCCGGATAAAGGCCACCAGTTCCGAGGCGTAGCGGAAGCCTCCCTCCACCGGTTGGAAGTCCTTCGCTCCCCTGGGCGGGTCACCCCGCAGGGCCATTACGTTCTGTATACCTGCTTCTGCATAGCCCTGCAGGATGCTTCGAAGCTCCTCTCGGGTATGCCCCACGCAGGTCAGATGGGCCATGGCGGTAAGGCCCACCTCGCGCTGGATGCGGGCTGCCCACTCGGTGGTCTTGCGTCGCTCGCTGCCCCCAGCCCCGTAGGTTATGGAGACAAAGGCGGGTCTCAGCGGCTTGAGTTCGTGGAGGGTGCGGAACAGCGAAGCCTCGCCCTGAGGGGTCTTGGGAGGGAAGAACTCGAAGGAGAAGAGGGGCCGGTTTTGTCTGAAGAGGGCGCTAATCTTCATGGACCACCGGTTTTACCGAGGCGAGGGCCTCTGCGAGGAAGGCTTGGATATCCCTTGGGCTTTCCAGCCCCACTGAAAGCCGGACCATCTCAGGACCTACCCCTGCCGCACGCCGGGCCTCCTCACTGATGCGGGAGTGGGTGGTCGTCCAGGGGTGCACGGCCAGGGTACGGGCGTCGCCCACATTGGGAGCCTGGATAAGTTTCAGGTGAGCCATAAAACGGCTCACTGCCTCTATTCCGCCCCGCAGGCCAAAGGTCAGTATGCTGCCAAAGCCCCCCTGCAGGTAGCGGCAGGCCCTGGGATAGGCTGGGTCTTCGGGCAGCCCGGGGTAGCGAACCCAGGCCACCTGGGGTTGCTCCCGTAGCCAGCGGGCCACCTCGAGGGCGCTCTGGCTGGCCCGCTGCACCCGCAGCTCCACGGTTTCCAGTCCCTGAAAGAGCAGGTAGGCGTTGAAGGGCGAAAGGACCATGCCCCCGAGGGAGAGCCCAAGCTGGCGCACCCGCTCCAGGAAGCACCGGGGGCCAAACTGCTCTACGGGAATCCTGCCCTGGGCGTCGGGTGTCGTGAACTGTGGGTAGTGTTCCCACAAAGAGGTCTCGCGGGCCAGCACCGCCCCCCCCAGGATGGAGCCATGGCCGCTAGCCCATTTGGTCAGGCTGTGGGTAACCACATGGGCCCCGTGAGAGAGGGGCCTGGTCAGGGCGCCGGCTGCACCAAAGGTGTTGTCCACCACCAGGGCCACCCGTCGCGCCTCGCAGAGTTGGGCCAGCCCCTCCAGGTCGGGGAGCTCCAACGAGGGGTTCCCCAGCACCTCCACAAAGACCGCGCGGGTCTTTTCTGAGAGCACCCCTTGCACCGCCTCCACCTCGGGGGCCACAAAGTGCACCCTTACCCCCATCAACCCAAACACCTGGTTCAGAAGCCCCACCGTGCCCCCGAAGAGCCCCGGGCTGGCCACGACCTCGTCTCCTGCCCGCACCAGAGCCAGCAGGGCAGCAAAGCTGGCAGCCTGCCCTGAGGCCACCGCCACCGCCCCCAAAGCCCCTTCCAGGGCGGTCAGCCGGGCCTCAAGGGCCGCGGTGGTGGGGTTCTGCAGCCGGGCGTAGGTGTACCCCTGGCTGGTGGCGAACTTCTGGGCGCCGTCCTCTAGGTCCTCAAAGCTGTAGGCTGCGGTTGCGTAGATGGGGAGTCCCACAGCGCGGTGGGGGTCGTTTTCTGGAAGTCCGCTCAATACCGCCAAACTGGCAAACTCCATCACACCCTCCTTTGGAGAAGGGCTGAACTCCCTTCTTCCATCTTTCCCCAGGGCTTGTGCTGTGCCTAGCGGCCGCTGGGGACGGATTTGGCACCAAGCACGAGGCTACCCCGGTAATGGGCGGGGACCCCGCAGGTTGCCGCAGCTTCATCGGGCCGTTCCCTCCGCTGCTCTGGATAGAAGAACCGCTTGCCAGAAGGCAAGGTTCCCTGACATGGTAGGAGCTTGCCCGGGCGGTGTCAATAAAGGGCCTGGGTCAGAGGTATCCCGTGCGCTCCAACTCCTCCCGCACCGCCTCCTTTGCCCTGCGGTAGGCCTCCTCGAGGCTTACCCCGCGCAGGGTGGCCCCAGCGGCGGGGACGTGGCCCCCTCCGCCCAGCCGCACCGCCACCGCCTGGGCGGAGACCCCGCCCCGGCTACGGATGCTGAGCTTGACCCCTTCTTCACGCTCCCTTAGAAAAACCGCGATCTGGCTGCCCTCAGCGTAGCGGATAAAGCCGACGAAGTCGTCGGAGTCCTCCACGCTCAGCCCCGGCGGCAGGTGGGCTGTGACCAGGAGCCCGCCAAAGTGGAACTCCACGGTGGAGAGCACCGCCCCTAGGGCCTTGAAGTAGCCCGCCGGGCGCCACTGCAAGCGGTCGGTGAGCTCGGCCAGCCTGACCCCATATCCCACCAGTTCGGCCGCGGCGCGCAGCACCTCGGGGGTGGTGTTGGCAAAGCGGAAGTTTCCTGTGTCGGTGATGAGTCCGGTGAGCACCGGCGTGGCGATCTCAGGGCTCCACTGCACGCCCAGGGCGTCAATCAGGTCTTTGACGATTTGGGCAGTGGCGGCCTTGGAGGGGTCCACCACCGAGAGGTAGCCGAATCGGGGGTTGGTGCCATGGTGGTCAATGTTGATGACAAAACCCTCCACTGGAGCCCCGGCCACGCGGTTCGGTTCGGCGGCGTCCAGCACGACCAGGGTGGCCCCTTCAGGCAAGCGTTCCACCGGGTCGCTGTACTCCTCCTCTCGCGCCAAAAAGCGCAGGTAGCGTGGGGGGTCGGCAATCCAGAAGGCCCTCTTGCCCAGTGCCTTCAGGGCTCGGTAGAGGCCCAAGGACGAGCCGATGGCGTCGCCGTCTGGATCTACGTGAGAAACGATGAAGATGGGCCCCTCGAGCTCCCGCAGGGTGCCGGCCACGGTGTGCACCTTTTCCCGGTAGCGCGGCTCAGGGCCATTTAGCGAGGAATCCATAGCACCTTCCACTATAAGGGCGGAGGTGTTTGGCAATCTTGAAAGAGAGGTGTGAAAGCTGGGTAACCGGCTGAATGCTTTTGGAAAGGGCTTTTAGGGGCTATAATCCCGCTTGGTTATGGAGCTGCGAATTCCCCCCACCCGCTCCCTTCGGGGCCGGCTGCGGGTGCCTGGTGACAAGTCGGTAACCCACCGCGGCCTGATGCTGGGGTCGTTGGCCCAAGGCGAGAGCACCCTGTACCACCCCCTCAAGGCTGGGGACACCCTTTCCACCGCCCGGGCCATGCGCCAGCTCGGGGCCGAGATTACCGAGGTGGGCGAGCATTTCCGTATACGGGGAATTGGCTTGCGCCTGCAGGAGCCCTCCGATGTGCTGGACTGCGGCAACGCTGGGACCCTGATGCGCCTTTTGGCTGGGTTGCTGGCGGGGCAGGAGTTTTTTGCAGTGCTCAGCGGGGATGACTCGTTGCGGCGGCGGCCTATGGGCCGGGTTACTGCGCCCCTTCGACAGATGGGGGCACGGATAGAGGGGCGTGAAAACGGGCGGCTGGCCCCGCTTGCGGTTCGGGGCGGGGGGCTTAGGGGAATCCACTACGAGCTTCCCGTAGCCAGCGCCCAGGTCAAAAGTGCCGTTTTGCTGGCAGGGCTTTTTGCCGAGGAGGATACCGAGGTGGTAGAGCCGGCGCCCACCCGCGACCACACCGAGCGGCTCTTTCGGCACTACGGGCTGCCCCTCGAGGTAGAGGGCCGCCTGGTCCGCACCCGCCGGGCTGACCCCTTTGCTGCCAAGGACCTCACCGTTCCCGGTGACTTCAGCAGCGCGGCTTTTTTCCTGGTGGCGGCCCTGATTACCCCCGATTCGGAGGTGGTCTTGGAAGGGGTGGGTCTGAACCCTACCCGTACCGGATTGCTCACGGTGCTCAGGGAGATGGGGGCCGACCTCGCCTGGGAGGTGACCGAAGGGGAGGAGGGTGAGCCTGTGGGCTCCATACGGGCCCGCTCCTCGATGCTCAAAGGGGTCTCGGTGGACCCGGATCTCATTCCCCTGATGGTGGACGAGGTGCCTGTTCTGGCCGCAGCTGCGGCCTGGGCTGAGGGAGAGACCTACATCCCCAACCTTTCCGAGCTGCGGGTTAAGGAGTCCGACCGGCTCACCGCTATCGCTAAGAACCTAGAGCACCTGGGGGTAGGGGTGGAGGCGGGGCCAGACTGGCTGCGGATTCGCGGGGGTGGGGTGCGCTCGGAGGGTGTGGTGGAACCCTTCCACGACCACCGCATTGCCATGGCCTTTGCGGTCTGCGGTTTGCCCAAGGGGGTGGTGGTCCGGGAGGCTCAGTGGGCCAGCATCTCCTTCCCGAGCTTTTGGGAAGACCTAAGCCGGCTTCGCGGTGAAGCTCCTCGCGATGGATGCTAGGGCTCCGTTTATCATCACCATAGACGGCCCCTCTGCCTCGGGCAAGACCAGCGTAGCCCGGCGGGTGGCGGAGCGCCTTGGTATTCCCTATGTTTCCAGCGGCCTGCTGTACCGCGCGGTGGCCCTTCTGGGTTTGCGAAAAGGTGCTTCTCCAGAGGAGATTGAGGGGCATCTAGAGCAGCACCGCCTTGAGCTCAGGCCTACCCCTCAGGAGAACCGAATCTACTTGGATGGGGAGGAGGTCAGCGCAGCCCTACACAGCCTGGAGGTGGACCGCCAGGTTTCGGCGGTGGCCCAGCGCCCCGGTGTGCGGGCCTACGTCAACCAGGTGTTGCGGCGGATTGCTCCACCCTTTGTGGTGGACGGGCGGGACATGGGCAGCGTCGTCTTCCCCCAGGCCCGCCACAAGTTCTACCTGACCGCGCGCCCCGAGGTGCGGGCCCGCCGCCGGGTTTCCGAGCGGGAGGCGGATTTTGCGACCGTTCTGGGAGATATCCTGAGGCGTGACGCCGCCGACCAGAAGCAAAGCGTCCCTGCCCCCGACGCGGTGGTTCTGGACACCAGCGGAATTGGGCTGGAAGAGGTGGTGGAAGCTGTGCTGGAACACCTGCGCGACCCGTAGCCGCCTAGGTTGAAAGCTGCACCACCACCCGCCCCCGTACCTGGCCCTGCAGGATGGCCTGGGCCAGGGCGGGTACCTCTTCCAGCTCCACGGTTTGCACCATAGCCCCCAAGAGGGGCTTGGGCAGCTCCTGAGCCAGCCGTTGCCAGGCTAGAAGGCGTTTCTCCCTGGGGCACATCACCGAGTCTATCCCAAGCAGGTTGACCCCCCGCAGGATGAAGGGGAAGATGGTGGTCTCGAGCCTCGCCCCCCCGGCGTTGCCGCAGGCGGCCACGCTGCCCCCATAGGCCACCCGGGGTAGAACGCCTGCCAGCACCGCACCCCCCACCGTGTCCACCGCACCGGCGAACCGTTCGGACTCCAGGGGCCGGGCAGGCGCACTGAGCAGGCTCCGTTCAATGACCTCCCCGGCCCCCAGCGACCGCAGGTAGCCCTCCTCGCCCAGGCGGCCCGTGGAGGCCACCACCCGGTAGCCCAGCTGGGCCAGAAGGGCCACCGCCAGGCTGCCCACCCCGCCGGCCGCTCCGGTAACCAGCAGCTCCCGGGATTTGTCGACCCCGTGGGCCTCGAGGGCCATTACTGCCAGCATGGCGGTAAACCCCGCGGTCCCAATCCCCATCGCCTCTTTGAGCGTGAGCCCCTGGGGTAGGGGCACCAGCCACTCCGAGCGCACCCGGGCCAGCTCGGCCATTCCACCCCAGTGCCGCTCGCCGATGCCATAGCCGGTAAGCAGCACCGGGTCCCCTGGCTTGAAGTCGGGCGCATCCGACTCCAGCACCACCCCGGCCAGGTCGATGCCTGGCACCATGGGGAAGCTGCGGATCACCTTGCCTGCTCCCGTGATGGCCAGTCCGTCCTTGTAGTTGAGGCTGCTGTAGGCCACCCGCACCAGCACATCCCCTGGCGGCAACTCGTCCAGCCTGGCCTGCCGGATGCGCGCGCTTTGGGGGTCGCCCGATTCCACCACCAAGGCTCTGAAGGTCTGCATGGCAACAAAATACACGAAGGTGAGCAGCCTTGCCGGGGCCGACGTTATCGACCACGTTACCGCTGTGTTGCCCGGCCAAGAACCCTTGCTAGGGGCTGTAACGAGCGCAACAATGCATGTATGTGCCGCATCTTTGGGCGAATAACGCGCCCATAACGCCCACTGCCCTACCCTGGGTCTCGTATCCCAGATGGGGGCGTTCCCCCCGTGAGGAGCTTCCCATGGTCAGCAACCTTTCCAGCGCCCCACCCTTTGCCCCTTGGCCCCATTTCGAGGCGGATGAGATTGAAGCGGCGGTAAGGGTTCTCCGGTCGGGCAAGGTGAACTACTGGACTGGAGAAGAAGGCCGCCTGTTTGAGCGGGAGTTCGCCCAGTACGTGGGTACCAAGCACGCCGTTGCCCTGCACAACGGCACGGTTGCCCTCGAGCTGGCCCTCTACGCCATGGGGATAGGGGAGGGAGACGAGGTGATCACCACCCCCCGCACCTTCATCGCCTCGGCCAGCGCGGCGGTGATGCGAGGGGCGCGGCCGGTCTTCGCCGATGTCGACCGCAACAGCGGTCTGATTACCCCAGAGAGCATTGAGAAGGTCATCACCCCCCGCACCAAAGCCATCGTCGTGGTGCACCTGGCGGGATGGCCTGCGGATATGGACGGCATTATGGCCCTGGCGCGAAGGTACAACCTCTGGGTGATAGAGGACTGCGCCCAGGCCCACGGAGCCCGCTACAAGGGCCGAAGCGTGGGCTCCATCGGTCACGCTGGGGCCTGGAGCTTCTGCCAGGACAAGATCCTGACCACCGGCGGCGAGGGGGGCATGCTCACCTTGAACGACGATGCGCTGTGGGAGCGGGCTTGGAGCTTCAAGGACCACGGCAAAAGCTACGACGCGGTCTACCGCCGCCAGCACCCCCCGGGCTATCGCTGGCTGCACGAGGACTTTGGCACCAACTGGAGGATGCTCGAGGTACAAGCAGCCATAGGGCGGGTTGCCCTGCGCAAGCTGGACGCCTGGGTGGAAAAGCGCCGGGAAAACGCACACTACCTGAGCGAGCGCTTCCGTCAGATTCCTGCCCTGCGGGTTCCCGAGGTGCCAGCCGACTTGTACCACGCCTACTACAAGTACTACGTCTATGTGCGCCCGGAGATGCTCAAGCCGGGTTGGAACCGCGACCGGATTATGCTAGCCGTTTCAGAGGCGGGAATACCCTGCAGCACGGGTAGTTGCAGCGAGGTCTACCTAGAGAAAGCCTTCACCCGACGGGGATGGCAGCCCGCCGAGCGGTTGCCGGTGGCCAAGGAACTGGGGGAGACCGCGCTGATGTTCCTGGTGCACCCTACGCTGGGCCTGGAGCACATGCGGGCTGTTGCGGACGCGGTGGAGAGGGTTATGGAGGAGGCCACGCGCTGAGGAGGAGCGATGTTGCAGAACCTCAAGGGATTGCGCTTCAGTGCGGATGTAGTTCTGCGGGTCTTGGCCGATCAGGTGATGGTGGCCCTTAGCTTTGCTGCGGCCGCGGGCCTGTACCTCCTGCTGGCCTACGGTTCTGGGGCTGGCCCGGGCATACTCGGGCAGTACCTTCCGGCGTTTCTGCAGGGCCTTGCCTTGCTGATGCCGCTAAGCTTCGTGGTCTTTGCGGCCAGCGGCTTCTACACCCGCAGCCGGGCCTACCGGGGCCGCTACAAGATGCTGGTGGTGGCCCAGGCTGTGGTTTTGACCTACCTCCTCTACGGCTTTACGGTGTTCATGTTGCCCTTCATTGCCGACCCCCCCAGCGCGGTGGTCTTGCTGAGCCTCCTCTTCACCCTGGGGCTTGTCCTTGGTGCCCGGGCCTGGGTGCACTACTGGTACCTCCTGGAGCTCCAGCGCAAGGCCCGCTCCGAGGGTAAGGGCAACCCCGCTCCTTCCCCTAGCGGCAACGACCGCACCATCCTGGTCATAGGGGGGGCGGGCTACATCGGATCGGCCCTCCTGCCGCGCCTGCTCGAGCGCGGCTACCAGGTGCGCTTGCTGGACCTGCTGATGTTTGGCAAGGAGCCCATCGCCGACGTGCTGCACCACCCCAACCTGGAGATTATCCAGGCTGACTTCCGCCAGGTCGACAAGGTGGTGCAGGCCATGCGGGGGGTGGATACGGTGGTCCACCTGGGCGGTCTGGTGGGCGACCCGGCCTGCGCTCTGGACGAAAACCTCACCATCGAGATCAACCTGGTGGCTACCCGCACCATCGCCGAGATAGCCAAGGGGATGGGGGTGCGCCGCTTTATCTTCGCCAGTACCTGCTCGGTCTACGGGGCCAGCGACATGGTCCTCAACGAGCGCAGCAGCCTGAACCCGGTTTCCCTTTACGCCCGAAGCAAGATTGCCTCCGAACAGGTTTTGCACAAGTTGCAAAGCGATGATTTCTCAGTGGTGATCCTGCGCTTTGGCACCATCTACGGCCTTTCGGGCCGCACCCGGTTTGACCTGGTGGTCAACCTGCTTACCGCCAAGGCAGTGGTGGAGAAGAAGATCACCGTATTCGGAGGGGACCAGTGGCGGCCCTTCGTCCATGTGGACGACGCTGCCCGGGCGGTTCTCCTGGCCGTGGAGGCCCCCAAGGAGCTGGTGCACAACCAGACCTTCAACGTGGGCAGCAATGAGGGCAACATGACGCTGGGCATGGTGGGGGAGCTGGTTAAGAAGCTGGTGCCGGATGCTGAGCTGATTGACTCCGGTCGGGATGGGGACCGGCGCAACTACCGGGTGGACTTCTCCAAGATTCGCAACGTGCTGGGCTTTGAACCCCAGTGGACGGTGGAGCAGGGCATCCGGCAGGTGATTGAGGCGCTGCGGAGCGGTAGGGTGAAGGACTACAAGGCCCCCCTGTACTCTAACGTCAAGTACCTGACCGAAGATACCGCCTCTGAGGTTGTCAAGCAGTACTATCTGGGCTGGGAGAGGGAACTCATCGAGCGGGCCCACCTTCAGACTACCGACGAAAAAACGCCGATGATCACGCCCCAGGCCTGAAGGTTTGGCAGGAACCGCCGCCCCGGAGTCCGGGGTCCTTCCTTATTGTTTGGCGAAGTCCATCTCATCGAGGGATGCTAGAGTATCTGGTGCGTGGTTTTTGCGAAAGGAGTGGGGATGAGCGCGCTGTTCCTATGGATTTTGGGTGTTTTAGGGGTATTGTTCGTGCTCTTTGGCCTTACCCGCCTGTCCAGGGGTGGGCTGGCCTGGATGGGATTTGGCCTTCTGGTGGGTCTTTTTGGCCTGGGAGGGGCCTGGTTGCACCAGCAATACGGCCACCTGGTTTTCTGGGTACTGGGGGTGCTGGGGGTTTTGCTTCTGGTTTGGGCCCTGCTAAACCTCAGGAGCCGCCTGGCGGGCTGGGCGGCGGCCCTGGCCGTTCTGCTGGGGCTGGCGGGCTTTGGCAGCGTTGTGCTTCTGAACAGCGGCAGCCCCAACCTGCTCGCCTCGGGGACCATTCCCAATCCTTCGGAAGAGCCCCAGGCCGCCCCGCCTGCGGTGCCGACGCCCGAGCCCACTGCGCCAGCCTTCCCCTCGCCTGAGCCAGTCCCCCCGGCACCCGAGGCCCCTACCTCGGGCGCTGTGCGCGAGGTGGAGCCGGTCTGCCCCTGTCTTCTGAGCGTTCGCGTGAATGCGCCCAACCCTACGGTTCGCGTTTTTCGGGGCGAAGAGGAGGTGGCCAGTAGCCGGCTCGAGCGCTCCAGCTTTCTGCTCGAGGCGGGGGAGTACACCCTGCGGGTTGAGGCCCCTGGCTACCAGAGCCTGAGCGCCCCCATCCGGATACCGGAGAACAAGAACCTCGAGGTGGAGCTGGTCCAGTAGGGTGTTGCTTGCTACACTACACCGCAGTAGGGTGTATTTATTGTGGGAGAGGTGAGTACACTCTGGCAGGCCCACCTGGAGACCCTGCGCCCCCACCTTACCGGGCGCGACCACCGAGGAAAGAAGGGGAGCTTGCGCTGGCTCGAGGCTGCGGTGGCCGAGCGGGGTGGGCGGGCTGGAACGGTGCGCAACATCCTGTACAAGGACCTGGGAAGCCCAGAGGAGAAGCTGAGGCTGTTTGAGGTTCTCTGCGATTTGTACACCGAGGTGGGGCTGGAGCCACCGCCCCTTCCCTCAGAGCTGGCCCTGGAGTCGGCCCGGCGGGCCCTCGGGCGGGACAAGCGCAGGCTTTTCCGCCGCTTTTTGCGGGCCCTAGAGCAGGGCGATAAGCCGCAGATGGTGGTGGTGGGGGGGCCGGCCACTGGCAAGGGGGTGCTGCTCTCAGCGGTCCAGCGGGCGGTGCCTGACTGCCTGATGGTGAACCTGGGAGGGGAGCTGGCCCCCCACCTGCACCCTCTGGCTGAGCGGTTGGGGGTGGAACTGGAGGGCATCCTCTCCCAGCTTTCCCCCACCCAGCCCTACGCCCTGCAGGCTGCTTTGCAGGACGAGCTCAGAAACGAGCTGGCCCGGGCCCTCAACGCCTGCGGAAGGCCCCTTCTGCTTCGGGCTGAGAGGGAAGGGCAGCTTGGCGGTCTGAGCCTGCGCGATGCCCAGGGCAACCCGGTGGGTCTCTCGGCCTGGATCGAGCCGCTGCTCCGCCGGCTTACCATTCCCTTCTTGGCTGGGCTCTCCGAGCCTCCGCCCAACTTGGCCTGGCACCCCCTTTCGGCCCCTAGCCGGGCCGAGGCCCGCCGCTACGTGAAAGACCGGCTGCCCGACCTGCCCCCTGAGCGGGTGGAGGCGCTGGTCAACCAGGCTGGGCGCAACTTCGCCGAGCTTTCCCGGCTGGTGCTGCTGGAGGCAGCTCAGACCCAGGGCAGCGCGCCCAACCTGGCCCAGGACACCGCTCTGAGGCCCATCCTGCACGCGCTGGCGGTGCTCTCGCCGGAGGCTGACCCGGGGATTCCCGTACCCCTTCTGGAGAAGGCTTTAGGTAAAGGACTGGAGCACCTTTCCCAGGCTGAACGGGCCCTTTTGGCCCCCTTGGGCGAGGGCAAGGTCCGGCCTGCCCTGCGGACCCTCCTGCCCAGCGTGCCTGAGCGGGAGGCCCGCAAGCTTCACCTTCTGGCCCTGGACTACTTCAAGAACGACCTCTTCCGCCAGCTCCACCACGCCTGGGGGGCTGGTCGCTTGGATCGGCTGCTGGAGCTTCTTTCCGAAGACCCAAGCCGCCTGGCCCTTCTGCCCAACCTCTGGTCTGAGTCCAAGGGCTGGCCCTCTGCCGAGCGGGAGCGGCTGGCTATGGCGGTGGTGCGCTACCGGGCGGTGCTGGGCCAGTACGCCCACCCTGAGGCCCTGGAGGCCCTGGAGGTTCTCTTCCGCTCGGCCGACTCCAGCATCCAGGCCTGGGCCAGGGTCAAGGCCGCTGAGGCCCGGGTGGACGCGGGGAACTTCACCGCAGCCCTGGAGCTTTTGCCCCCTCCGGAGGCGCTCTCGGGCGAGATTGGGGCTGAGGGGCTTTTGGTCTGGGCCGCCGTGGAACGTTGGCAGGGCGACTACGCTCAGGCCGAGGCCTATGTGCAACAGGCCCTGGCCCTGCCTATTCCCCCCTTCCTGGCTGACCGGGTGCGGCTCTGGCAGGGGCTGGTGGCCAAGGACGCGGGCCGCTTTGAGGAGGCCTTGAGCGCGCTACGCCAGGTCAGCCACGACCCCCTTCTGGTGGGTCGGGCCCGCTACCAGTCGGGGGACCTGCTCCTGCGGATCGGGCGGGTCTACGAGGCTGAGGCCCATATGCGCCAGGGACTGGCCGCCTTGGAGTCTTCTGGGGCCCCGCCCGAGGAGGTGGCCCGGGTACGGGCCCGCTTCGGCAGCGTGCTGAGGCGCATCGGCAACTTTGCTGAGGCGGAGCGGTGCCTCTACCAGTCCATCCAGGAGGCCACCGACGAGTTTATCCGGGCTCGAGCCATGAGCGAGGCCAGCGTGCTCGAGCTGGCCCGGGGCCGGCCCCTGGAGGCCCTCGAGCTCCTGGCCCAGGCCGAGCGCTACCTGCGCGAGGTGAAGGAGCGTCCAGAAGAGGCCCATTACCGGCACCGCCGCACCCTCTACCGCATTGCGGTGGCCTACTGGGTGCGGGCCTGTGGGCTGCCCTACCTGCCGCCCTATGTGGGCGGACAGCAGGCCCCTGATGCCCTGCGCATTCTGCGGGAGCTCGAGCGCGAGCTTTCCACCAAGCAACTCCCCGGTGACCGCTACGTCGCCTTGGCGATAGACGTGGCCCTGAAGCTCTCCTTGTTGCTCCCCGCCGACCAGGCCGAGCAGATGATGCAGGGCTATCTGAAGCAAAACGATCCCTACTTCCAGGCTCAGGCCCGGCTGGGCTACGCCGAGACCCTGGCCAGGCAGGAGAAGTGGGCCGAGGCGTTGGCCCAGGTGGTCCAGATCGGGGAGCTGCAGGACCCCGGGGTGCAGGCCTGGAAGCTGGGGCTGGAGACCCAGGCCCTCCTGGGCCTGGGTCAGGAGGAGGCGGCGTGGAAGAAGCTGCAGAGCAGCGCCGGGCTGCCCACCCCTTACCGGGCCCAGCTCGGCCGCGTGCTGGGCCGGATATGGCCCCAGGAGGCCCTGCGGGAGCGGTTGCAGACCCAGTCCCCCCTGGCTCTGGAGGACTGCTTGTCCCTCCGGCTTAGCCAGACCGGCCCCTACACCTGAAGCTCGCGCAGAAAGCCGCGCAGGGCGGTGTTGAAGGCCTTGGGGTTCTCCCGGCTGGACAGGTGCCCGGCCTCGGGCAGGATGAGCATCCGGCTGTCCGGAATCCGTGCGGCCATGTTCCGGGCCTCACCGGGAGGGGTTAGGGTATCCTCCTCCCCCACCAGCACCAGGGTCGGTACCGAGATGCTGGGGAGCAGGGGGGTGGAGTCGGGGCGTTGGGCCAGCGCCTCCAGGCTTTTGGCCACGCGAAGGGGCTCGGCCTGGAGCTGGGCTTGGCGTGCCCATGCCACCACCTCAGGCCGCTGGGCGTGGCTGGTGGGGCCTAGGTGGCTCTTGAGGGTGGCTTCGGGGAAGAAGGACATCCCCTCCTTTCGCACCCGCTCGGCCTGTTCTAGCCGCAGCCGCTGTCCCTCGGGGGTATCTGGGGTGGCCCGGGTATCGGCCAGCACCATGCCCGAAAATCGCTCCGGCTCCAGGTTCCAGAGCCTGAAGATCACGTACCCCCCCATTGAAAGGCCCACGAAGACCGCCTTCTGCCAGCCCCGCTGGTCCATCTCCACCAGCACGTGGGCTGCGGCCCGTTCCAGGCTCTCAAAGCCCAGGATGTCCGGCAGCAGGACGGGGTGGCCCCGAACCGCCTCGAGCTGGGGCTCCCACATGGTTGGGCCGTAGGGGAAGGCGTGTAGGAAGACCACGGGTATGGACATACCTCGAGCATAGCTCGGGGAGCGCTTTGCGGCCATGGGCTTGTGGCCTACCCTTGCGAGCACCGCGCCAAGGCGGCCCGGTAGAGCTTTTCCACATCGGTTTCCCCAGTCTCGAGCTGATGCTCATAGGCGGCCTTCAGGATGGACCCAAACTCCTTTCCAGGGCGGTGGCCCCGTTCAATGAGGTGCCGCCCCATCAGGACGGGCTGGACCGGTACCGGCTGAGGCTCGAAGAAGGCCCAGGCCTCCTTGGGCCTGCGCCCGGCCCCGTCGGCCTCGAACAGGGCCTTGAGGGCCTGCAGGTAGGGTCCGGCCTGGGCCTGGAAGCGTCGGATGGCAGCGGGGGTGGGCTTGGTCAGAACCGGGACCATGTGCAAGCCGGTGGTGACCACCAGCTCATCGCGCAGCTGGTTAGGCAGGCGGAGGTCGCGGGCAATGCGGGGGATGAGGGCCGCGCCCACCCGCTCGTGGCCGGGAAAGCTGTACCAACCCTCCGGCCTCCAACGGGCGGTGTCCCGCTTGCCGATGTCGTGCAGGAGGGCGTGCCACCGGTAGGGCGGAGGGGCGCGGTCCACCACCTGCAGCACATGGGTGAGCACGTCGCCTTCTGGATGCCAGTGAGGGTTTTGCAGGAGGAGGTGGTTGTCCTCAAACTCCGGGATGAGCCGCTGGAGGATTCCCAGCTCGTAGAGGTAGCGGAGGAAGCGGCTGGGCTGGGCAGGTGGCGGTGCGGCGAAGGCCTTGTTAAACTCTGCGGTGACCCGCTCCACGGCCACATGGGCGAGCACCTCCGGTGCGGCCTCGCGGGCGGCCTTCAGGGTTTCTCCCTCTATCTGGAAGCCGTAGCGCGCGGCGAACCGCCCCGCCCGAATCACCCGCAGGTAGTCCTCCCGGAAGCGCTCGAGGGGGTTGCCCACTGCCCGGATCACCCCCATCTCCATGTCCCGTCTGCCACCATAGGGGTCAATAACCCGTCCCTGCGCGTCCATGGCGATGGCCCCTATGGTGAAGTCGCGGCGGGCCAGGTCCTCCTCTATGCTCTGACCCCAGGTCACTTTGGCCTTTCGCCCGTAGGTCTCCACGTCGCGCCGGAATGTGGTGACCTCGTAGGGGTGGTGATCGATTAGGATCGCGACTGTGCCGTGCTCAATACCTGTCGGCGCTACCCCCAGGCCGTGCTGCTGGGCAAGCTGAATGACCTCCTCGGGTGGGGCCGAGGTGGCGAAGTCCAGGTCTTCGGGCTCCAGCCCCAGGAGGATATCCCGGACCGCACCCCCCACCAGATGGAGGTCGGGCAGGAAGGAAAGCCGCTCCAGCACCCTGCGGTAGTCCATAGGGCCGGACTAGAGGGTAGCACAGGGTTTGTCCCTTGCCAATGGCCTCGAGCCTCCTACCGGCCAAGCGTCTGCCGGTGCTTCCACTCGGGTGCCGAGCCGACCGGGAAGCGGGGCTTCCCGCGTCTTAGAGAGCTGCAAATCCGTCCAGAATGCGGGCGATGTGCCGTGCGGCGTTGTGGAAGTCCTGGAGGCGGATGTTCTCGTTGGGGGCATGGGTGCGGTTGGTGATGCCGAAGCCCACCCCCGCGTCAATTACCGGGATGCCCAAGGGCCTGGAAAAGGCATACACGGGCGAGCTGCCGCCGGTGAGGGGGATGAGCTGGTAGGGCTTTCCGTAGACCTCCTCGCCCGTCCGGGCCGCGAGCTGCACCAGGGGGTGCTTGGGGTCGGAGCGGGCCGGGAACATGTGGTCGGCGTGGGTGATGCGGACATCGGTGAAGCCCTCGGCGTCTAGATGGGCCCGCAGTTTCTGCAGGATGTCGGTGGGGTCTTGGTCCGGCACCAGCCGGAAGTCCAGCTTGGCCGAGGCTCTGGCCGGGATAACGGTCTTGTTGCCGGGCCCCTGGTAGCCGGTGGTGATGCCCTGGATGTTGCAGGTGGGGTTGAAGACGGCCCTGCGCAACTCGAAGCCGCTCAGGTTGTTCACAAAGCCCCGCACCCCAAAGGTCTCGCGCAGGTGGGGCTCGAGGTCAGGTAGCCGGCGCAGCAGCTCGAGGTCTCCCTCCGAAACGGGGCGCACATGGTCGTAGAAGCCGGGAATCAGGATGCGCTCGTTCTCGTCTTTGAGGGAGGCCAGGGCCCGCACCATACGCCAAGCGGCGCTGGGCAGGATGTGGGCGTTGCCGGAGTGGGCGTCGCGGGAGAGGGTTTGGACCTCGAGCTCCACGGCCAGAATTCCCCGCCGCCCCAGCGAGGTGCCGGGTCGCCCTTCGAAGTCAACACCCCCCTCTTCCCAGATGGCCCCATCGCAACGGAGCAGCTCGAGGTGGTCCTGCACGAACCGGGCAATGCCGGGGCTGCCCACCTCTTCGTTGCCCTCTACCACGAAGAGCACCCCACAGGGCAACTCCCCCCCGTGGGCAGCCCGCACCGCGTCCACCGCGGCGAGGCGAGCCATGAACTCCCCCTTGTCGTCCTTGGCTCCGCGAGCGTAGAGCTTGCCCTCGCGGATTTGTGGCTCGAAGGGGGGCGAGTCCCAAAGCTCCAGGGGCTCGGGGGGCTGCACATCGTAGTGGTTGTAGAAGAGCAGGGTGCGCTCGGAGCGGCCCTTGGCCCGGCCCACCACCACTGGATTGCCGTAGCCCTCAAACTTCTGGGTCTCAAAGCCGTGTTTGCGCAGGATTTGCTCCACCAGCTCGGCGCATTCCCGCACCCCCTCCCCGGTGGCCGAGACGCTGGGCTGGGCACAAAGCTGGATGGTTTCCTGCAGGTAGACCTCGAGGTTTTGCTCCAGGAAGCGGTCTATGGCATTGGGCATAGCTAAACTATAGCCCTCAACCCCACCCCCGGGGGCCGGGTCAGCCCACCTCGAGCCGCCCGGCGAAAACCCGGCCAATCGGCCGTCCGCCCTCCCACAGGGTGAGGTCGGCGGGGGCCCCGGGGCGGATATGGCCGTGCTCGAGCCAGCCCGCGGCCAGGGCCGCCCCTCGGGTGTGGGCCCAGAGCACCTGCTGTGGGCTCAGGTTTTGCCTGGGGTTCAGAGGGTGCTGGGTGGCGGCCCGTAGGTTGAGCTCGAAAATTGGCGGCATCACCGGGGCATCCGAGCCGAAGGCTACCGGCAACCCGGTGTTCCACAGGTCGCGCAGGCGGAAGGCCTCGGCCTCCCGCCCTGGTTGGTGCCGCCGCACCAGCTCAGCGTCGTCTAGGAGGTGCATGGGTTGGAGGGAGAGGGCTAGGGGCAGGCCAGTGAAGCGTGGTAGTTCCGCGTCCCGCACGTGCTGAACGTGCTCCATGCGGAAAGGGCGCCGCGCCCAAGGCTTTAGGCGGTGAAAGACCTCCAGCACCTCCCGCACCGCCCGGGTCCCGATTGCGTGAACCGTCAGGCCAAGCCCGGCCTCCAGGACCCTCCGGCCCTCCTGCTCGATCTGCTCGGGCGCCTCTAGCATCATTCCTGTGGAGCCGTCTGGGTAGGGCTCGAGCATCCAAGCTGTGCGGCTGCCCAGGGCTCCGTCGGCGAAAAACTTGACCGCCGCAAACTCCAGCCTGTCCCCGTGCCAGCCGGCAGGGGCCTCGAGCCACTGGTCGCGGTCCAGAGCCCACCAGAGCCGCACGGGGAGCTCGTCGGCTAGGGCTAGGGCTAGCTCAAAACGGCACCAACCCATGTGGTGCACCGCGGTGTAGCCCCGCCGCGCCAGGTCCTCAAGGCCCCGCTTCAGCTCGGCCTTCCCTGGTGCGGGCAGCAACCGGCCCACCAAGGCCTGGGCGTTTTCCAGGAGGTAGCCGGTGGGCGCACCGTGCTCGTCGCGGAGCAGGGCTCCTCCGGGAGGGTCGGGGGTTTCTGCTCCAATCCCAGCCAGGGACAGGGCCAGGCTGTTGACCCAGGCCGAGTGCAGGTCGCGGCTTTGAAGGTAGACCGGGTGATGGGGGGCTGCCTCGTCCAGCAGACGGCGGGTGGGGTATGCCCGGAACAGGTAGCCTGCCCCCCGTATCCAGCGGCCCGGGGGTAGCTGGCGGGCCCTCTCGGCTACCTTTTGGGCCACCGCTTCTGGCTCGGTGAGGCCTTGCAGGTCAAGGCTCTCGAGCTGCTGTCCCCAGAGCTGGGGGTGGGCATGGGCCTCGTGCAGCCCTGGGGTGATCGCCTCGAAAGTGTACCGGGGGGCACCTGGGTACCGGGCGCCGAGCTCTTCCCGGCTCCCTAGGTCGGCAATCCGGCCATTTTGTACGAAAACCGCCTCGGCCTCTCCAAACTCGCTCAACGTGGTGACCTTTCCCAAAAGCAGCATAGCTGCATCCTATGCCAGCTCGGTGCGGACCAAAAGGCCATTGGGACCAGGAGCCGGAAAGCTCAGCGGGGCCCCTTCGGGGGTCGGCGAGGGCAGGGAAGAGGTGGAAGGGGTCTAGCCCAGCCAGCAGGCCTGCACGCCGGCCAGGGCGAGCAGGGGAAGGCTGGCCCCCACATCCAGGGAACCAGGGAAAGCCCCGCTCACCTGATTCCCGCCCAGAGATTCTGAACCGGGAAGCCGCTCATCCCCA
Organism: Meiothermus sp.; assembly: GCF_025060375.1. Classification (GTDB taxonomy): domain Bacteria; phylum Deinococcota; class Deinococci; order Deinococcales; family Thermaceae; genus Meiothermus. Next base: position 271 of record NZ_JANXCG010000004.1, on the reverse strand, counting down.
AGGGCGCGGGCACCATAGGGCTAGCGCGCTGGTACCAAGTCCGGGACGCCTGCAGGAGGCAAAAAAGGAAAACCCACCCCATGCAGGGGTGGGTGGAAACCCGAAAAGCGCAGGTTGGGTAGCTTTTGAGTGCGCCTTTACGGCGCGTACTCCTTAGAAAGGAGGTGATCCAGCCGCACCTTCCGGTACAGCTACCTTGTTACGACTTAGCCCCAGTCATGGGCCTTACCCTAGGCGCCTGCCTGCGGCTCCCGGCGACTTCAGGCAAGAC